>NZ_JBUYWT010000044.1:0-63123 GCF_055264925.1 Bradyrhizobium sp. KZN70725
CGCGAACCCGGAATCTCGAGATTCCGGGTTCGCGCTACGCGCGCCCCGGAATGACAGACAGAGGCAGGCGCGGACCAACAACAAATGTCACCGGAATCCAGTTGACTCTTGTCCGCTTCTGATTCGACTCGGCCACCCCTGGAACTTAAGGAATTCAGTCCGCATATCCTGTGCTTGTGGAGCCCTCTCAAACTTGATCTAGTGCCGCCGCCGTCAGCCTACCCGAGATGTTGCGGTGAACGTTCCGAGCCCGGAATAGAGTCAGCGATTCGGCCGCGATTCGTTCTAGAGTCGTTCCAGAGCTTAAGGTAGGCGCGGAAAGCGTCGCATTGTGAGACAGATTTTGTGAAAAGGACGCGTGAAGGAGTGAAGACCAGAGCGTCAATCCCTCACCGTCACCCTGAGGAGGCCGTGCGGCGGCCCTCTCGAAGGGCGACGGCCCTGCTGTCTCATCAAGATCGCCGCAAACGGGTCGATCTCGGCCGTGCATCCTTCGAGACGCGCTGACGCGCTGCTCATAGGTACAACGGCGAATTCGCCGTTGTACCGGGGATGACGGATCAGAGAGCGCCCCAACAATTCAAGAAACACCTGCAAAATATGGCTTTCTCAACTTCGTTCGGAAATGACCGCGTGCCCGGTGCAGGCGTCACCGCGGTGCTCGGGCCGACCAACACCGGCAAGACGCATCTGGCCATCGAGCGCATGCTGGCGCATTCGTCGGGCCTGATCGGGCTGCCGCTGCGGCTGCTGGCGCGCGAGGTCTACAACAAGATCGCGGATCGTGCCGGCATCGATAACGTCGCGCTGGTCACGGGCGAGGAGAAGATCAAGCCGAAGGCGCCGCGCTTCTGGGTCTCGACCGTGGAAGCGATGCCGCGCGATCTCGATGTGTCCTTTCTCGCGGTCGACGAGATCCAGATCGCGGCCGATCTCGAGCGCGGGCATGTGTTCACCGATCGCATCCTCAACCGCCGCGGCCGCGACGAGACGCTGCTGCTCGGCGCGGCGACCATGCGGCCGATGATCGAGCGGCTGTTGCCGGGTGCCTCGATCATCACGCGGCCGCGGCTGTCGCAGCTCGAATTCGCCGGCGACCGCAAGATCACGCGGCAGCCGCGCAGAACGGCAATCGTCGCGTTCTCCGCCGACGAAGTCTACGCGATCGCCGAATTGATCCGCCGCCAGCATGGCGGCGCGGCCGTGGTGCTGGGCTCGCTCTCACCACGCACGCGCAATGCCCAGGTCGCGATGTTCCAGAACGGCGACGTCGACTACCTCGTCGCCACCGACGCGGTCGGCATGGGGCTCAATCTCGACGTCGATCACGTCGCCTTCGCTTCCGACCGCAAGTATGACGGCTACCAGTTCCGCCGCCTGACGCCGGCCGAATTCGCGCAGATCGCGGGCCGCGCCGGCCGCGCGACGCGCAACGGCACCTTCGGCACCACCGGCCGCTGCGCGCCGTTCGAGCCGGAGCTCGTCAACGCGCTGCAGAACCACACCTTCGATGCCGTCAAGGTGCTGCAATGGCGCAACGCGAAGTTGGACTTCGCCTCGCTCGGCGCGTTGCAGGTGTCGCTGGCGCTGTCGCCCAATCATGAGGCACTGACGCGGGCCCCGGTGGCCGAGGACCTGCGCGTGCTCGAGCATGTTGCGCGCGACGCCGAGGTGCGCAATCTCGCGCATG
Source organism: Bradyrhizobium sp. KZN70725 (assembly GCF_055264925.1). Taxonomy (NCBI): domain Bacteria; kingdom Pseudomonadati; phylum Pseudomonadota; class Alphaproteobacteria; order Hyphomicrobiales; family Nitrobacteraceae; genus Bradyrhizobium; species Bradyrhizobium sp. KZN70725. The sequence continues at coordinate 1,691 of NZ_JBUYWT010000044.1, forward strand.
GGGCGGCCGCGGTGGAGCGGCTGTGGGAGGCCTGCCAGGTTCCGGACTACCGGAAGCTGTCGCCGGCCGCCCATGCCGAACTCGTGACCACGCTGTATGGCTTCCTGATGCAAAAGGGGCGTATCCCTGACGCATGGTTTGCCGCCCAGGTCGACCAGGCCAACCGGACCGACGGCGATATCGACACGCTATCGGGCCGGATCGCGCAGATCAGGACCTGGACCTTTGTTGCCAACCGGCCGGACTGGCTCTACGACCCGGACCACTGGCAGGGGATCACGCGCGAGCTCGAAAATAAATTATCCGATGCGCTGCATGAACGGCTCACGGAGCGTTTCGTTGACAGGCGGACCAGTGTATTGATGCGCCGCCTGCGGGAGAACTCAGTTTTGAATACGGAAATTGGCAAGACCGGTGAAGTGATCGTGGAAGGCCACGTGATCGGCCGGCTCGATGGTTTCACCTTCGCACCTGATGCGGCCGAGGCCGGCAGCGACGCCAAGGCGCTGCAAGCCGCCGCCCAGCAGGTGCTGGCGCGCGAGATCGATGCGCGCGCCGAGAAGCTGGGCGCCGCCCCCGACGAGCAGTTCGTGCTGACCTCCGACGGCACCATCCGCTGGACCGGCGATGCGGTCGCCAAGCTGGTGGCCGCCGAGGACGCGCTGCATCCGCGGCTGCGCATCATCTCCGACGAGCGGCTGACCGGCGCCTCGCGCGAAGCGGTGCAGACCCGGCTCGACCTCTGGCTCAAGACGCATATCGAAAAGCTGCTCGGGCCGCTGTTCGAACTGTCCAAGGCCGAGGATCTTCAGGGCATCGCCCGCGGCATCGCCTTCCAGCTGGTCGAAGCGCTCGGCGTGCTCGAACGCGCGAAGATCGCGGCCGAGATGAAGGATCTCGACCAACCCTCGCGCGCGGCCCTGCGCAAATACGGCGTGCGGTTCGGCGCCTACCACATCTATTTCCCGCAGCTCTTGAAGCCCGCGGCGCGCTCGCTGGCCTCGCTGCTGTGGGCCGAGAAGCAGAGCAATGCCGACATGGCGGCATTGTCGAATGTGCAGCATCTCGCCTCCAGCGGCCGCACCTCGTTCCCGGTCGACAAGGCGTTGCCGCGCGATGCCTATCGCGTACTCGGCTATCGCCAGTGCGGCGAGCGCGCGGTGCGCGTCGACATCCTGGAGCGGCTCGCCGACCTGATCCGCCCCGCTTTGGCCTGGCGCGAGACCTCGCCGGGCGAGAAGCCTGCGGGTGCGTTCGACGGCCGCGGCTTTGTCGTGACGCAGGCGATGACCTCGCTGACCGGCTCCGCAGGCGAGGATTTTGCCTCGATCCTGCGCGCGCTCGGCTACCGCATGGACCGCCGTCCGCCGCTGCCGCCGAAGCCCGTCGAGGCCGCGCCGGCCGAGGCCACGGAGGCCGTCGCCGAGACCACGGAGACCGTGGCCGGGACCACCGAGACGGTCGCCGCCGAGACGCCGCCGGTCGAGGCCACCTCTGAGGCCGCCGTGGATGCGCCGGTCGGTGCCACTGCCGAGGTTGTGGCCGAAGCGCCCGAGGCTGCCACGGATCAGCCGGTGTCGGGCGATCCCGCACCGTCGGCCGCGCTGCTGCCCGATGTCGGCTTTGCCGAGGTGGTGTCCAGCGAGGCGACGCCGGTCGTCGTCGAGACCAAGCCCGAGCCCGTGGCAGAAGTTGCCGCGGAGCCCGCCGCTGTCGCCGAAGAGCCCGCTGCTGAGGCGCCCGCTTCGGAAGTATCCGAGCCCGCGCCTGCCGTGGAAGCCACTGCAGAGACACCCTCCGAGACCGCCACTGAGGCGGCCGCGGAGACCGCGAGTGCCGAGGCAGCACCGGCTGAAGCCGCCGCCGCGGAGACGCCGGCCGAGCCGCAGCTGGTCGAAGTCTGGCGTCCCGGCGGCCGCTCCGACGAGCGCCGTCCGCATCATCGCGGCCACGATCGCAACCGCGGCCGTCACCAGGGCAAGCCCGCCGAGGGCGCGCAGGCCGCTGAAGGCGGCGGCGAGGGCGACAGCAAGCGCGAACAGCATCGCCGTCCGCGCCGTCACCAGGATTTCCGCGCGCCGCGTCCAGGCGCGCCCGCGGATCCGGCTGCGGCGCCCGCCGAGGGCGCGCAGGCCCGCGACAACAGGGACAACAAGGGCCAGCGCCGCGAACGCTTCGAAGGCAAGGGTCGCGATCGCGACAATGAGCGTCGCCGCGACAACAAGTTTGGCGGCGACCGCAAGGGCGAGCGCGGCGATCGTGACCGCGGCGGCCGCGATTTCGGCAAGGGCGGCCGCGACAAGCGCGAGGGCGGCCCGTCGCATCGGCCCTACGCCTCGAGCGCGCCGCGCGAGCGCGACCGGCCGATCGATCCGAATTCGCCATTCGCCAAGCTCGCTGCCCTGAAAGAGCAGCTCGCAGGCCGGAAGGAATAGTCCAACCCTTAGTTTAACGCTTGGTCTAGTTTGGATCGACAGCGCCTCGACAAATGGCTGTGGCATGCGCGCCTGGTGAAGGCCCGCACCAGTGCCGCTGAACTCGTCGTATCGGGGCATGTCCGGATCAACGGCGCGCGTGAGAAATCGCCGGGCCATGCGGTGAAGGCGGGCGACGTCGTCACCGTCGCGCTCGACAACAGCGTCCGCGTGCTCAAGGTGATCGGCTTTGCCGAGCGGCGCGGCGATGCCAACGCGGCGCGGGTGCTGTACGAGGATTTGCAGGCCGGCAATTTGCAGGCCGGTAAGGAGTAGTTATCTAGCGCTTGCTATCTCAATTTGGGTGGCAGGAGCGTGAGAATACTGGCGTTTTTCGAGGGCCGCTTCCCTTGCGGCCCCGGTATTCCTGCGCTACGCAACCCCAGAAAAATCGATCGTTCCGGAGTTTTGGATGACCTACGTCGTCACTGAAGCCTGCATCAAGTGCAAATATACCGACTGCGTCGAGGTCTGCCCCGTCGATTGCTTCTACGAGGGCGAGAACATGCTGGTCATCCATCCCGACGAATGCATCGATTGCGGCGTGTGCGAGCCGGAATGCCCGGCGGACGCCATCAAGCCGGACACCGAGCCGGGCCTGGAAAAGTGGCTCGAGGTCAACCGCGACTACGCCAAGAGCTGGCCGAACATCACCCAGAAGAAGGACTCGCCGGAAGACGCCAAGGAGTGGGAAGGCAAGGAAGGCAAGTTCGATAAATATTTTTCTCCGAATCCCGGCAGCGGCGACTGATTCGCTGGGGAATACCGTGGTAAGGTCGGGCCCTGCTCCGCCGCGGCCCTCCGTTCGGCCGCCGATTTAACCCTAATGACGGACATATGACCTGAACGGCCCCTGTTATGCCCGGAATCGGGCGTAAACCATTGATTTTTCCGGAAAATGTGCTATATCTGACACATTACAGGCCAAGAACCCCCTGCCATGCGTACCTTGTGGCTTCGAGGTTCCCGCAAACTCGAACAGGGGCGTGGCAGTTTCCGCGCGCAGGCTGTGTCACAGAAAACGCGTAAAAAGAGTGCTTCAAAGACGACGAAAAAAGCCGCTGTCGTTGCTCGCAGCGCAACCAAGGGCCGTGCCAAGGCGTCCGTGAAGGGGGCCAAGAAGGCGGCGGCTGCAAAGTCCTCAAAGAACAAAAGAAGCGTGATGCCAGAAAAGACTGCCAAGACTGCCGCGAAAGCGGCAGCTGCGAAGCCCGCTGCTGCCAAGGTCGCCCCCAAGCCTGCCGCGACCAAGACGGCTGCTGCGCCGAAGCCGGCCGCCCCGAAGGCTGCCGTCCCCGCCGCTGCTCCGAAGGCTGCCGCCAAGCCGGCCGCCGCGCCGCGCGTCGAGGAGCCGAAGAAGGTCGTGACGCAGCGTCAGGGCTTCAAGGCCAATGAATTCGTGGTCTATCCCGCTCACGGCGTCGGCCAGATCCTGGCGATCGAGGAGCAGGAGATCGCGGGCGCCAAGCTCGAGCTGTTCGTGATCAATTTCATGAAGGACAAGATGACGCTCCGCGTCCCGACGGCGAAGGTCGCCAATGTCGGCATGCGCAAGCTGTCGGAGCCGGCGCTGGTCAAGAAGGCGCTGGAGACGCTGAAGGGCCGTGCCCGCGTCAAGCGCACCATGTGGTCGCGCCGCGCCCAGGAATATGAAGCGAAGATCAACTCGGGCGACATCGTCGCGATCGCCGAGGTGGTCCGCGACCTCTATCGTTCGGAATCGCAGCCCGAGCAGTCCTATAGCGAACGCCAGCTCTATGAAGCGGCGCTCGACCGCCTGTCGCGCGAGATCGCGGTCGTGCAGCACTCGACCGAGACCGAGGCGATCAAGGAGATCGAAGGCCAGCTCGCCAAGAGCCCGCGCCGCGGCGCCAAGGCAGAAGCCGAGGGTGAAGGCGAGGGTGATGCCGACGGCGAGGATGCCGATACCGATGGCGACGATACCGCCGTCGAGGACGAAGCCGCCTGAAAGGGTTCGACGGATTGAAAACAAAAGCCCGGTCGCAAGACCGGGCTTTTTGCTTTGGCGGCGTGTCCGTGGGGCACGCTTACCTCTCCCCTTGTGGGAGAGGTCGGATTGCATGGCAAATGCAATCCGGGTGAGGGTGCAGGCTCTCCGCAAGTTGCAGCCCCCGACCGCGATCTTCGCCCGGGCAGATCGATATTCCAAACTGTCCGCGCCGCTGGACTCTTGGACCAGCGGCACTCGTTGCCGACTTATCCCGAAACGGAACGCCGGTAACTTTCGCGCGTTCGCTCGCCAATGAGGAGAGCGGACCATGACATCAAAGGCAGGCATTTTTTTCGCAGGCGTTGGAACAACTTTTATTATCCTAGGCGCTGGGTTCGGTGGTGGACTGTTCATGGCGAATTCGGCGCTTAAGGATTCTGCCGGCGCCCCCGCGCGCGTCTCTTCGCCAGCGCCCGCGGAACCAGCGCGCGTTATCCTGCCATCCACGGCAGAAGCTGCGCAGCCACCGCAGCCTGCCACCCAACGAGAGCCCGCCACGCCAGACGCAGCCTCACCGCCGCAGCCGCCACTGGAGCCGGTCAAGGACGTACAAGCGCCTGTCGAGAAGCAGGCGGACGTGGTGGACACGAGAAAATCTGACATTGCAGAAAAGGAGCGGCGTAAGCGCTACGCCGAACGCAAGGCGAAGCGCGTCGCGACCGAGCAGGCGAGGCGTCAACAGCGGCGCATCGAACAAGGCGAGCAACGCCGCGAAGCTCCGGTGCTCTTGGAGCAGGCGCGACGCCACGAAGTGCCGATCATGGCGTCTGAAGACGATGACTCCCCGCCGCGTCCGTTCGCGAATTTCTTCAGGAATGACTGAGCGCATCGCTTTAGTGAAGGAGCCGAGGAACAGTCCGCAATCGAGGGACGTTAGTGCTGATACAGAAGGCCCGTTCGTCTGATGGCTAACGAAAACTCCATTGCTTCAACTGCCAGTCCTGAACAACGCATAGAGCAGGCGTCAGAGGCGATCCGTCAGATGGCTGAGCGCGGCGTATTCGAACCTTTGCCGGAACAAGATCGGTGGCTGCATCACTTGAGTGAAGCGACCATGGCGGCTCCGCTTCAATCGCTGGCCGTTGCATTCTTGCTGGGGGTCTTCCTGGCTCGGCGGTAGCCCGTCGGCTACGCCGTTGATGCTGCCGCGCCGCGTGCTCAATACGAGCGCTGCTTGATGCCCCAGCGGCGGTTCTCGGAGGTCACGATCCATAGATTGCGGTGACGGCTGGCAATCGATCCGTCGGCGCGGTCGCGGCTGTATTCGACCAGCAGATGCACCTTGCGCGGCCCGACCAGCACCGGCTCCTTGCACTGATAGGTGCTCTTCGTCCATCCTGTGGTGCGCGCCAGATCGTTGAAGAACGACGGCGGCAGCTGGCCCGGGCCATCCCAGATCACGAGCTGCTCGCCGGACAGGATGACGTGCGGGAAGTGCAGCAGCGCGTCCATGCCGGCGAGATCGCGAGCGTTGAAGCGGTCGGTGAAATCGTCGATGCAGCGGATCGCCGCCGCGATCATGGCCGCATGGTCGGCATTGTCAGGGTCGGGTTGGAAGAGCTTGTCGGCATTACTCATGCCGTCGCTTTACACTGGCAGCGAAGCGAGCCGCAATGACGCTCGAAGCTACGTAAACGATCCTGACCAGTATCGTCTTGTCTTGCTTCATGGATGACGACGGCAACCGGAGCGCGGCGTGCTATGCTGACCGCCCTGCCGTTATTTGATCGACATTAAACTGACCCCATCAATTTGCAGCGAGGAGAAATTCGATGGCATCCAATGTTGAGGCAACCAGGAAGGGTTATGAGGCCTTTCAACGTGGTGACATTCCGACGCTCATGAGGGATCTGATCGATGACGACTGCACGTGGATAACCCCGGGTCCCCAGGACAAACTGCCTTGGGCCGGGACCTTCAAGGGAAAGCAGCAGATTGCAAACTTCTTCGTCCAGGTTGGCGAGAATCTGGAATTCAGCGAGTTCGCGCCGCGTGAGATGATTGAGCAGGGCGACACCGTCGTGGTCCTGGGTACACTCACGGCGCGGGCAAAGAAAACAGGCAAGACTGTAACGAACGAATGGGCCCACGTTTTCAAGTACCGTGACGGGAAGGCGGTCCGCTTTCAGGAGTACATTGACACTGCGGCGGATGTTGCCGCGATGTCGTGACAAAGCAAGAGGCAGGCGCGCATGCGCGGATGTCGTCGGCGTCATCCGCCTCTATCGCCTACTTCACCCGCTGCTTCTCGAGCTTGCGCGCCAATGTCCGGCGGTGCATGCCGAGTCGGCGGGCGGCTTCCGAGATGTTGAAGTCGGTCTCCATCAGGGTCTGGTGGATGCGCTCCCATTCCAGCGTCTTGATCGACGTCGGCCGCGCACCGACCTCGATGGCGGCATTGCCCTGCGCTTTAAGGAACGCGGCCTCGATGTCGTCGGTGTTTGACGGCTTGGCCAGATAGTGGCAGGCGCCGAGCTTGATCGCCTCGACCGCCGTCGCGATGCTGGCAAAGCCGGTCAGCACGACGATCAGCATCTCAGGATCATGCGTGTGCAACGCCTCGACGCAGGCAAGGCCCGATGCACCGCCGGCGAGCTTCAGGTCGACCACCGCATAGCCGGGCGATTGCTGCTCGAGCAGCTGGCGGACCTCGTCGAGCGAGGCCGACACCGCCACATCATAGCCGCGGCGCTCGAACGAGCGCTTCAATGTGCGGGCGAAACCCGCATCGTCCTCGACGATCAGGAGCTGGCGTTCATCCGTCAAGATGGTCTCCGATCGCGAGCGTCGAGAGCGGCAGCTCGAGCCTGACCGCGGCGCCGATGTCCGGCCGGTTGCGCGCCGTCACCACGCCGCCCAGCTTGCGCACCACGTTGACCACCAGGAACAGGCCGAGGCCGCTGCCGGGGCTGCCCTTGGTCGATTGATACGGCTTGCCGATATGCGCCAGCATCTCGCGCGAGAAGCCCGGGCCGCGATCGGTCACCGACAGCACCAGCGTGTCGGCATTGCGCTCGGCGGTCAGCTCGATCCAGTCGCGCGACACCTCGGCGGCGTTGTCGAGCACGTTGAAGATCGCCTGCTTGAGCGCGATGTCGGATACGATCGCGAGATCAGCGCCGAAGGCGTTGCGGAAATACAGCGTGGCCGACGGCCGCGTCGTCCGCCATTCCTCCACCAATGCCGTCAGGAACGCCGTGACCGTGGTCGGCGAGGAGCCTTCGCCGCGGGCTTCGCCCGCCGAGAGCAGGATGCCCGTCACGATCGACTTGCAGCGCTGCACCGAGATCTCCATCTCGCCGAGGTCCTGCGACATTTCAGGGTCGGAGGCGAGCGCGGGCATCCGGCGCCAGTCGCCGAGGATGACCGAGAGCGAGGCGAGCGGCGTGCCGAGCTCATGCGCGGCGCCGGAGGCCAGGAGGCCGATCCGGACGATGTGATCCTGCTCGGCGGCGTGCTGGCGCAGCGCCGCGAGGCGCAGGTCGCGATCGCGCAGATTGCGGTTGATCCGGGTCATGAACACCACGAGCAGCACGGCATCGAGCACGAGGCCGATGAAGGTGCCGGCGATATAGAGGTTGAAGGCATCGGCGAAGCCTTGCTGCGGCAGCTCCAGCGGCCGGTAATAGCTGGTCAGCCAGGCGAAGTTCATGCAGACCAGCGCCACCAGCGACCAGGTCGAGGGCGCGTCGAGCAGCACCGCGCCAAGCGTCACCTGCAGCAGATAGAGCGAGGTGAACGGGTTGGTGGCGCCGCCGCTGAGATAGAGCAGGGCGGTCAGCGCCGCGACGTCGAGCGCCAGCGCGACCAGCAGCTCGCGATTGTTGATGTCGGCGCGGTAGCGCAGCCACAGCAGGCTGACGACATTGAGTGCCACCAGCCCGGAGATCACGGCCGCCAAGGGCAGCAGCGGCAGCGCGACACCCATCCAGAACTGCACGAAGCCGATGGTGGCGATCTGGCCGATCACGGCGATCCAGCGCAGCTGGACCAGGAGGGCCATGTTCTTGCGATTGGTCGCGATGTCGGCGGGCGCGGCGAGATCGAACGGCATGCCGGCAGCCGCGCCCGCGGCGGACGGCATCACCGCCGCGCCGTTCGCGGCCTTGTCGTCATGCAGATCCGATGTGCGCTCGAGCATCTGGGCCTGTGTCGCGAGACAGATTGCGGGCTGCGCCGATCAGGCGGCGCACGGCGGCGCGCCGTGAGCCCCACCTTGGATCGGAGGCGCCGGCGCAGCTCCTGCCGCTGATGACGCGCAGGAGCGCGCCCGCCAGCATAAGGGCCAGCGCGAACCATGTCAGCGCGTAAATCAGGTGGTTGTTCGGAAACCGCACGATAGTGAGCCCGCCGATTGGGTAGCCGCCCGGATTTGGCGTCGCATCGGCGTCGATGAAGAAGGGGGCTACATGCGACAATCCGTGCGCGGCGGCGATGGCGGCAACGTCGCGGGAATACCAGCGGCCGGCCGAAGCATCGTTGCTGCGCAGGAAGCCGCCCTTCGGCTCCGACATCCGCAGCAGTCCGGTGACGCTGACGGCGCCCTGCGGCTCGCCATCGCGCCGTGTCGCGGGATCGCGCTTATCAGCGGGAACAAAGCCGCGGTTGACCAGCACGGTGGTTCCGTCGGCGGCTTGCAGCGGGGTCAGTACCCAGAAGCCGGGACCTTCGGCCGTGACGGCCTGCACCAGCGTTTCGTCGGCGTTGAGGAACGTGCCGCGTAGGGTGACGCGGCGGTATTCATCGCTCGCGGCCGTGACCGCCGGCCATGACGATGGGGGCGGCGGCGCGACCGGCGCGGCATGCATGCGCTGCTCGACCCGCTCGATCAGCGCCAGCTTCCAGGTCCGGCGTTCGATCTGCCAGATACCGAGCGCGCTCGGCAGCACCACGCCCAGCATGCCGAGCGTGAGCAGCACAAGCGATGGTCTGGCAGACCGCATGATCACGGCATCTGGCTCATGTCGTGCAGCGGCATCATGTTGACATTGAGATGATGCATGACCCACAGCGAGCCGGTCAGCGCGATCACCACCATGATCACGGTGAAGATCATCGCCATCATGGTCCAGCCGTTCTCGGACCGCGTGTTCATGTGCAGGAAGTACACCATGTGCACGACGATCTGCACCGCGGCGAGCACCAGCACGATCAGCGCGGTGACCTGCTTGTCGGCGATGGCGCCGGTCATCACCAGCCAGAACGGCACCGCGGTGAGGACGACGGAGAGACCGAAGCCGATCAGATAGCTCTGCAGCGAGCCGTGAGCCGCGCCGCCGTGATCGCCATGTCCGTGGCTGGCATTGGCTTCGAGCGTATGAGCTTTGGCGTGAGCTTTTGTTGTCATCGCAGCATTCCCAGGAGATAGACGAAGGTGAAGACGCCGATCCAGACCACGTCGAGGAAGTGCCAGAACATCGAGAGGCACATCAGCCGGCGCCGGTTGGCTTCGATGAGGCCGAAGCGCGCGGTCTGCACCATCAGCGTCACCAGCCAGACGAGGCCGAAGGTGACGTGCAGGCCGTGGGTGCCGACCAGGGTGAAGAATGACGACAGGAAGGCGCTGCGCTGGGGCGTCGCGCCCTCGTGGATCATATGCGCGAACTCGGTGAGCTCGATGCCGAGGAAGGCGAGGCCGAACAGCCCGGTGATGGCGAGCCAGGCTTGCGTCGCGCCGATCCTCGATTTCTCCATCGTCAGCATGGCGAAGCCATAGGTGATCGAGGAGAGCAGCAGCATCGTGGTGTTGAGCGCGACCAGCTTGAGGTCGAACAGGTCCTTCGGCGATGGGCCAGCGGCATAGTTGCCGCCGAGCACGCCATAGGTCGCAAACAGCATCGCGAAGATGAGGCAATCGCTCATCAGGTAGATCCAGAAGCCCAGCATGGTGCTGGCGCCTTCCGGATGATCGTGCTCGTCCACAACGTGAAAGATCGGCTCGGAGTCCTGGGTGGAGACGGTTGTTGCTACGCTCATGTCTGGGCTCCCGCGGCGAGCACGCGTGTTCGCGCGTCTTCAGTCCGCACCACCTCATCCGTCGGGATGTGGAAGTTGCGGTGATAGTTGAAGGTGTGGCCGATCGCGACCGCGAGCAGCGCAACGAAGCTGACGGCGGCGAGCCACCAGATGTACCAGATCAGGCCGAACCCCATTACCGTCGCGAGGCCGGCGAGGATGATGCCGGTGCCGGTGTTGGACGGCATGTGGATCGGCTTGAAGCCGGTCAGCGGGCGCCTGTAGCCGCGGCGCTTCATGTCCCACCAAGCGTCGTTGTCGTAGACCACGGGCGTGAACGCGAAGTTGTAGTCCGGCGGCGGCGACGAGGTCGCCCATTCCAGCGTCCGCGCGTTCCAGGGATCGCCGGTGGTGTCCTTCAGTTGCTCGCGGCGCAGAATGCTGACCGCGAACTGCACCAGCATCGCGACGATGCCGAGCAGGATCAGGAACGCGCCGAAGCCCGCGATGATGAACCAGATCTGCAAGGAGGGATCGTCGAACACGCGGAGCCTTCGGGTCACGCCCATCAGGCCGAGCACATAGAGCGGCATGAAGGCGAAGTAGAAGCCCGAGACCCAGAACCAGAACGACAGCTTGCCCCAGAACGGATCGAGCCTGAAGCCGAACGCCTTCGGGAACCAGTAGTTGATGCCGGCGAACAGGCCGAACAGCACGCCGCCGATGATCACGTTGTGGAAATGCGCGATCAGGAACAGGCTGTTATGCAGCACGAAATCGGCCGGCGGCACCGCCAGCAGCACGCCGGTCATGCCGCCGATCACGAAGGTCAGCATGAATGCCACCGTCCACATCATCGGCAGCTCGAAGCGGATGCGGCCGCGATACATCGTGAACAGCCAGTTGAACATCTTCGCGCCCGTCGGGATCGAGATGATCATGGTGGTGATGCCGAAGAACGAGTTCACGCTGGCGCCGGAGCCCATCGTGAAGAAGTGGTGCAGCCAGACCAGGTAGGACAGGATGGTGATGACGACGGTGGCGTAGACCATCGAGGTGTAGCCGAACAGCCGCTTGCCGGAGAATGTCGCGGTCACCTCGGAGAAGATGCCGAACGCCGGCAGCACCAGGATGTAGACCTCGGGGTGGCCCCAGATCCAGATCAGGTTCACGTACATCATCGGGTTGCCGCCGAAGTCGTTCGTGAAGAAGTTGGTGCCGACGTAACGGTCGAGCGACAGCAGCGCCAGCACCGCCGTCAGCACCGGGAAGGAGGCGACGATCAGGACGTTGGTGCAGAGCGAGGTCCAGGTGAACACCGGCATCTTCATCATCGTCATGCCCGGCGCGCGCAGCTTGACGATGGTGCAGATCAGGTTGATGCCCGATAGCGTCGTGCCGACGCCGGCGACCTGTAGTCCCCATATGTAATAGTCGACGCCGACATCGGGACTGTAGCCGATGTTCGACAGCGGCGGGTAGGCGAGCCAGCCGGTGCGGGCGAATTCGCCGACGAACAGCGACATCATCACCAGCACGGCGCCGCCGACCGTCATCCAGAAGCTGAAATTGTTGAGGAACGGGAAGGAGACGTCGCGAGCACCGATCTGCAGCGGCACCACATAGTTCATCAGGCCGGTGACCAGCGGCATCGCCACGAAGAAGATCATGATCACGCCGTGTGCGGTGAAGATCTGGTCGTAATGATGGGCCGGCAGATAACCGTCGGAGCCACCAAAGGCGATCGCCTGCTGCAGCCGCATCATCAGCGCGTCCGCGAAGCCGCGCAGCAGCATCACGATGCCGAGGATCATGTACATGATGCCGATGCGCTTGTGGTCCACGGTGGTGAACCACTCGCGCCACAGATAGGTCCAGAGCCGGAAATAGGTGACGATCGCAAACAGCGCGAGGCCGCCGGTCGCCACCACCGCGAAGGTGCCGACCAGGATCGGCTCGTGGATCGGCAGCGCCTCCAGATTGAGGCGACCGAAGATCATCTTGACGAGATCGGGATTCATGCGGTCCTCCTCAGGACTCTGATTTCGGACGCTGACCGAGCAGCAAGGATGTCGACGAGGGGTGCGCGGGCGAGAGCGGCGGGCGCTTCAGCCCGAAGCCGCGCAGCGGCGTCAGGTCGAGCGGCGCGGTGACCTCGTGTGACGGCGCGTCCTTGATCTCGTCCATCGAACAGATGCCGGCGACGAAGGTCGGCTCAGAGCCGAGCGGCGCGCCGCGGCGGGCGTATTTGTCGTAGGTCAGCGGCAGCGTGTTGTTGAAGCCTTCGCGGCCGAGGCCGCCCTTGGCGTCGATCGCCATCATCTCGCTCATGCACATCTTGCCGGGCTCGACGCACATGTTGAGGACCGCCTTGTAGAGATCGCGGTCGACCGAGCGGTAGAGCCGGACCGGATCGTTCTGGCTCGGACGCTCGAGCTGCAGATAGTCGGTGCGGCCGAGCATATTGGCGCTGGTCTTGGCGGTGGCGATCCACTTGTCGAAATCGGCGCCAGACAGGCTCTTGAAGTCGAAGTGCATGCCGGAGAAGCCGGCGCCGCTGTAATTGGCCGAGAAGCCGCGATAGGTGCCTTCCTTGTTGGCGACCGCGTGCAGCTTGGTCTCCATGCCGGGCATGGCGTAGATCTGGCCGGCGAGCGCGGGGATATAGAACGAGTTCATCACGGAGGACGCCGTGATGCGGAAGCGGATCGGGCGGTCGACTGGAGCTGCGAGCTCGTTGACGGCGGCGACGCCGTAATCCGGGTAGATGAACAGCCACTTCCAGTCGAGCGCGACCACCTCGACATTGAGCGGGGCGTCCTTGCTCTCGATCGGCTTGTCGGCGGCGATGCGGCCGAGCGAGCGGTAGGGATCGAGCAGATGGGTGCCCATCCAGGTCAGCGCACCCAGGCAGATGATGATCAGCAGCGGCGCCGACCAGATCACGAGCTCGAGCTGGGTGGAGTGATCCCACTCCGGCTCGTAGGGGGCCGCGGTGTTGGACTGGCGGTAGCGCCAGGCGAAGAACACGGTCAGCGCCATCACCGGAAGCACGATGATGAGCATCAGCACGGTCGAGATGACGACGAGGTCGCGCTGCTGGGCGGCGATGTCGCCGGCAGGCGCCAGGACGACGAAATCGCACCCGCCAAGGAGCGCCGCGAACGGCAATAAGGCCAATAATTTCAAGGCGCGCACGGCTCACCCCACTTGAATTTTATGAGTTCCGCCAAGGGGTAGCTGCGATGCAGCAAAGTTCACATTGGACAATTTGTCCAATGTTGCACTGCGGGATGAAGGGTCAGAAGGTGAGGTGGACCGCGTGGCAATCTGCCCGTGGCCTCACTTTCTTGTTTGAGCACGGTCTGTTCGGAAAACCGGTTTGATCGTGCTCCAAAGGACGGTTCTCCGGCGATGGCACAAGCCCCAGCAATGGCTCACGGCACCCCGACCGCATCAGGTCACGGGCAGGCGAAACCCGGCGAAATCGCCATCGGCGTCATCATCGGACGCACGTCGGAATTCTTCGATTTCTTCGTCTATGCGATCGCCTCGGTCATCGTGTTCCCGAAGCTGGTGTTCCCGTTCGTCAATGAACTGACCGGCACGCTCTATTCATTCGGCATCTTCGCGCTGGCCTTCGCCGCGCGGCCACTCGGCACCGTCATCTTCATGGCGGTCGACCGCCGCCACGGCAAGGGCGCCAAGCTCGTCATCGCGCTGTTCCTGCTCGGCACCGCCACGGTGGCGCTCGCGTTTCTGCCCGGCTACGACACGATCGGCGTCGCGGCGATCTGGCTGTTGGCCGCCGCGCGCGTGCTGCAGGGTATCGCCTGGGGCGGCGCCTGGGACGGCCTTGCCTCGCTGCTGGCGATGAATTCGCCGGCGCATCGCCGCGGCTGGTACGCGATGGTGCCGCAGCTCGGCGCGCCGCTCGGGCTGATCGTGGCCAGCGCGCTGTTCGCCTTCTTCGCCGGCAACCTCTCGGCGGATGATTTCTTCGACTGGGGCTGGCGCTATCCGTTCTTCGTCGCCTTCGCGATCAACGTGGTGGCGCTGTTCGCGCGGCTGCGCATGGTGGCGACGGATGAATATTCCGAGCTGTTCGAAAGCCGCGATCTCGAGCCGGCGCGGGTCGGCGAGACCATCGCGCAGGAGGGCCGCAACATCCTGCTCGGCGCCTTCGCGCCGCTGGCGAGCTTTGCGCTGTTCCACATGGTCACGGTGTTTCCGCTGTCCTGGGTGTTCCTGTTCACCAAGGAAAGCCCGGTGCGCTTCCTGATCATCGAGATGATCGGCGCCATGGTCGGCGTCGCCGCGATCATCGCCTCCGGCATGATCGCCGACCGTGTCGGCCGCAAGCCGCTGCTGCTCGGGTCTGCGGTCGCGATCGCGGTCTATAGCGGCTTTGCCCCGCAGCTGCTCGACGCCGGCGCGTTCGGCGAAACGGTGTACATGGTGCTCGGCTTCGTGCTGCTCGGCCTGTCGTTCGGCCAGTCGTCGGGCGCGATCGCCTCGAGCTTCGCGCGCAACTATCGCTACACGGCCTCGGCACTGACCTCGGATTTAGCCTGGCTGTTCGGTGCCGGCTTTGCGCCGCTCGCGGCGCTGCTGCTGGCGACGCATTTCGGCTTGATCTCGGCCGGTGCGTACCTGTTGTCGGGCGCGGTGTGGACGCTGCTGGCGCTGTGGCTGAGCGGATTGCGCGAAGCCGAGGGTTGAACTCTTCTCCTTCCCCCTGAAAGGGGAAGGTTGGGATCAGCCATAGGCTCCGCTGCAAGCGGAGAGAGCAGATCCCCACCCGCTTTGCTCTGGCGAGCAAAGCGACCTCCCCTTTTCAAGGGGAGGTGGGCTAGCGGAACAATCCGTCGACGCGGAACGAGTACCCCAGGCCGACGATGTAGTTCGGCGAGTTGCGGCTGAGTCCGAACGCGACATGGAAGTCGACCTGCTGGGTCGGCGTGATCTGGTACAGGCCGCCGGAGTTGATGAGCTGGGTCGGCCGCGCACCGTCGGGATAGTCGCCGACATATTCGGTGAACACACTGATCCGCTCGGTCAGCTTCTTCTCGATCACGAAGGTCGCTTCCGACATGTGCCGGCCGGTCAGCTCGGCAGGGCGGAAGAATTCCGTGAACATGCCGCTGACGCCCCAGCCGTCATGCAACTCCCATGACCACGGCAACTGGATGTAGGGCTGCGCGCCGCGACCGGCGATTTCGGCAGCGCCCGTCGGCAGCGCGACGCCGGCCGTGATCGAGAGGTCGATCTTCCCCGGCAGCGGACTGATCTGCCATTTGATGGCAGGCGCGACGTCGGAAAAGCCCGACGCGCCGGGCGATTTCACGGTGCCGACATAGCTCGGCAGGTCGATCAGCACCTCGAGGCAGGGCGCAATCCCGAGCCGCCAGCGGCTGTTGCTGCCGTCGATGCTGCGGCCACTGCTCCGGCCGGTCAGGTTGATGCCGTTCTCGTTCTGCAGGCTCCCGACCGGCACGACGATACTCGAATTGGTGACGTCGGGCCGGTCGGTCGCGATTTCGTCGCCCGGCTTGGGACAGCCGTCCGCGCGCGCGGCGGTGGCTGCTGCGAGTGTGAGCGCAGCAAGCACGCACCCGAGTTCGGCAAGTCGAGCGACGGCGCCGAACCGATTCTGAAACACTGGGGATGCTCCAATAGCCCGGCGCCGCTGCGGAGGTGGCAGCTTTCGATAGAGATCGGCGGCGCGCGGGGAAATTCCCGGTTGGCTCAAAAATCTTCGTCAGTCGCCGGTCGCGCGAGCGCGCGGCATTCCAGGGAATAGAATCGCGGCATGCCTGCTCCTGTTGTGGTGGCAAACAGGAGAGCCCCGGGAATGAGCATTCGTTCGATCGCAGGCGTGCTGGCGCCGCGGCAAGCCAAAATTGCCGCGATGGCGGCCATCGCGATTCTGCTCGCCCTGAACAGCGCCCGTGCCGCGGGAGATGCGGCGCGCGGCGCCACGCTGTACCAGGGCTGCGGCGATTGCCACTCGATCGACAAGAACGACGTCGGCCCGATGCACAAGGGTGTCGTCGGCCGCCTAGCCGGCTCCGTCGCAGGCTACGACTACTCGCCGGCGCTGAAGAACTCGAAGATCGTGTGGACCGAGGAGAATCTCGACAAATGGCTCACCGGTCCGGACACGATGGTTCCGGGCACCAAGATGTTCTACGAGGTTCAGGACCCGAAGGATCGCGCCGACATCATTGCCTTCCTCAAGGAGAAGGCGAAGTAGAATGTAGCCTGTCGTCCCGGCCTTCGCCGGGACGACAGCGGTGGTGAGGCGCGAGCACGACGCCTCGCGGCCTCAATCCACCACGATCTTGACGCGGTCGCGCGGCTTGACCTGGGCATGGGCGTCGAGGCCGTTGAGCACGCGGAAGCGCTCGGCCGGGTGATCGACGCCGGACATGCGGTGCGACAGCGATTCCACGGTGTCGCCGGGCTGCACGTTAATGACCTTGATGCGCAGCGGGCGCGCGGCCTGGATCTCGTCGAGCGTCAGGCGGCGGAACGAATTGACGGTCTCGCGCGCGTTACGCTCGCTCTCGGTGGACTTCTGCTTGGCGGCGAAGATGAAGCGGTAGACGTCGCTGCCGAAGCGCAGCGCATAGACCTTGAACTGCCACTGGTCGCCATGGGCGGTGGCCGACGCCGCCGGAAAGCCGTTGATGTTGAGGTCCTCGGTCGAGGACTTCTCGACCCCTTCCATCCAGCCCGAATTCAGGTAGTCGCCGAGCGACTGCTCGGCCGGGACCCGCACCACGTCGAAGCGCATCGCCTGGCTGCCGCCCTCGCGCACGCCGATCACCGCCTGCGCGGTGTTGTCGAGCGTGAAATTATCGGGCGCGGTGAAGGTGAAGCCGAGCTTGGGATGCAGGAAGCGGCGGCCGCGCACGAACCCTTCGCTGGGATCCTCGCCATAGACGATGTTGTCGATCGCGGCGAGATAGGTCTCGCGATCGCGCTCGTTGCTCTCGGGCGATGAGTATTGCCGTGCGGTGGTCTGCGCGTTGTTGATGCGCTCGGGCGTCGCCGGATGCGACGAGGTGAAGTCCTGCGCCCGCGGATCGAGCGCGGTCTTGCCGATCTTGAGCGCGGCATTGCGCTCCATCGCGGTCAGGAAGCGCGCCGCGCCGTAGGGATCGAAATGCGCGCGAGCGGCGATTCCGACGCCGATGCCGTCGGCCTCGAACTCCTGCTGGCGCGAGAAGCTCGCCATCGTCAGCTTGGTCTTGGCGAGCGCCAGCGCGGTGAGATCGGGATCGGTGCTCATGTCGGTGACGACGCGCGTCACCACAGCCGCCTGGCGGGCCTGGTCCTCGCGCATCGCCGCGTGCTTGGCCAGCACATGCGCCATCTCGTGGCTCAGCACCGAGGAGAGCTCGGAGGTGTCGCTGGCGAGCGCAATCAGGCCGCGCGTGACATAGAGCTGGCCGGTCGGCAGCGCGAAGGCGTTGACCGCGCCGGAATTGAGGATCGTGACCTTGTAGGCCTGGTCGGGCCGTTCGGAGGCGGCGACCAGCCGCTCGACGGTCTTGCTGATCAGGGCCTCGAGCTTCGGGTCGTCGTAGGCGCCGCCATAGGACGACAGGATGCGCTCATGTTCGCGTTCGCTCGTGGGCGTCTGCTGTACCACGCGGTTCGGCTTTACCGGCGCCGCTGCTGCCGTGGGCGCGGCCTGCTCGAACCGGCCGACATTGCCGCAGGCCGACAGCGTCAGGGCGGCGCAGACGAGCGCCGGCGCAGCCAAAAGGCGGCGGCCAGTCCCCTCTTCACGCCGTCCTGCGCGCTCAATCACGTCAAAAACTCACAAATTGTCCCGTAAAAAGACCGGGGCATGGCCCCTGGGTCTCTTGAGTCCCTTGGGCCTCTAGTTCCCGCCGAGCACTTCAAGCTGCCCCACCCGGAGCAGTTCGATTCGCGGCCCACGTCGTGCTTCCACCCAGCCTCGTACACGAATCTTACGATTTTCCAGAGACTTGGGCGCAAGCCCGGCCGCCTCGAACGCAGGGACTATGCGCCTTGAAATAGTCGCAGCAAAGTCCTGAGTCCAATTTCGACCGAAATTCAGGTAGGTCGTCGCGCCCGCCTGACGCACGGACAAAACCCTGCCCTCGACCACTGTAAAACGCCCGATCCCGGTCAAAATATCGGCGGAACTTTCGGCGTTTTTTATGACGGTGGCCTCGGCCCAGGTTCCCGATCGGGCGGCCCTGGCCTCGGCCTCGGCCGCCATCAGCGCCGCCGCACAGTCCTTGTCGGCGACCTCGGATGACGCCACAGCGAGGCCCTGGCGCAGCAACTCGCTTTGCACGGGCTTCTCACTGCCTTCGAGGAATGCGTAGGCCGGCTGCCGGCCATAGCGGTCCGGCGTGTCGTCCTGTCCGCGCAGCGTCACCTCGCGGCCGACCAGCAGCGCCGTCAGTGCAGCGATGGTCTTCGCCTTGTCGGCCACCTCGATACCGGCGAGCTTGACCTCACGGGCGTCGTCGAGCCGCAGGCTGCGCGCATCGACGATGGCGGCGACGCGACCCTCGCCCTGAATCTCGAAATTGCATCCAGCCGCTTCGGCGCGTCCGCTGCACGCGCCGATCGCGAGGACGCATGCTGTCATCATCACCGCCCACGGACGGCGACGCCATGCTCTATCGCGTGAAGGCGTCATGCGGCACTCGTCACTCCGGCGCGCTCCGCTCGGAGCGTGGTCGCCAACAAGGACAGTCTGACGGAAAGATCGCTTCAGAGCCACCACAAGCGAAGCGAAATCGCATCGAGGGATGCCATCGTTGATTCGGTGGTCAATTTTTCTGCGGCGCTTCTCATCGCGTGCACAGGCGAAATTGGTGTTTCACATCAATGCGTGCCTGTCGCGGGACGAACTCGTCTTCAGCACCCCTTGTCGTGACGAAAATTGCCGTCCGATCGTGCGTCGAGCGGCCCTCACACGCGTCAACCTTACCCATTCATGATTGCAACTCCGTGCGCGGAATGAGAATTCGTTATTGTTGCCAATGACTTGCGGCGCAAGGTAACTATTCGGCAATTTTTTGAAAGGCGACCGATTGCGGTCGCTCACGCATATTGCCGAGGTCCTTGTGTCGAATCCCGTTGTTCTGACGCTGACGACCAGCGATCCGCTGCACGATTATCTCCAGCTCTACAACGCGATCTCGGCGATCAGCGTCGGCGGTGGTCTGGCTGCGGCCAACACCGATTACGTCATCAACTTCTCGCTCTCGTCCGGCGCGCGCACGCTGCAATTGCTGGACGATCTGCCGGCCATCAATCTGATGAACGGCTCAACGCTGACCTTCGACGGCAACTCCGACTACAACAATCAACTCGGCGGACAGGACTATAGCGACATCATCGATGCGCGCGGCTATCAAGGCTTCGTCGTCACATCAGGCACGGTGACGTTCAAGAACCTCACGATCGTCAACGCGGTTGCGAGCGGCGGCAATGGCGGGGTCGGCGGTGGCGGCGGCGGCGCGGGCCTCGGCGGCGGCCTGTTCGTCGGACAGAACGCCAACGTCACGCTGAACAACGTCAATTTCGGCAGCAACACGGCCAAGGGCGGCGATGGCGGCGTGGTCGATCCGGCCGGCGGCGGCGGTGGCGGCGGCATCGGTGCCGATGGCGGCAGCGGCAATGGCGGCGGTGGTGGTGGCGGCGGCTTCGGCGGCCAAGACTATTACGGCTATCACGGCAATGGCGGCAGCGGTTACAGCGAGGCGGGCTCCGACAGCCAGCATCCCTCGACCGGGGCGCAGACCGCGGGCGGCACACCGGCGACGATCGAAGGTGCGGCGGGCGGCGGACAGGGCGCCGACAATTACGGCGGCTCAGGCTACGGAGCACATGCCGGCGGTGGCGCGAGTGGCGGCGGTGGTGGCGGCGGTGTCGGTGGCGGCGGCGGCGGCATCGGCGGCGCCAACTCGGTGGGCGGCGGCCCCTCGGGCACCCTGATCGGCTTCGGCGGCGCCGGCGGCATGGGCGGCGGTGGCGGCGGCGGCATTTATGGCGGCGGCAATGGTGGTTTCGCCGGCGGTGGCGGCGGCTCCGGTAACGGCAGCGGATACGCGCATACCGGCGGCAATGGCGGTTTCGGCGGCGGAGGCGGCGGTTCGAACGGCACGCCCGGCACCGGCGGATTCGGCGCCGGCAGCGGCTCGCTCGCCGGCGGCGGTGGCGGCGGCCTTGGCGCCGGCGGCGACATCTTCGTTCAACAAGGCGGCACGCTGACCGTCATCGGCGGCACCTTGATGGATGCGACCGAGACCGGCGGCACCGGTGCCAATGGTGCGGGCAACGGCTCCGCCTATGGTGACATCTTCATCCAGGGCACGATGGTCGTCACGCCGACGCACACCGTTTCCACGGTCTTCGAGGGATTGCAGACCGTCACCACGCTGACGATCGGCGACAGCATCGCCGATGAGCGGGGCATCAGCGGCAGCGGCACCACTGGCAAGCTGGTCGTCTCCGGCGGCGGTACGCTGACGTTGACGGGTGCGAGCACCTATGTCGGCGGCACGCAGATCGATGCCGGCAACACTCTCTCGATCACGGCCGACAACAACATCGGCGGTTCGGCCGGTGCGCTGATCCTCAACGGCGGCACGCTGACCACGACCGGCGGCTACACCTTCACCCACAACATCCAGGTCACCGCCGCTGGCGGCACCTTCGACATCTCGTCCGGCACGATTGCCGACACCGGCGCGATCAGCGGCTCCGGTACGTTCACGCTGTCGGGCGCCGGCACGTTGCAGCTCGGGCTCGGTCAGCTCGCGGGGTTGACCGGGACGCTCAACCTGAGCAGCGCGCATCTTTCGCTGACGACGGGCGGCACGTTCGACGACTCAATTTCGGTCGGCGGCAGCTCGCTCCTGAAGATCGCGAACGGCGCAACCGTCACCGATACCGCCCTGATCAGTGGCGGCGGCAATCTCGGCATCGACGGCGGCGGCACCTTCGTGCTCGGCCATGCCAACACTTATGGCAGCACGACGATCTATTCCGGCACAGTGTGGCTTGCGACGGCCGGCGCAGCCGGCACCGGCAACATCTCCTTCACGACCGGCCTTCCCGGCACGCTGAAGATCGACGACGCCGCGCTGACCGGCAACGCGCTCACCAACAGCATCTCCAACTTCAATCCCGGCCAGTCCATCGACCTGACCGGGCTGCACTACAACACCCAGAATACCTCGCTCAACACGGTCAGTCTTTCCGGCAACACGCTCTCGATCTCGAACGGCACAGTGACGGATACGCTGACGGTGAACGGGCTCGACGGCGGCGCCCGCTTCCAGCTTTCGCAGGATGCGAATGGCGGCACGGTCGTGCAGCTTGTGTCGACCCGCGTCTTCAATGTCTCAAACGTCACCGAGCTCAATGCGGCCATCCTGCAGATGGATTCCGGCGGCCAGAACGCCGCGCCGAATGCCAACTACACCATCAACATCACCGCCAGCTTCAGCCTCTCGTCGGAGCTGTACGCGCTCAATCTCTTGAGCGGATCGAGCGTCACCATCAACGGCAGCGACGGCCACGGCGGCACGCACACGATCGACGGCCTCAACGCCCAGCGTGGCTTCTTCGTCTATGCGGGCAACGTCAATCTCGAGAACCTGACCATCCAGAACACGGTGGCGGCCGGCGGCGGCATCATCCAGGGCGGCGGCGGCGGTGGCGCCGGGCTCGGCGGCGCCCTGTTCGTCTCGGCGAACGGCAGCGCCACGATCGACAATGTCGTATTTCACAACAGTGCCGCGATCGGCGGCAACGGCGGAACCGGCAGTACCGCGAGCAACGCCAACATCGACGGCTTCGGCGGTGGTGGCGGCATGGGGGGCCAAGGCGGAAACAGCAGCGGTGGCGGCATCGGCCTTCACGCACAGGGTGCGAACTCTGCCGCATTTCAGAACGGGGCCGCTGGCATCGTTCCCGGCGCCGCGGGGGGCGGCAAAGGCGTCGACGGCTACCTGATCCCGTTCGGAGGCGGGACCATGCTTTACTGGTATGGCGGAACGGGCGGCGCCAATGGCGGCGGCGGCGCGGGTGGCTTCTTCGGCAACAACAACCGCGCGCACGGTACCGGCGGTGGCGTCGGCGGCGGCAACGCAATCGACGGCGGCAATGGTGGCTACGGCGGTGGCGGCGGGGCGTTCGGCAATGGTGGCTTCGGTGGTGGCGGCGGCTATGGCGGCGGTGGCGGCTTCGGCGGCGGTGGCGGCGTCAGCGGGCTCGGCGGCTTCGGCGGCGGTGATGGCACGGCGGGTGGGGGTGGCGGCCTCGGCGCTGGTGGCACCATCTTCGTTCAGCAAGGCGGCTCGCTGACCGTCAAGGGCGGCTCGCTGTCGAACGATTCCGGCTTCAGCGCCGTCAAGGGCGGCACCAATGGCATCGGCCAGGCCAGCGGCTCGGGTTTCGGCTCCGGCATCTTCATCCAGGGCAACAACAATCTCAGCTTCACGCCGGCCAGCGGCCAGACGCTGACGGTTGCCAACGACATCGCGGACCAGAGCGGCAATGGCGGCACCGGTGCCAATGCGGGCATTGGGGGCCTCGCCATCAGCGGCGGCGGCACCGTCTTCCTCGGCGGCAACAACACCTACACCGGCAATACCACGGTCAGCGGCGCCGGCACCCGGGTGTCGATCTCCGCCAACGTGAATCTCGGCGCGGTGACCAATGTGCTGAAGCTTGGCGACGGCACCGGTATCAGCTTCACCGACGGCTTCACGCAGACCCGCAACATCACCGTCGCGGGCGATCCGGTCTTCAACGTCGCCGCCGGCGAGACCGTCACCCAGAGCGGCGTCATTTCCGATGGCACGACGCCTGGTGATGTCGAGGTGACCGGCGGCGGCCGGTTGGTGCTGTCCGCGCACAACACCTATTCGGGCGGCACCGTCATCAAGGGCTCCATCCTGGAGCTGGCGGCGAACGGCGCGGCAGGGACCGGCGCGATCGCCTTCACCGACGGCAGTACCGAAAAACTCGTGCTCGATGCCGCGGCATTCTCCGGCGCCTCCTTCAGCACGTCGATCACCGGCTTTGCCGGCGGCGACACCGTCGACTTCGGCAACATCGCCTATGATGCCACGACGACGCTGTCCTATGCGAACGGCGTGTTGCTGGTGAAAAGCGGCAGCGGCACGACGCTCGCATCACTGAACCTGAGTTTTGGCGCTGGCGCCTCGGCCGGCTCGCTGATGCTGGCGTCCGACGGCTCGGCCTCTCCGCATCTCGAGATCCGGTCACAGGCGAGCATCGCCTCGGTCACTTCTGACACCACCGATCATCTCACGATCCTGAACGCCGGCAAGGTAGTGACCATCACCGTCAACTTCAGCAACACGGTGAACGTGACCGGCGCGCCGGAGTTGCTGCTCAACGACGGCAAGGCCGCGACCTATCTGAGCGGCAGCGGCTCGCAGGCGCTGGTGTTCAGCTACACGGTGCAGGACGGCGACAGCACGTCCGATCTTCAGGTGCAGAGCCTCTCGCTCAACGGCGGCACGATCAGGGATCCCGGCGGCCAGGACGCCGACGTGACCCATGCGGCGACCGACCTGCATCTCGTGATCGACGCGATCGCGCCGACCGTGTCGGTTGCGGCGAGCTCGACCGCGCTGCTGGCCGGGCAGACCTCGACCGTCACCTTCACCTTCTCCGAGGCGGTTACCGGCTTCGCGTTGACGGACACGACGGTGAGCGGCGGCGCGCTGAGCAACCTCGTGCATGTCGGCGTCAACGCCGCGCACCAGGACATCTACACGGCAACCTTCACACCCGACGTGACCAACGCCGAGGCGGGCTCGGTGCAGGTCAACGCGTCAAGCTATACCGACAGCGCCGGAAACGCCGGCGCGGCAAGCAGCGCGATCAGCTTCACCGGTGATACCAAGGCGCCGACGGTGGCGGTTGCAGCCGATCACACCACGCTGGTTGCCGGCGATAGCGCGGTTGTCACGTTCACCTTCTCCGAGGCCGTCAGCGGCTTTGGATTGGATGATGTCACGGTCCAGGGCGGTTCGCTGGGCAACCTCACCCATGTCGGCATCGATGGCGCCGGCCACGACGTCTACACCGCGACCTTCACGCCGGATGTGACCAACACCGAGGCAGGTTCGGTGCAGGTCAATGCATCGAGCTATAGCGATACGGCCGGCAATTCCGGCTCGTCGAGCAACACGATCAGCTTCAGCGGCGACACCAAGGCGCCGACTGTATCGGTCTCGGCTGACCATGGTACGCTGCTCGCCGGTCAGACCGCGGTCGTGACCTTCACCTTCTCCGAGGCCGTCGCGGGCTTCGCGCTCGGCGACATCAGCGTCAGCGGCGGCGCGTTGGGCAGCCTTGTCCATGTCGGCGTCAACGGCGCCGGCCAGGACATCTACACCGCGACCTTCACGCCCGACGTCACCAACGCCGAGGCTGGCTCGGTGCAGGTCAATGCATCGAGCTATAGCGATACGGCCGGCAACGCCGGCGCTGCCAGCAACGCCATCAACTTCACCGGTGACACGCTGGCGCCGACGGTCTCCGTCACGCTCAATCCCGACACGGTGCTGGCCGGCGACCTCTCGGTCGCGACCTTCACCTTCTCGGAGACCGTGTCGGGCTTCGCCCTTGGCGACATCACCGTCCATGGCGGCGCGCTGAGCAATCTCGTGCATGTCGGGCTCAACGGTGCTGGGCAGGACGTCTACACCGCGACCTTCACGCCCGATGTCAGCGACACCGAGACCGGCTCGGTGAAGGTGAATGCGTCCAGTTACAGCGATGTGGCCGGCAATGCCGGCGCGGCAAGCAACACCGCGACGATCGGCGGCGATACGCTGGCGCCGACGGTGTCGATCGCGGCTGACCGTCACGCGCTGCTGGCGGGCCAGACCGCGCTGGTGACGTTCACTTTCTCCGAACAAATCGCGAGCTTCGCGCTCGGTGACGTCTTGGTGCATGGCGGGGCGTTGGGCAATCTGGTCCATGTCGGCGTCAACGCATCAGGCCAGGACGTCTACACGGCAATTTTTACGCCGGACGAAAGCAACACTGAAGCGGGCTCGGTGCAAGTCACCGCCGCGAGCTATACGGATGTTCCCGGCAATACCGGTGCGGCGAGCGGCACCATCAGCTTCACTGGCGATACCAGGGCGCCGACGGTGTCGGTTGCCGCGAGCCCGAGCACGGTGCTTTCGGGCCAGACTTCGGTTGTCACCTTCACCTTCTCCGAGCAGGTCGCGGGCTTTGCGCTCAGCGATACCGTCGTCGCCGGCGGCACGGTGACCAATCTGGTCCATGTCGGGCTCAACGTGTCGGGGCAGGACGTCTACACCGCGACCTTCACGCCCGATATCAACGACGTCGTGGCGAGCTCGATCCGGGTCACCGCCGCGAGCTATGCCGACGTATCAGGCAATATCGGCGCGGCGAGCAATACCGCGACGATCGGTGGCGACACGCATCCGCCGACGGTATCGGTGGCGGCCGATCACACCCTGCTGCACGCCGGCGACACCGCGCTGATGACGTTCACCTTCTCCGAGGCGGTCGCAGGTTTCGGACTCGGCGACGTCACGGTCCATGGCGGCCTGCTGGGCAGCCTCGTCCATGTCGGCATCAATGGCGCAGGTCACGATATCTACACCGCGACCTTCACGGCCGATGTCACCGACCATCTGGCGGCTGACCTTTCGGTTGCCGGGGCGAGCTACACCGACATCGCCGGCAATGCCGGCGGAGCGAGCAATGCGGTCAGCTTCACCGGCGACACCAAGGCGCCATCGGCGCCGACGCTGGCACTGCACCGCGACACCGGCGTCGCCAGCGCCGACCACATCACCAGCAATCCGCTGATCGATTACACCAAGTTCGATGCGGCCGACACGCTGCGCTACAAGGCCGACGGCGCGTCGGGCTTCTCCACGGCGGCGCCGGTCTTTACGACTGATGGTATGCACTCCGTCACGGTGCAGGAGGTCGACGCCGCCGGCAATGTCAGCGCATCGTCCAACCTGACCTTCACCCTCGACACCACGGCGCCTCATCTCACCGGAATCACGGCGACGCCCTCCGGTGGCGTCGCGACGCCGGGTTCGCTGGTCCAGCTGACGGTCGGCTTCAACGAGGCGGTGCATGTCAATGGCGGCACGCCGAGCCTGACGCTGAACGATGGCGGCACCGCAATCTACGACGCCGCGGCGACGGCGCTGCTCGGCGATTCCTCGAAGCTGGTATTCGATCACATCGTGTCGTCGACCGATCGCGCCGGCTCGCTGGCGGTGACCAGCTTCGCCGCCAATGGCGCCGATGTCGTCGACCTGGCCGGCAATGCGGCCTCGCTTTCGACGGTGTCCGCCGTGTTCGACGCCCTGCATATCAACGAGACCATCGTGCCGGCCTACACACTCGGGGCCATTACCCGGCCAGAATTGCATCTGGATCTGGGCGGTCGCATCATCATGGATGCAACGGCATCGGCATTCGCCGGACATTATGGCATGCAGTACCTGTTCCTCGGCCTGCCGGCGGGAACGCCCCATCAGACCGTTCCCGACTTTCATCTCTGATCGCAGCGCGGCCGAAAGCTCCGGCGCGGCGCTTCATTCCGCTTAGTGGAAAACAGATTGCTGCCGCTGCGGCTTGCTGCAGTGCAGGCCATGCGGCATGATCCGGCCCTCGAAACGGACCTGCTGGAACGAGGTCCGCGCTGCAAGGGAGGATTGGAATGAGACGAGTTTTGGCCGGCGTGTTGGCCTGTGCGTTTGCGATCTCGGCGAATGCGTCGCTGGCGCAGGACAAGCCTCCGCTGAAGCTCGGCGGCATCCTCGATATGTCGAGCCTCTATGCCGACATCACCGGTTCGGGCAGCGAAACCGCTGCCAAGATGGCGGTGGAGGATTTCGGCGGCGAGGTGCTCGGCCGCAAGGTCGAGATCGTGGTCGGCGACCATCTCAACAAGGCTGACCTCTCCGCCAACATCGCCCGCGACATGATCGATAACCAGGGCGTCGAGATGATCTTCGACGTCGCGGCCTCCGCGACCGCGCTCGCCGCTGCCGAAATCGCCAAGGCGCGCAACAAGATCATCATGTTCAACGGTCCGGGTTCGATCCGCCTCTCCAACGAGGCCTGCGGCCCCTATACCGTGCACTACGTGTTCGACACCTTCGCGCAGGCCAATGTGACCGGCCTTGCCGCGGTGAAATCCGGTCTCGATACCTGGTTCTTCCTTACCGCGGACTACGCGTTCGGTCAGGACCTGGAAAAGGACACCAGCAACGTCGTGGTGAAGTCGGGCGGCAAGGTGCTCGGCAGCGTGCGGCATCCGATCAACACCTCGGATTTCTCGTCCTTCCTGCTGCAGGCGCAGGCGTCGAAGGCCAAGGTGATCGGCCTTGCCAATGCCGGCGGCGACACCATCAACGCGATCAAGCAGGCAGCCGAATTCGGCCTCACCAAGAGCGGCCAGAAACTGTCGCCGCTATTGGCCTTCGTCACCGACATCGACAGCGTCGGGCTCGATACCGCGCAGGGCCTGTTGCTGGCGGAAGCCTTCTACTGGGATCTCAACGACGACAGCCGCGCCTTCACGAAGCGCTTCATGGAGCGCACCAAGCGGGTGCCGACCTCGGCACAGGCCGGGGTCTATTCCTCGGTGACGCACTATCTCAAGGCGGTGAAGGCCGCCGGCACCACCGATGCGGCCGCCGTCATGAAGGTGATGAAGGAGAGCCCGATCAACGACATGTTCACCAAGAACGGCAAGATCCGCGAGGACGGCCGTATGGTGCACGACATGTATTTGTTCGAGGTCAAGAAGCCGTCGGAATCGAAGGGCCGCTGGGACGACTACAAGCTGGTGGCGACCGTGCCGGGCGACCAGGCCTTCCAGCCGCTGTCGGAGTCGCGCTGCCCGCTGGTGAAGAAGTGACGAAGTGACGAAGTCACGCAGTCATCCCGGGGCGTGCGAAGCACGAACCCGGGATCTCGAGGTTCCGGGTCTGGTGCTTACGCACCATCCCGGAATGACGGATTCAAAATAACAACGAAAGGCAAAACGCCATGAGCGATAATCAGATGGTCCTCCAATCCCTCGACAAGGGCCTGCTCACCATCACCATGAACCGCCCCGATCGGCGCAACGCGCTCAATCCCGACATGACGCGCGGCCTCGTCGAGGCGGCGCGGCGGGCGCAGGACGATACCGAGGTGCGCGCCGTGCTGATCCGGGGCGCCGGCGGCACCTTCTGCGTCGGCGGCGACGTCAAGTCGATGGCGGAAGGCCGCGCCCCGCTGCCGTTCGAGGCCAAGATGGCCAACCTGCGCCGCGGCATGGAGGTCTCGCGCATCCTGCACCAGATGCCGAAGCCGGTGGTGGCGCAGCTCGACGGCGCCGCGGCCGGCGCCGGGCTTTCGATCGCGCTGTCCTGCGATCTCCGCGTTGCCGGCGCCTCCTGCAAGATCACCACCGCCTTCGCCAAGGTCGGCTTCTCCGGCGACTACGGCGGCACCTACTTCCTGACCAAGATGCTCGGCAGCGCGAAAGCGCGCGAGCTCTACATGATGTCGCCGGTGCTGTCGGCGCAGGAAGCATACAATCTCGGCATGGTCTCCAAGGTGGTGCCTGATGCCGACGTCGAGGCCGAGACGCTGGAGCTGGCCCGGTCGCTGGCGCAGGGGCCGTCGGTGGCGCTCGGCTACATCAAGCGCAACATCAACAATGCCGAGACCATGACCCTCGAAGCCTGCTTCGACGGCGAGGCGATCCACCACACGCGTGCCGGCGAGACCACGGACCACAAGGAAGCGGCAAAAGCCTTCGTCGAGAAGCGCAAGCCCACCTTCCAGGGGCAGTAGACCATGGCCGAGTACATGCGGCTGCGGCAGATCTGCCTGGTGGCGCCGCAGCTTGCGCCCGTGATCGCGGACATCTCCGCGATCATGGGCCTCGACGTCTGCTATCGCGACGGCAACGTCGCGAAATACGGCCTCGAGAATGCGCTGCTGCCGGTCGATACCATCCTGCTCGAAGTCGTCGCGCCGTTCCAGCCGGGGCCGGGCACGGCGGCCGGCCGCTTCATCGAGAAGACCGGCGGCCGCGGCGGCTATATGGCGATCTTCGTTTGTGAGGATCCCGACGCGCGTGGCGCCAAGGCCAACGCGATGGGCGTGCGCACCGCCAACGTGATCACGCACGCGCCATATCACGGCGTGCAGCTGCATCCGCGCGACTGCCGAGCCGCCTTCATCGAGTTCAACCACACCGACGGCAGCGACGACGTGCTGGGACCGTACCCGCCGGCCGGCCCCGACTGGCAGAAGTCGATCCGCAAGGACACGACTTTGGCGCTGACCACGGTCGAGATGCAGAGCCCCGAGCCTGAGGCGTTGGCGACGCATTGGGGCAGGATCATCGGCATTCCCGCCGATGGTGCCGTGGTGAAGCTGCCGAACAGCACCTTCCGCTTCGTCAAGGGCGACAGCGCGATCATGAGCGGCTTGACGTTCAAGGTCGCCGACAAGGCGAAGGTGCTGGAGGCGGCGAAGACGAGAGGCTGTGCGGTGAAGGGCGATGAGTTCCAGCTCTGCGGCGTGACGTTCAAGCTGACGGCGTGATTTCGTAGCCCGTATGCAGCGAAGGGAAATCCGGGGCCGCCGCGTTCTTCGCGGATAGACCGGCCCCCGGATTGCGCTGCGCTGTATCCGGGCTACGCATCTTTCTCCCGTCATCCTGAGGAGCCGCGAAGCGGCGTCTCGAAGGGTGCACGGCCCGGCTGGTGGCCGTGCACCCTTCGAGGCTCTCTTCGCTCGCACCTCAGGGTGACGGTGAACGATTGGTGCTTGCGGGGAGAGCGGTTGAGCCGGCGGCGGTGATCCAATATCGTCAAGAGCAACAACAACAATTGGGAACACGCCCCCATGCCGCATCCGCTCGATACCTTCTTCGCACCAAAGAGCATCGCGCTGATCGGCGCCTCGCGCGATCATGAGAAGATTCCCGGGCGGCTGCTCGCGATGCTGCGCAAGAACGGCTATCCCGGCGCGCTCTATCCGATCAATCCGAACTATGACGAGATCGACGGGCTGAAATGCTTCAAGTCGGTCGCCGAGATCGGCGCGCCGATCGATCTTGCCGTTATCGTCATTCCCGCCCGTGCAGTGCTGCCGGCGCTGGAGCAATGCGCGGCGGCCGGTGTGAAGAACGCGGTCATCATCTCGTCCGGCTTTGCCGAGGAAGGTGGCGACAGCGCTGACATGCAGGATGCGATCGTCGCGCTGGCGAAGCGGACCGGGATGCGGATCAGTGGCCCTAACGCCGAAGGGTTTTACAGCCAGGCGCAGAAGGTCGCCGCGACCTTCAGCCCGACCGTCGACGTCAAGCCGGATGCGCCCGATCTGGTCGCCAGCAAGCGGCGGATCGGCATCGTCGCGCAGAGCGGCGGCATCGGCTTTGCGATCTATCATCGCGCCAAGGCGCTCGGCGTCGCGCTGAGCTATGTCGTCAGCGCCGGCAATGAGAGCGATCTCGGCGCCGGCGAGTTCCTCGACTACATGGTGCAGGATGCCTCGACCGACGTGATCCTGCTGTTCATCGAGGGTATCCGCGACGTCGACAAGTTTTTGGCGGCGGCGAAGCGCGCCGCAGAGCTCAAAAAGCCCGTCATCGTAACTAAAGTGGGCCGCTCCGGCGCTGGCGAGCGCGCGGCGGCCTCGCACACCGCGAGCATGGCCGGCTGGTCGGCGGCCTATGACGCGGTGTTCGCGAAATACGGCTTCATCGTCTCCAACGACCTCGACGAGGCCGTGACCATTGCCGCGGTTCTGACCACCAATCCGCTGCCGAAGGGCGATCGCGTCGCGGTGCTGACGGTGTCCGGCGGCGCCGGCATTTGGGGCGCCGATACCGTCTCGATGCAGGGCCTGCGCGTGCCGGAGCTTTCAGCCGCGATCCAGAGCCAGATCAAGCAATGGATGCCGTCCTACGGCGCGGCGGGCAATCCGGTCGACGTGACCGCGCAGGGCGTGTCATCCGGCGGACTGCAGAAGAGCATCGAGCTGTTCGACACGTCTGATGAAGTGGACGCGACGCTGGTGGTGCTGTCGCTGTCGAGCGAGACGCGGATGCCGTTCAAGGAAGCCGAGCTGAAGCCGGTGATCGCGGCGCAGAACAAGCCGGTGGTGTTCTATTCCTACACGCTGCCGTCGCAATTCGCGCGGCAGGAGCTGGCGAAGTCGGGCGTGGTGGTGCTCTCGGGACTGACCCATGTCGGCGTCGCAATGCGGCGGCTGGCGGACTATGCCGGCTTCAAGCCCGCGCCGGAGATCTCGGCATCAGCGTCGCCGGCGCACGATCTCTCCATGCATCTCACGTCGAAGACGTTGTCGGAATATGACAGCAAATCGCTGCTGCGCGCGGCCGGCATTGCGCTGCCGGATGAGGTGCTGGTGACCGACCGCGACGGGCTCGACGCTGCGATCGAGCGCGCCGGATTTCCACTGGTCATGAAGATCCAGTCGCCCGCGATCGCGCATAAGAGCGAGGTCGGCGGCGTCCGCGTCAACATCGCCGCCAAGGGCGCGGCATTCACGGCCTATCGCGACATGCTGGAGACGGTGCAGAAGCAGCGGCCGGGCGCTGAAATCCAGGGCGTGCTGGTCGGGCCGATGGCCAGGAAAGGCGTCGAGATCATCGTCGGCACCATGACGGACGCGACCTTCGGGCCGATGGTGATGGTGGGGCTCGGCGGCATCACCACCGAACTGTTCAAGGACGTGGTCTATCGCCCCGCGCCGGTGAGCGTGGAAGA
This sequence comes from Bradyrhizobium sp. KZN70725, assembly GCF_055264925.1. Lineage (NCBI taxonomy): Bacteria > Pseudomonadati > Pseudomonadota > Alphaproteobacteria > Hyphomicrobiales > Nitrobacteraceae > Bradyrhizobium > Bradyrhizobium sp. KZN70725. The sequence continues at coordinate 33,979 of NZ_JBUYWT010000044.1, forward strand.
AGCGACCACGGTGCTGGAGACGCTGAAAGCCGCGCCGCTGCTGCACGGTTTCCGCGGCGCGCCGAAGGCGGATGTCGCGGCGCTGGCGCGATTGATCTCGCAGATTTCGGTGCTGGCGGCCCAGCACGCGAACGAGATCGCCGAGATCGAGGTCAATCCGGTGCTGGTGCACCCGGAGGGGCAGGGCGTCACGATCGTCGATGCGCTGGTGGTGCCGAGGGGTTAGCTAGATATCTCCCCGGTGTCGTCCCGGCGTTCGCCGGGACCCATAACCACCGAAGTGAGTTGTAAGAGAAGCCGACGCCGCTTGTGCCCCTTCCGCGGGCCGCGGCGTATGGGTCCCGGCTCCCGTGCGCAATTGCGCACTAGGCCGGGACGCCCCGTGGAGAGAGCGGCGCTTGCGGCTACCGCCCCTTGAAGTTAGCGACGCGACGCTCGGCGGTGGCCTTGACGCCTTCCTTGAAGTCTTCGGTCGCGCGCAGCTTGGTCTGCTCGGCGAGCTCATGGTTGGTTGCGGCGAGCACGCGGTCGGCGAGGCCGGCGCGCATGGTGGCGCGGGTCGAGACCAGGCCGAGCGGCGAGCATTCGGCGATCTCCTGCGCGAGCTTCATCGCTTCCGCCCGCACCTGATCCTGCGGCACCAGCACATTGGCGAGGCCCCAGCGATAGGCCTCTTCGCCGGTGACGCGGCGGCTGGTGTAGAACATCAGCTCGGCATTGTTCTTGCCGATCAGTTCCGGCAGCGTTGCGGTCAGGCCGAAGCCCGGATGGAAGCCGAGCTTGGTGAAGTTGGCCGAAAAGCGTGCCTCGGGGCAGGCGACGCGGAAGTCGGCGGAGACGGCAAGGCCGAGGCCGCCGCCGATCGCGGCGCCATGGATCGCCGCGACGATCGGCTTCTTGTTGCGGAAGATGCGCACCGCCTGAACGTAGAGATGGTTGATCGGCAGGTTGGAAGCCGGATCGCTCTTGGCGCGCTCCTCCTGCTCCTGGCGGGCCGGATCGCCGAAATTGGCACCGGCGCAGAACGCCTTGCCTTGCGCCGCCAGCACCGAGGCGCGGATCTCGATATTGTTGTCGAACTCCTCCAGCGCGTCGGCGATCTGGTTGATTAGCGCGACGTCGAAGAAGTTCAGCGGGGGTTTCCGGATTTCGATCAGGCCGACATGGCCGTGGGTTTCGACGCCGATATCAGTGTACTTGGTCATGATCTGTCCTCGTTGAATTAGCGCAGGCGAGCCCGCGCGGCTAGCGCAGGCCAAGTCCGCGGGCGATGATGCCGCGCAGCACTTCGGTGGTGCCGCCCTGGATCGTCAGCTTGGGCGCGGTCTTGATGGCGAAATCGAGCTGCTTTTCCAGCGTCTCGCGGTTGGTCGCGGTCTCCTCGACGAAGGCGGCGAGATCGCGGACGCGATGCGGCAGCTGCTGCTCCCACACCGTGCCGATGTCCTTGACGATCGAGGCCTCCACCACCGGCTCCTTGCCGGCCTGCAGCATGCCGGCGACCGACACCGACATGCGGCGCATGGTGTGCACCTGCGCCACCAGGCGTCCGATGCCCTCGGCGCTGCGGGTGTCCGGGTTCTTGCCGACCGCGCGCACGAGCTCGGTGAGCACGTAATAGGTCTCGAGGAAGCGCTCGGGACCACTTCGCTCATAGGCGAGCTCCGACGTCGCCTGCTTCCAGGCGCCATCGACCTCGCCCAGCACGTGATCGTCGGGCACGAAGTAGTCGGTGAACACGACCTCGTTGAACTCGAACTGGCCGGTGATCTGGCCGATCGGATTCACCTGGATGCCCGGCTGCTTCATCTTGACGAGGAACTGGGTCAGGCCGTGGCGGCGGTTTTCCTTGGTCGGCGGCGAGGTACGGAAGATCGCGATCATGTAGTCGGCGATGTGCGCCGACGAGGTCCAGATCTTGGTGCCGTTGATCAGATAGCCGCCGTCGGTCTTGGTGGCGCGGGTCTTCGCCGCGAACAGGTCAGAGCCGGAGTTCGGCTCGCTCATGCCGATGGCGAAACAGACCTCGCCGCGGCAGATGCGCGGCAGGATGTCCATCTTGATGTGCTCGGGCGCGTATTTCAGCAGCACCGGCCCGCTCTGGCGGTCGGCGACGAAGAAGCGCCGGGTCGGCGCGTTCGCCACCCGCATCTCCTCGGTGACCACGTAGCGCTCGAGGAACGAGCGCTCCTGGCCGCCATATTTCTTCGGCCAGGTCATGCCGAGCCAGCCCTTGGCGCCGACGCGACGGGAGAATTCCGGCGCGTCATTGTCCTCGCGGTTCGGCGCGTGGGGATCGAAGGTGCCGGCGGCGATTTCCTCGGCGAGGAAGGCGCGCACCTCCTTGCGGAGCTGCTCGCATTTTTCCGGCAGGCGGATCGGATCGAAACGAAGGGCTGCAGTCATGATGTCCAGTCCTGATCTTTCTGCCTGATCTCAGCGCGAAGCCACCAGCGGCCACAATTCATCGGCGCCACGATTCGCGACGAGCTTGCCGAGCTCGACCGCCCAGTAGCTCTCCGAGCCGAAATCGTCGCGCCAGGCCAGCGCCCGCAGCGAATAGCGGTGCAGGATGTGCTCGATGGTGAAGCCGATCGCGCCATGCACCTGATGCGCGATGCCGCTGCCCTTCTCCGCCGCTTCCGAGCAGCGGACCTTGGCCGCTGCGGCTTCCAGGAACACCGCATCAGTGTCCAGCGACTTGGCGTTCACGATCGTGTCCGCCGCCGAGGTCGCAGCGGCCAGTGCCGCGGCGTTTTCGCCGGCGAGCCGCGCGAGGTTGTGCTGCACCGCCTGGAATTTCGAGATCTTCTTCTCGAAGGCGATGCGCTCATTGGAATAGCGCACCGAGATGTCGAGCATCGCTTCCAGCGCGCCGGCGATCTGCAGGCTGCGCACCACGCCGCCCATCAGCATCAGCGTGGTCTGGTCAAAACCCTTCGGCGCCGGCCTGGTGGCGACCGGCTGCACCTTGTCGAGCGTGACGGTATCGTTGTGATCGCCGCCGAGCCCGATGCCGGATTCGATCCGGCACTTCGCTGCATCGAGCAGCGCGACCGACACGCCGCCATTGCCTTCAGCCAGCACCGCGAAATGTTTTGCGTCCTTGGCGAACGGCACGCCGCGGGCGCGGCCGGAGAGCGAGCCGTCGGCGTTCAGCGTGACGCGGTCCTTCGGGCTTGCCGGCAGCACGGTCATCTCGCCTTCGGGAGAGGCGATCCTGGCTTGCGTCAGCAGCCAGCCGGCCAGCATTGTTTCGGCCAGCGGAACAGCGATCGCATGCCGCCCAGCGACGTTGAGGACGCTGAATCCTTCGGCGAGGCTGGCGCCGGAACCGCCGAGATCGTCGGGCACCCAGGACAGCGGCAGGCCGGCTTCGGTCAGCGCCTGCCACAGCGGCGCCTTCCATGCGCCCTGCTTGTCGTGATTGATGGTTTGGGCATCCGCGAGATCGGCGAAAATCTTTTCCGCGGTCTCGGCGACGATGTTTTCACTCTCCGCCACAGCGTTCCTCGTGTTGATTGGCTCGGGCTGGCTGTTCGGCCATGCCCTGCTTGCGATGTTGTCTTGCGCTCAATGATGCGGAAAAGCCATAGCCGTGACAAGCGCTGCCCGCAGGGCCACTTGCGCGGATGGCATGAAGCCGGACTTGGCGCATGAATTCCGCATAGTGAACTTTCGATTGTCCCCGTTTGTATGCCACGCACACGCGCAAACCGGCCGCCGACATAAGTTCAGTCCGCCAGATGAAACTCGATTGCCTTCCGCATCAGGTCGGCGAACTCGGTCTCCTGGGTGACCAGTGCGTCGTTCAATCCGGCCACGCACAGCACCAGCGGTTCGTTCGATTCCGCAATCGGCGGCAGGTTCATGGCGACGGCGCCCGCGCCCGGCGTGACCAGGCCGAGCGAGAAAGCGTGCCCCTTGGCGCGGACCTTCTTCAGCTCAAGCAGCAGCGCCTTGATGTCGACCTGACGATCGGGCCGGCTCTCGTTGGCGTTGATCAGGCGCACCAGGCGGCGCACCTCCTTGTCCGGATAGGCCGACAGCAGCGCGTAACCCGACGCGGATCGCGCCAGCGGCCGCAGCGTTCCGGCCTTGACATACAGCCGCATCGGCAGCTTGGCCTGAATGATATGGACATACTGCGCGCTGAGCCCGTTGCGCACCGCGAGCATGATGGTCTCTCCGGTCCGCGCGGAGAGCTCTTCCATCAGATTGACCAGGCGTCCCTTCGTGAACAACGCCGGGCTCAGCCAGTGCCCCAGCATCGAGATCCGCGGCGTCGGGATATAGGTGCGGCGGCTGGTGTCATAGTGGAGATAGCCGAACGCCGTCATCGTCCGCATCAACGCCGAGGTGCTGGATTGCGGGAACTTGAGCGCGGCCGCGACTTCGATCGCGGAGGCGGCGCGCTGGTGCTCCTCGAAGAATTCGAGCACGTCGAACACGCGCCGCGCCGACTTGACTGCATTGTCCATCTTCGGCAGGTCGCGCGAGGTGTCGCCGGGGAAATCGGGGCCGTCGAAAGACCGCGCGCCGGCAGCCGCGCCGGCCTTCGCTACATCCTTCTTCGCCACCGGCATCGCTATCGTCCCTGCTGCGCCACCCGCCGCTTCAGCCACCAGCCATATTGCTCCGGCCAACTCGTCCACTCCGGATCGCATCCGAGCGCAAGCGCCGTCTGCGCGGGCCAGTTCGGATTCCACAGCAGTTCGCGGCCGAGCGCAATAAGCGTCGCCTTGCCGTCCCGCAAAATGGCTTCGGCGTAGTCCGGTTCGCGGATCAGCCCGACCGCCACCGTCGGCATGCCGACTTCCTTCTGGATGCGCTCGGCGAACGGCACCTGGAAGCCCGGGGTGCGCGACACCAGCGAATTGCCGCGCGGTAGCTTCATGCCGCCCGACGAGCAGTCCACCATGTCGATCCCGATCGCCTTCAGCTCCGCCGCAAACGCGATCGAGTCCTCGATCGACCAGCCGATGTCGACGCCGTCGACCGACGAGATGCGGACGAAGGCCGGCAGATGGCTGGGCCACTCCTCGCGCATGATCGCCGCGATCCGCAGCGGCAGGCGCATGCGGTTCTCGCACGACCCGCCATACTCGTCGTTGCGGTTGTTCGCCAGCGGCGACAGGAACGAGTGCATCAGATAGCCGTGCGCGCAGTGCAGCTCGATGACGTCATAGCCGGCCGCCCTGGCGCGACGAAATGCCTGGCGATAGTCGTCCACCAGGGCATCGATCTGCTCTGAAGTCATCATCTGCGGTGCCGGCCAGCCGTCATCCAAGGGAATGCCGCTCGAGGCCGCGATCTGCCATGGGCCTTCGCCGCGTGCCTTGATGTCAGCTTCGCCGAGCGGGTTGCCTCCTTCCCACGGCCGCTGCGAGGAGCCTTTCCGGCCGCCATGTGCGATCTGGATCGCGGCCTTGGCGTTGAAGCTGTGGATCAGCGCGGCGAGGGCGGCGTGGTCCGCGATGTGCGCATCGTCCCAGATGCCGAGGCATCCATGGGTGATGCGCCCCTGGGTGTTCACCGAGCTCTGCTCGACGAACACGAGGCCGGCGCCGCCGGCGGCGAGCTTGCCGATATGCGCGGTGTGCCAATCGGTGGCGCGCCCCTCCCGCGCCGAATAGGTCGCCATCGGCGAGACCATGATCCGGTTCTTCAGTTCGAGATCGCGCAATTGCAGTGGGGTAAACAGCAGCGGCAGCTCAGTCATGGGATGTCCAGCCTTGCCTGTAGTTTCTTGCCTGTGACTTGCGAGTTTCGTCAGAGCGATCATTTCTTCAGCAGCGGACAGGCGCTCTCCTCCGGCGTCGCGAACGCCTCCTTGCCCGGGATCACCTGAACCAGCTTCTCGTAGTCCCAGGCACCCTTCGATTCGGCCGGCGACTTCACCTGCACGAGATACATGTCGTGGATGAGCTGGCCGTCCTCGCGCAGGAATGCGTTGCGGGCAAAGAAATCGTCGATCGGCATGTCCTTCATCTGCGCGATCACCTTGGGGCCGTCGTCGGTGCCGGACTCCTCGACCGCCTTGAGATAGTTCATCACCGCGGAGTAGAGGCCGGCCTGCACCATGGTCGGCCGCTTCTTGGTCCTGGCCATGAAGCGCGCGGCAAAGTCGCGGGTCTTGTCGTCGAGATCCCAATAAAAGGCGGTCGCGAGCTGCAGCCCCTGGGCGGCCTGCAAGCCGATCGCGTGGATGTCGCTGGTCTGCATCAGGAAGGCCGCGAGCTTCTGCGTATGCGCCATCCCGAATTCCTGCGCCTGCCGGATCGAGTTGGCGAGGTCGCCGCCGGTGTTGGCAAAGGCGATCACGTCAGCCTTCGAGCTCTGGGCCTGCAGCAGATAGGACGAGAAATCCATGCTGTTGAGCGGATGCCGCACCTCGCCGGCGATGCTGCCGCCGACCTTCTCCACGGTCTTGGCCGCGTCGTTGCGCAGGGCGTGGCCGAAGGCGTAGTCGACCGTGACGAAGTACCAGCTCTTCGCGCCTTCCTTGGCCAGCGCCCGCACCGTGCTGTTGGCGAGCGCATAGGTGTTGTAGGTCCACTGCACCGAATTCGCCGAGCAGCCCTTTCCGGTCAGATCGGAGGAGCCGGCCGACGACACCAGCATCGCCTTGTTCTTCTGCTTGGTGAGCTCGAGCACGGCGAAGGCGACGGCGGAATTGGCGAAATCGACGATGACGTCGACATTCTCCTGCTCATACCAGCGCCGCGCGATGCCGGCGCCGATGTCCGCCTTGTTCTGATGGTCGGCATCGACCATCGCGATCGGCTTGCCCAGCACCTTGCCGCCGAAATCCGCGATCGCCATCCGGACCGCTTCGACCGCTCCGGGGCCGGCGGCGTCGGCGTAGAGTCCGGCCTGATCGGTCAGCACGCCGATCTTCACCGCGTCGTCGGAAATCTGCGCGTGGGATGGCGCGGCGGCGAAGGCGACTGAGAGGATTGCAGCGCTCGCGGCGATCCATCCGTATCTCGATGTCATTGTCCCTGGTTTCCTCTAGTTCGATTGCCTTATGGCGTTGGTCTTGTCTTGCCGCAGGTCGATCATGCCCGGATGCGACTGCGGATCCCTGTCCGCGCCGAGCAGCACGTGCTTCTGGATCTTGTTGGTCGAGGTCAGCGGCAACTCGGCGATGAAAGCGATCCACGCCGGCAGCTTGAACGCCGCCAGGCGTTCGCGGCAGAAGCGGAAGATGTCCTGCGCGAGCTCGCGTGAAGCATCGGCGCCGTCGTTGCTCACGATGAAGGCCGCAACTTCCTCGTCGCGGATCGGATCGCGCGCGGCGATGACGGCGGCCTGCTTGACCTGAGGCGACGTCGTCAGCACGGCCTCGACCTCCGCCGCCGAGATGTTCTCGCCGGCGCGCCGGACCAGATGCTTCAGCCGGTCGACGAACACGAAGGCGCCGTCCTCGTGCTGCCAGGCGCTGTCGCCGGTGTGAAACCAGCCGCCGCGCCAGGCCTGCTCGGTGGCCTCGGGGTCCTTCAGATAGCCGGAGAACAAGCCGCGCCGCGGCGTCGCTTCCGAATGGCGCACGCAGAGTTCACCGACTGCGCCAGCCGGCAGCGTATTGCCGTCGGCATCGAGGATCGTCATTTCGAGCCCCGGTACGCTGCGGCCGATGGTGTTGGTCTCGAGATGGCGCGGCTCGACCGTGTTGAACGGACTGCGCCCGGTCTCCGTCATGCCCCAGCCTTCGACGAAGGGGATGCCGAAGCGCTCGCGGGCTCGCGCGCGCTGCTCGGGATTGGCGCCGACGCCCATCGAGAAGCGCAGCGCATGGGCCTTCTCGTCCGGCGTCTCCGGCTGCGCCAGCAGGGCCGCGACGATCACGCCGAGATAATGCAGCACGCTGGCGCGGCATGCGACGATGTCGTGCCAGGCAAACTTTGCGTTGAAGCGTTCCGGCAGGATCAGGCAGCCGCCGGTCAAGATCATCGCGATCGGGGTCAGCGTCAGGCCGGCCATGTGGAACAGCGGCAGCGGGCTGTAGAGGCGCTCCATTCCGGCATGATACGTCGCCTCGCCGCCGTGGCTGACGTACCAGCGGCCGGTCGAGACCACGTATTCATTGGTCAGGATGCATCCCTTCGGACGCGCCGTCGTGCCTGACGTGTAGAGCAGCGCAGCCTCGGTCTCGCTTCCCGGCCCGTCGGCGCGCGGTGGCGGCCGCTGGGCGTGCGGGACTGTCTCGACGCTGGCGCCGAGATCGTCACCGGAGACGGTGAGCAGCGGAACGTCGCCGGTCAGCGCCTTCTGCAATTCCTTCTGATCGGCCAGCGTGACGATCAGGTCGGGTTCGGCATGCGCGATCAGGTATTCGATTTCCGCTGCGCGATAGGCCGGGTTGATCGGAACGATCGAGACGCCGATGCCATTGAGCGCCAGCCAGTGCACGATGAAATCGGGGCGGTTCTCCAGCAGCAGGCAGGCGCGGTGGCCGTGGCCGAAGCCTGCTGCGCGGTACTGATCGCGCAATGCGCAGACCTGCCGCGCAATGCCGCCATAGGACAGTTCGACGCCATCGGGAAAGTATGCGCGGTCGGCACGCGCGGGAATGCAGAGAAAGGGTTTGAACGCTGCCGCATCGGATGTCGCAGCGAACGTGCTGAACACGGTGTACATCGTGGCGAAACTTCCCTTCGACGGCCGCTGATCGATGCCAACGATGCCGATCCGAAGGAGCCCGGGTGCTTCGTTGAGCGCATTTGTCATGCGATCGCGACGTTGCGCGGAAGCTATAAGGACGAATAATATGCTGTCAAATCCATTATGAGTTTCCATAAAACTCATATGTAGTTTGAATCCAAAAGCGGAGGTAACGAGATGAAGATGCATATGTTGTCGGGCGGCCGTCTCCAGATGTCGAAGCGGACCTATCTGCCCGATGCGGCGCGCGGCGAGATGATTGAGCTTCCGGTCGCCTGCGTGCTGTTGCGGCACGCGCAGGGCAATGTGCTGTTCGACACCGGATGCCATCCCGATGTCGCGACCGATCCTGAAGGGCGGCTCGGCACGCTCGCCAAATACATGCGCCCGATCATGCCGGCGGATGATCATGTGCTGACGAGCCTGAAGGCCGTTGGCCTTGGCGCTGATGACATCGACGTGGTGATCTGCTCCCACCTGCACACCGACCATTGCGGCTGCAACGCCTTCTTCAAGAAGGCGACGATCTTCGTCCACGCACTCGAGATCGAGGCCGCGAATGCCGATAACGCGTTCGATCGCGGATACATCAAGGCGGATTGGGATCATCCGCTGAAGATGGAGATCTTCGACAAGCAGATGGATGTGTTCGGCGACGGCAAGCTGACGCTGGTCCCGCTGCCCGGACACTCGAAGGGAACGACCGGCGCGCTGGTCAAGCTCGACAACAGCGGCGAATTCCTGCTCGCCTCCGACGCGCTCAGTGTGCGCGCCAATCTCGACCAGCGGACCTCGCCGAGGAACAGCCTTGACGTCGGCCAGTTCCTGAAGTCGCTCGACGAGATCGCCAGGCTCGAGGCGTCCGGCGTCAAGATCATCTGCGGCCATGACGAAGCGCAGTGGGCCAGCCTGCAAAAGGGCCTGAATGCGTACACGTGAGGATTTTGGGCGCGGCTTGCAGATGTCGTTCCACGCGATATGGTGTGCCGCCGCCGGAGTTCATCTGGCTCACAACAACAAGGAAAATGCAGATGTCCAAGGATGGTTTGTGCGCGATCGTGACGGGATCGGCATCGGGACTCGGCGCCGCCACCGCGCAAATCCTCGCCACGCAGGGCGCGCGCCTCATCATCAATTATTCCAACAGCAAGGCGGAAGCCGAGGCGACCGCGGAAGTCTGCCGCAAGCAGGGCGCCGAGGTGCTGGTGGTGCAGGGCGACGTCTCGCGCGATGAGGACTGCAAGAAGATCGCAGCCGCCGCGCAGGGCTGGGGCCGCCTCGACGTGCTCGTCAACAATGCGGGCACCACCAAGCACGTGCCGCATCACGATCTCGACGGCCTGACCGCGGAAGATTTCCAGCGCATCTACGCCGTCAACACCATCGGCCCGTTCCAGATGGTTCGTGCCGCGCGCGCGCTGCTCGAAGCCGGCGCGAAGGCATCTAGCCGTCCGTCGGCTGTGGTCAACGTCTCCTCGGTTGCAGGCATTTCCGGCGGTGGTTCGTCGGTCGCCTATGCCGCGAGCAAGGGCGCGCTCAACACCATGACGCAGTCGCTGGCGCGCGCGTTGGCACCGTTGATCCGCGTCAACACGGTGTGTCCGGGCTATATAGATACGCCCTGGTTCACCAAGGGCCGCGGCGAGGCCGGCGCCAAGCAGGTGCGCGATGCCGTGGTGGCGCGCGTGCCGCTGAAGGTCGCCTCGACGGCCGAAGACATTGCCAACCTGGTCTGCTTCCTGGCGAGCCCGGCGTCGAGCAACATGACCGGTGAGTTCGTCCGCATGGACGCCGGCATGCATCTGATTCAGTGACACGGCTGCGGAGCGGTTTGCCGAAACGAAAATGCCCGGGCGAGGCCCGGGCATTTGCATTTTGAGGCAGGCTTTGCGGTTATTCGGTCATTCCGGGGCGATGCGTCAGCATCGAACCCGGAATCTCGAGATTCCGGGTTCTCGCTTCGCGAGCCCCGGAATAACCGTTGAGGATGACGCCTACGGCGTCACCTGTTTCCGATATCCGGGATCACGCGCGCCGCGACCAGCCGATTCCAGATGAACAGCACCACCAGAGCGCCGATCGTGGCGGTGATGAAGCCGGCACCTTGTTCGGGACCGTAATGGCCGATCGCCTGGCCGATGAAAGTCGCAAGAAACGCGCCGGCGATGCCGAGCACGGTGGTGAGAATGAAGCCGCTTGGATTGTTCGGCCCCGGCGACAGGAACCGCGCGATGATCCCCGCGACAAAGCCGACGATGATGACCCAGATGATGCCGCCCATGACTGTCGTCCTCCTCAGATGGAATCAACGCTACCGTCAGAGCCTGCGGTGCAACTCGTCGCCGCTCGGCAGCCGGCCGTCCGGCGTCAGGTGATTGATCGCGTCGGGCAGATACTGGCTGAGGCCCTGCAGCAGTTCGTCGCGCGAGAGGCCACTCTGCGATGCCAGCGAGTTGATCTGGTCGGCGCCGAGCGCGTTGGCGAGATCGCCGGGCGCGATCTGCTTGTTGGGACCGTTGCTGACCCAGGAATTGGCCGCGTCGCCATGGCCCTTCTGCTGCAGCTGGTTGAGCAGATCGCCGAGGCCGCCGCTGAGCACGGTGCCGGCTGCGCCGCCGGCGAGCAGGCCACCAAGGCCGCCCTTCAGCAGATCGCCGAGCCCGCCGCTGCCGGCGCCGCCAGGCAGGCCTGCGGTGACGTTGCCGGGAGGAAGCGGCGGCGCCTGCGCCGGCTTCGGCTCAGGGGCGCTCGCGTCCGCCTGGCCGCCGGAGAAATGCTTGACCGCCTTCCAGGCGAGCAGCGCGAGGATAGCCATCGTCATCGGCGACATTCCGCCGCCGCTCGAACTGTCGGATGAGGTGCTTGGCGCGCTCGGACCGCGCGGGCCGTTCTGCATGCCGTTGAGTACGTCGAGTAAACCCATGATCGTCTCCTGCCGCAACCGTGCCCCGAGCGGGAAACATAGCTTCCGCCCCTGACGGTTACAAGGCGGGCCACCCGGCCCGCGGTGCGTCGAAATAGGCAGGCAACCCCAGGTCTGCTATCGAGCCAATGATGAATGGACGTTTGGCCACATGAACGAGGACCGGCCGATCGGCATTGCGGGCGCCGGAAGCATCGGCTGCTTCGTCGGCGGCACGCTCGCGGCTGCGGGGCGCCGTGTCGTGCTGCTGGCGCGGCCGCGGCTGATCCAGGAGATCGCAGGCAACGGCTTGCGGGTCAGCAGCTTTGACGGCTCCGAGCGGACGGTATCCGCGGACCGGCTCATTGTGTCCGACGATCCGTCGATCTTGTCCGACGTTCAGACCGTGCTGGTGACGGTGAAGAGCGCCGATACCGCTGCGATGGCCGATGCGATCGCGCGCCACGCGCCTGGCGATGCCGCGGTGATCAGCCTGCAGAATGGCATCGGCAATGTGCCGCTGCTGCGCGACCTTCTGCCGGGCCGCAGGGTGCTCGGCGGCATGGTGCCGTTCAACGTGGTCGCGCTCGGCGACGGCCGCTTCCATCGCTCGACCTCCGGCGACATCGTGATCGCGCAGGATGACGCAGGCACCGCGGCGCGGCTGTCGGTGCCGGGTCTTGCGATCAAGTCCACTGGCAATATCGACGGCGTGCTGTGGGGCAAACTGGTCGTCAATCTCAACAATGCGCTCAATGCGCTGTCCAATATTCCGCTGCGGCAACAGCTCGCGCAGCGCGGCTGGCGACGACTGCTTGCCGATCAGATGGCCGAGGGCCTGGCCGCGGTGCGCGCCGAAGGCATTGCGCCGGTGTCGCCGACGCCGCTGCCGTCGAACTGGATGCCGCCTTTGCTGCGGCTGCCCGATGCGCTGTTCGACATGCTGCTCGGCCGCACCATGAAGATCGATCCCGAGGCGCGCTCCTCGATGTGGGAGGATCTGCAGCGCGGCCGCCGCACCGAGATCGACTATTTGCAGGGCGTGATTACCGCGATCGCGGATCGCCGCGGGCTCGAGGCGCCATTGTCGCGCCGCGTCATCGCGCTGATCCGGAAGGCGGAGGCGGACGGCAAGGGCTCGCCGGGGCTAACGCCCGAACAGATCCGCGATGGCAGTGACCATGAACGCCGATGATCGTCCGCCACGTCGATCGAACAACAGAGGAGATGACATCATGAAATGGTCCAGCATCATGCTGTTCACGCTTGTTGCGCTCGCGGCCGGCCCGGTCCGTGCGGCGCCGCCGACCGTGACACCGTCGCCTGGCTATGATGCGCGCTTGCAGGAGCAGCGCGCGGCGGCTGCGGCAGCCAGCCGAGCGGCCACGCCTGCGCACAAATCGGTCGCGCCCCGACACCACAAGCGCACCCACGCGCACTGATCCATTACAGAGACGACTTCAGATGAAGCTGCTGTTCCTCGCGCTCACCTTCGTGTTTGGCTTCACCACGGCCTCAGGTGCCGCCGACTATGCCGGCTCGATCAGTGCCTACCGGCGCGCCAACCGCATGCCCGCGGTGAAGCTCGACGCGAAGCTGAACGCGATGGCGCTGAAGCAGGCCCAGGCGATGTCGGCGACCGGATCGGTCAGCCACTCCGCGGGCGGCAGCTTCTTCACGCGCATCGCGCCGCTCAAGAAGCAGCGCGCCGCCGAGAATATCGGCGCCGGCTTCATCGCCTTCGCCGAGATGCTGAAGCAGTGGGAGAATTCGCCGGGCCATCGCGAGAACCTGCTGATGCCGGGCGCCAAGCGCGTCGGCGTCGCCTTCGTCGACAATCCGAAGTCGCCGTACCGCAGGTTTTGGGCGATGGTGATTACCGATTGAGCCTGCGGTGTCATTCCGGGGCGGAGCGAAGCGACGAACCCGGAATCTCGACGGCAGAGAGATTCCGGGTTCTCGCTTGCGCGAGCCCCGGAATGACCAAGCGAACCGTCAGTTTCGCTTCGCAACCTTGGTCGGTGGCGGCGGTGTCGGCGTGAACAGCTTCTTCAGGCCGTCCAATCCCTCGGAAAGCCGCGGCCATTCGCAGGAGAACGTACCCTTCACGCAGTTGCTTGCCCGCGGCCGCGGCTCAGGAATAGGTACGGCAGCGCCCCGCGGCTTGACCGGCCTTGCAGCAGGGACGGGGACCTTCGCAGTCTCACTGCGCACCGGCTCATTGTGCAACGACGCCTGCTGGACCTGCGGCGGACGCACCGGCTGTGTCTCCTGCCGCTCGAGCTGTTTCGCATTGAACGCCGCGACGATACGCGAGCGGCGCTGCTGCTCGAGATAGCCGGTATATTCCTGGTCGATCTTCTTTTGCTCGTCCGGCGTCGGATTGGGACCGGCGATGTCGAAGCTGCGGTCCTGCATGAAGTCGTAATAGGTGTAGCCACCGCCAGGCTTGCGACGGCCGGCGAACTTGGCGTTGCAATCGGCGAGTTGCGCGGTCTTGTCTTCCCTGGTCTTCGCCTTCTCGGCGAGGTCTGCGCAGTCCTCGAAGTCCTTCGGGCCGCCGCGCCACCATTGCGCGTGCGCGCTCATCGGCGCCAGCACGCAAGCGACGGCGAAAGCGGCAACAGCCAACGTCGATGATCGTGACGGCATCACGGACATTGAGACCAAACCCGAACGACACAGAGTGAGCAGATTGTCGCCATTTTAGTGACACTTGTCACCCGGGAACCCGACGATTTTCCTGACCTGTGGAATGTTGCCGCGGCTGATGGAACACAGCCTTCGCGATTGGAATAATTGAAGAATCTCATCGGAACGGGCCGGAGATCAGAACAATTCGCCTCTAATCGTTCACTTCACCCTGTGCAGCAACGCAACCAGTTCCGCCTGCCGGTGGGTGCCGGTCTTCTGGAAGATCGTCTTGAGCTGATTGCGCGCGGTGGCAAGGGCAACGCCGGCCGCCTGCGCGGCCGCTTCGACCGAATCGCCGCGCGCAAGCCGCGCGGCGAGGCGTGCCTGCGCCGGCGTCAGCTCGAACGTCGCCGCCAGCAGCGCCTGATCGAACGCGGCGCTGCCTTCGAGATCGCGGATCAACAGGATCGCGCGCGCCCCGAGGAACGGCGAGCGCGCCGCCGGAGGCACCGGTTGGATCTGGATCACGATCGGCCGCTTGTCGATCCTGCGCACCACGATCGGCGACGACGGCAATGGGTGCAGGTCCGAGCTGTGGGCCAACTGATCGATCAGCCTGGTCAGATCGGCATTGGCCTGTCGGTCGAGCAGGGTGAGGCGATTGTTGCGGATCGCAAGGTCGTAGCCGAGGCAGCGTTCCGCCTGGCTGTTCATGCCGATGATGGTGCCGAAGCGGCCGACGGCAATCGCAGCGACCTGGATCAGATCGAGCGCGCCGGTGATGCCCGAGAGTGCGGAGCGGCCGACGACGGCGGAGAGCGTCGCGGCTTCCGTGAGCGGCGCCGACACCCTTTGCAGCGCCTTGATCTCGTCGGCGTCGAACAAGCCTTCTCTGGGCGAACGCTGGATCGTCAGTGCCCATAACGCCGGGCCGGAGTGGAAGCCGATCGCCGCGAACCATTTCAGTCCGAACTCGCCGAGCGTGGCGTAGAGCGGATCGCGCAGCATCTCGGTTTCGGATTCGAACAGATCCGCATCGGTGATGACATCGACGCCGGCATGCATCAGCGGCACGCCGCGGGCCGCGCGGATGTCGGTGAGGTGAAGATTGTGCGGGAAGTAGGTCTTGGTGAAATACTCGGTGATCGACTCCGTGCGCGGAATGTCTTCAGTGCGGATATCGCTCTGAAGCATCGCAGCGCCGGTCGCGCCGACGGCGGCGCAGACCTCGTCCATGAAGGAGGGCCAGGTCGAGGGATCGAGAACCACATCGCCGAGGCGCGCGGTCACATCGTCAAGCCTGTGCAGATCGACCAAAATTCAGCTCCGCCGATGCAAACAGCGTTGTTTTGTCAGGCGAAACAGGCTGCACCTCGTTGCGCCCGGTACCGGGCATAAGAAAACCCAGGGGCCCGATATGCAAGTTAAATCAGCGACAGGCTAGGGGCCGGGTCCGCAAGCGCTGGCGAAACATGATCGAAAATCGGCGGGTCCCGCTGGCCGGTGCGATCCGGCCGCTACGATAAGTGACCATCCTCACGGTGGCCGGCCTCGGTCAGCGCCACGCGGCAGAAGCTGGCGGCGATCGCGACGACCTCTTCCACGGCCTGCGGATATTGCTTCGACACCCAGCGCAGCGCGATCGAGATGACGGCGCCCACCATGCCGACCGAGAGCAGCGAGGCGGCCGCGCCCTTGCCGCTGCGCTTCGGGTCGAGCGCCGGCGGCACCAGGATGTCGCTGAAGACGCGCAAGGCGTCGAGCTTGACGGCATCGACCGCCGGACTGATGCCTGAAATTTCCAGCAGAAAGACCCGGGCGGGCTTCGGGTGCTGCTTCAGCCGCGTGAAATAGAGCGTCAGCGCCGCGCGCAGCCTCATCTCGGCATCGTCGCCTGCGGCTGCAGCGGCCGCGGTCATTTCCTCGTGCAGGTGGCCGACGACATGGCCGTAAGCGGCGATCAGCAGAGCCTCGCTGTTCGTAAAGGACTCGTAGAAATAGCGCTCGGTCAGCTCGGCCGCCTCGCAGATCGCCTTCACGGTGGCGCCGCGATAGCCGACCTCGCCATAGACCTCGATCGCCGCGTCGATCAGCTTGAGCCGCCGCTCGGCGCGGCGTTCCTCGGCGTCCATACCGCCATAGAGGCGGGCTTTCCGGCTGCTTGCCATGAAAGTGTATTGACACGAGGCATTGTCAGATGTCAAGTTATCTGACAATATGTATTGTCAATACTGCCACGGGAGGGTCAAGGCGTGTCCGTTCATTTCGACGTGTTGATCGTGGGCGCGGGACTGTCGGGCATCGGCGCCGGCTATCATTTGCAGGCCAACTGCCCTGACCGCAGCTACGCCATTCTTGAAGGCCGCGACTGCATTGGCGGCACCTGGGACCTGTTCCGCTATCCCGGCATCCGCTCCGACTCCGACATGTACACGCTTGGCTATTCGTTCCGGCCGTGGACCGAGCCGAAGGCGATCGCGGATGGCCCGTCGATCCTGAACTATGTGCGCGAGACCGCGCGCGCCTACGGCATCGACAAGAACATCCGCTTCAACCATCGCGTCGTGCGCGCCGACTGGTCGTCGGCGGACTCGCAATGGACGGTCGAGGTCGAGCGCGGGCCGGAGAAGACGATCGAGCGCTTCACCTGCAGCTTCCTGTTCATGTGCAGCGGCTACTACAAATATGAACACGGCTACACGCCCGACTTCCCTGGCATCGCCGATTTCGCCGGCCGTGTCGTCCATCCGCAGAAATGGATCGACGACATCGACTATGCCGCCAAGAAGGTGGTGGTGATCGGCAGCGGCGCGACCGCGGTGACGCTGGTGCCGGAAATGGCCAAGACCGCCGCCCATGTCACGATGCTGCAGCGCTCGCCGACCTATGTCGTGGCGCGGCCCGACGAGGACAAAGTCGCCAACTGGCTGCGCGCGCGGCTGCCCGCGAAACTCGCCTACGGCCTCACGCGCTGGAAGAACGTGCTGTTCGGTATGTATTTCTACCGGCTCTGCAAGCGCGATCCGGAGCGCGTCAAGAAGCTGATCCTCGGCGGCGTGCGGCATGCACTCGGTCCGGACTACGACGTCGCCACCCATTTCACGCCGCGCTACAATCCGTGGGACCAGCGGCTTTGTCTGGTGCCGAACGGCGATCTCTTCGAATCGCTGCGCAACGGCAGATCGTCCGTCGTCACCGATCAGATCGAGACCTTCACGCGTGGGGGCATCAAGCTCAAGAGCGGCAATGTGCTCGACGCCGACATCGTGGTGACCGCGACCGGCCTCGATCTGCAGGTGCTCGGCGGACTCGAGATCAATGTCGACGGCGCGCGCGTCGATCTGTCGAAGACCATGAACTACAAGGGGCTGATGTACTCGGGCGTGCCGAACCTCGCCGCCGCCTTCGGCTACACCAATGCGTCCTGGACGCTGAAATGCGACCTGACCTGCGAATATGTTTGCCGCATGCTCAACCACATGAAGGCGAACGGCTACGCGCAGGTCACGCCGCGGCGGAACGACCCTGATGTCGCCGAACTGCCCTGGGTGGATTTCTCATCGGGCTATATCCAGCGCGCCGCCGCCAGGTTCCCCAAGCAGGGCTCGCGCCGGCCGTGGCGGCTCTACCAGAATTATGCTCTCGATATCATGACGCTGCGCTTCGGCTCGCTGAAGGATGAAGCCATCGAGTTTCTCCCGGCGCGTCAGGCCAGCGCGGATGCCGCCTCGAATCCGGCACGCCAGGTGGCGTAACGCGCGACGCGCCAAACGCCATGCAACTTCGCGCGCGCCCGATGTGGCGCGGGCTGGCGATCACCCGGCAGCTCTGCTATGGGATGGCGACGCCCGCATGCTTTCGCTGCGGGCCGTGCGGTCCCGTAGCTCAGCCGGATAGAGCGACGGTTTCCTAAACCGTAGGTCGGAAGTTCGAGTCTTCCCGGGATCGCCATTTTTCGCTCGCCGCGCGCTGTCGGTGAGGCTTTTCACCACGCATTTCGGCGCCATCTGCCCCGGCGTTCGCTCCCCCCAAGTTCACCCGAGATCAAGTTCACCCCAAATTAGGGAAAGCCCGGGACAATGGGGAGGGGGCACCGGAAGACCGCACGTATGCGAGCTAGCGTTCCAGAACGGGTTGAGCAGGGGGGCGGCGATGCCCTTCGCGATCCGCTGCGTTCGAAGGGCCGGCCGCTCGTCGTCGATGTCGACGAGGTCATGGTGCGGGGAAGCTCCGTCCCGGCCGATATCGCATCCGATCTGATCCGCCGCCTTCGCGCTTTCGCCGCGGCGATCACCGCTTCCCTTGGAGCGCAAGCGCGATCGACTCATGGTGTAGCTCGATCGGGGTTCGATCCATCCCGGGCGCAATTTGACCCCGACGCGGTGAGGTTCCTGCTGCAGGTGCTGGGCGAAGGCCGCCCGGTCTACCTTTGCTCGGAAACCCATCCCGAGCCGTTCGTCAGCGCGGTCGCCGAGCATCTTGGCGTCTTCACCGCCTGGGCTGCCGCGCCGGAACGTCGATTGCCGCCGGCGCAGCGCGAAGAGCTGCCGCCCGTGCTTCGGCAGGGCTTTGACTATATCGGCAGCGCGGCGGTCGCGTTGCCCGATTCCGCATCGCGCCTCGCGCGCTCCGCTCGATCCGAGCCGTCCGCGCCCGCGCGGGTCAGTATGCGCGTCAGTATGCGCAGCTGGCTGAAGCTGTTCAGGGTGCATCAATACGCCAAGAACGCCCTCGTGCTGGTGCCGCTGCTGACCGCACACAAATTCGCATTGGGATCGGCGGCGACGTCGCTGCTTGCGGTGATCGCATTCTCGCTCTGCGCGTCGGGCGCCTACATCCTGAACGATCTTCTCGACGTCGAGGCCGACCGCGCGCATCCGACCAAGCGCAACCGCCCGATCGCAAGCGGCGCCATCCCGGCATCGCGGGCCTTCGGCGCGATGGCCCTGGCGCTGGTCGCCGCATTTGCGATCGCAATGTCGATATCGATCGAGTTCGGCGGCGTCCTGCTCGGCTATTTCGCGCTGACCACCTCCTATTCGTTCTGGCTCAAGCGCATCGCGACCGTCGACGTCGTCGTGCTCGCCACGCTTTACACCGTCCGCGTGATCGGCGGCGCCGTCGCGATCAGCGTGCCGATGTCGGAATGGCTGCTCGCGTTCTCGCTGTTCATCTTCATGTCGCTGGCGCTGGTGAAGCGCTATATCGAGCTCGCCGGCCAGCCGGACGGCGCCGTGCTGGCGGCGCGCGGCTACCAGGTCGAAGACAAATCGATGATCGCGATCCTCGCCGCCGCGTCAGGCTTCAACGCCGTCGTGATCTTCACGCTCTACATCTCGTCCGATACGGTGCGCGCGCTTTACAGCCATCCGCAACTGCTCTGGGTCGGTTGTCCGATCTTGATGTACTGGATCGGCCGCGTGATGTTGTTCGCGCAGCGCGGATTGATCGACGACGATCCGGTCATCTTTGCGCTGAGGGATCGCGTCAGCTGGGTCGCGCTCGGCGCGATCGGCGCCATCATGCTCGCCGCCATCTAGCGATGCCGGCGGCTGCGTTACCAGGAGCTGTGATGTCGACCTCCAGTCCGGGCGGCATTGGCCTGTCCGGCTGGGGCAACTATCCCAGGGCGTCGTCCGAACTGCTGGCGCCGCAGACGCCCGCAGGCGCGCGGGACCACCTGCTTGCGCGGTCCGGCGTCGTCGCGCGCGGGGCCGGGCGGGCCTATGGCGATGCCGCGATCGGAACGCAATCCACGATTTCGTCGCGCGGCCTGAACCGGATGCGGAGCTTCGATGCCGCAACCGCGCGATTGACGGTCGAAGCCGGCGTAACCATCGCCGACATCCTTGCCGTTTTCGAGCCGCGCGGCTTCTTCCTCAAAGTCGTGCCCGGCACGAAATTCGTGACGGTCGGTGGCGCGATCGCGGCCGACGTTCACGGCAAGAACCATCATCGCGATGGCGGCTTCGGCACCGTCGTCGATTCGTTCCGCATTGCGCTGCCTGGCGGCGAGATCGTCACCTGCTCGCGATCGGAAAACGCCGCGCTGTTTGCGGCGACGTTGGGAGGCATGGGCCTGACGGGCATGATCCTCGACGCGACGCTGCGGCTGCTGCCGATCGAGACCGCCTGGCTACGTCAGGACACCCGCGTCGCCGGCAATCTCGACGCGGCGATCGATCAGCTGGAAAGCAGCGCATCGACCACCTATTCGGTGGCCTGGATCGACTGCCTTGCGCGCGGCGCGGCGCTCGGCCGGTCGCTGGTCTATCTGGCCGAGCACGCCACGCGGCGCGACAAGGATATGCTTGGGCCCGGCCTCGAGACGTTTCCCAGGCTTCGCGCGTCGCGGCTCGCGGTCCCGGAGCTGTTTCCGGGATGGCTGCTCAATCGCGCATCGATGCGGGTGTTCAACGAGCTGTACTTCCGCCGCGGCGCCGCGCATCCGGGCAAGCCACGGCTGGTCCATTGGGACCCGTATTTCTTTCCGCTCGATGCGATCGCCGACTGGAACAGGATCTACGGCTGGCGCGGCTTCGTGCAATATCAATGCGTGATCCCGGCTAGCCGCGCGCGCCGCGTTCTCGCCGAAATTCTCGATCGTGTGTCGCGGCGCGGCGATGCGTCGCTTCTCGCGGTGCTCAAGCAGCTCGGCGAAGGCAGCGGGCCGATGTCGTTTCCGCTCCGCGGCTACACGCTGACGATGGACTTTCCGGTCACCGACGCGCTGTTCGGGTTTCTTGACCAGCTCGACGCGCTGGTGGTCGATGCCGGCGGCCGGCTCTATCTCGCCAAGGATGCGCGGCAGTCCCGCGCGACATTCGAATCCGGATATCCCGGCCTTGCGGCCTTGCGCGACATCCGCCAGCAGATCGGGGCGAACAGTCGCCTCGTGTCCCATCTTTCAGCACGGCTTGGAATTTGATGACCGGCACAAAATCAATTCTGGTGATTGGCGGCAGTTCGGACATCGGGCACGCGACCGCGCTGCGCTATGCGAGGGACGGATGGCGCGTGATGCTCGCCGCCCGCGATATCGCCGCGGCACAGCGCAATGCGGACGACATCAAGACGCGAAGCGGTACCGAAATCTCGGTTGTCGCGCTCGACGTGCTGCAGACCGGGCAGCTTGCCGGCTTCGTCGCCGGTCTTTCCCCACTTCCCGACACCGTCGTATGCGTTGTCGGGGAGCTCGGCGATCAGCAGCGTGCCGAGACCGATCCCGAGCTTGCGACGAAGATCATGCGCACCAATTTCGAGGCGCCCAGCCTGCTGCTCGAACTGTTCGCGCAAGCCTTCGCGACGCGCGGCTCGGGAACCATCGTCGGCGTGAGCTCGGTCGCCGGCGATCGCGGGCGGGCCTCGAACTATTATTACGGCGCGGCCAAGGCCGGCTTCTCGCAATTCCTGTCCGGCTTGCGCAATCGCCTGGCGCTTGCGGGTAAGGTCCGTGTCGTCACCGTCAAGCCGGGATTCGTGCGGACCAGGATGACGGCGCATATGAAGCTGCCGGCTCCCCTGACGGTGCAGCCGGATCGGGTCGCGGAGGATATCTTCCGGGCCGATGTGACCAGGCCGCGTGACGTGATCTATGTGGCGCGCCGCTTCCGGCTGGTGATGGCGATCATCTGCGCGCTGCCGGAGACGATCTTCAAACGGATGCGTATCTGATGCCCGGCGTCGCCGCCAACCACGCGTCGTTCCCGCGATCCAGCGCGATCCGGCCGAGCGTCCCGCTCGTGACGGCATCGCTGTGGCTCGTGCTGTTCGCGGTGACGCTGATCTTCAGCGTCATGCTCTGCGACGGCAGGCTGATCTTCACCCTCGACGATCCCTACATCCACCTCGCCGTCGCCGATCACATCCTGTCCGGCGGCTACGGCGTCACTGCGTCCGAGGTCTCGTCGCCAAGCTCGTCGATCATCTGGCCCTATCTGCTGGCCGTGACCGAGACGCTGCATCTTGGCGCATTCGGTCCACTCCTGATCAATGCCGCGGCAGCGGCCGCGACCGTCGTGGCTTTCCTGCGCATTCTTGAATCGGCTGAACTGCTTGGCCCCGGCCGGGAGAAGTCGCTGCTGTTTTTCGTCGCGTTGCTCGCCATTTTTTCGTCAAGCGCGATCGCCCTGCCGATGACCGGCATGGAGCACAGTCTTCACGTTTGGGCCACGGTCGCGACTTTCGGCGGCCTGACCGAAGCCGCGCGCGGACGGCCGCCGACCGCCATGCACTTCGCGGCGCTGGTGCTGCTGCCGCTGATTCGCTTCGAGGGAATCGCGTTCGCCATCGCGGCGATGATGGGGTTTGCCCTGCTCGGCCAGCGCCGTTTTGCCGCCGCGGCCGCTGCCGTCACGCTCTGCGCGTTCGCCGCGTATTTCGCGCGAATGGCCTCGCTCGGTCTCCCGCTTTTGCCGAGTTCGGTATTGCTCAAATCGCGCATCGCCGAATCCGGCTATGAAGGGACCGGCGTCATCGCCTCCATCCTCCGCAATCTCGGCGACAGCTTCGCTGATCCCGCCGGCTTCAGGCTGATGCTGCTCGGTCTTGCGCTCGCCGCCGTGATGGCGCTGCTCCGCTCCGACCGCGGCGCCCTGATCGTCTGTGCGACGGTGCTCGCCGCGATCGCTGCGCATCTCGGCTTTGGCCAATATGGCTGGTTCTACCGGTATGAGGTTTACATCGTTGCACTTGCGGTGCTGGCTCTGCTCTACGCGGTTGCACGCGCGCGAGCGGTCTTGAGCGTCCCGCAATGGACCGCCGCGACGCTCGCCAGCGTCGGGCTGGCCGGTTTTGCCAGCGTGGGCTATGTCAGCGCCGCCCTGGAGACGCCGTTTGCCTCGCGCGGCGTCTACGAGCAGCATTATCAGTTGGGCCGCTTCGCCCAGCAGCTCTACCGGCGGCCGGTTGCCGTGAACGATCTTGGACTCGTCGCCTGGGGAAATCCGAACTTCGTCCTGGATCTGTGGGGGCTCGGTTCGGAGCGCGTGCGCAAGGCGAAGCGCGCCGGCCGCTACGGCCCGGCCGAGATGGCCGCGCTCGCCGACGAGTATCATGTCGGCGTCGCCATGATCTACGACAGCTGGTTTGCGCAGGGCGTGCCGGCGAGCTGGAGGAAGGTCGCGATCCTGCACACGATTCCGGTGACCGGCGCGCGCGGTGACGTAAGCTTCTACGTCACGCCGGCCGCGGAGCCGGAGCTCGTCGCCGGCGCGCTGAGGGCCTTCGCGTCGACCCTGCCGGCGCGCGATCGTCTCGAAATGGTGGCGCAGTAAGCGTTGCGTGATCGCGGGCAGCGTCGCGCCGGGTGCTCAAATCCTCGCAAGAGGCCCCTGCGCCGGAACGGGAGAGCCGCTGCTTGATTCGCGCAGCAGCAGGATTGCGACGATCAGCGTGATCAGCGCGGCGATCCCGAAGCCTCCGATCGAAAGCACGTCGACCCAATGGACGTCCGTGCGCGGCGTGTTGTTATGGACCGTGTGCATGTAGCCGAAGGCTCCGATCGGTATCGGCGCGGCATAGATGATCGCACGTTCCCACTCGCGGGCCTTGGCCTGAAGCGCCGGCAACAGCAGCGCCATTCCGACACTGAAGATCAGGAAGTCATAATCATACGCATAGGGGCTGATGCAGACCGATACGATCGCGGTCAGGCCGAGACTCTCGCGCACCGGCATCTTGCGGTAGACCGCGACCAGCACGATGCCGAGCGCAAGGACGGCGACGATGCCCTGGCCGATAAACGCTGCCGATGCGGAGAACCCCGTGGTTCGCAACGCGGCATAGGTCGAGACCATTCGATACAGCGGATAATAGGCTTCCCGCAGGAATACCGACGAATCATGCACGCTCTGCAGCATCACGGTCCAGATCTGCATGCCGAACAGCACCGTGCAGATCGTCGAGCTGATCAGCACGACGGCGCCGGCCGTCATCACGACGATCCACGAGCGCCGCAGGATGGCGTAGAGTGCGAAAGCAACGGCGAAATGCGGCTTGATGATCATGAGACCAAGGGCCACGCCTGCGAGCATCGGTCGCTCTTCGAAGTACAGGCACACCAGTCCGATCAATGCGGCGGTAAGGAAGCTGTTTTGACCGCATGCCAGCGTGACCCCGATCGTCGGAAAGAAAACGATCAGCACGAGCACGAACCGGTTTCCGGCAAGACGCCGCAGCACCGCGAGATAAAGAGCCAGCGTCGAGGCCATGAACAACAGATAGGCCATCCCGAACGGGACCAGCGCGAACGGAGCCAGCAGCAGGTTGAATTGCGGCGGATAGGTCCATGGCATGAAGCCGTCGTGCCCGCCCGACGCCTGCTTCTCGATGATGGCGAGCTTCGCGAATTGATAGGCCTGGTCGAGGTCGCCGAGCCACACCAGCTTTGCGGTGATGTAGAAGGCGGCGAAGTCGACCAGTTCGCGGCCGTGCCCCAGCCCCAGCTGGGAGAACCACACAACCTTGAACAAGAGGGCGGCGACCAGCATCACGAGGATTCCGCGCGTGTAGTTGGCGCGCTTCGAGTCCGTCGACTGAATTGTTTCGAGCGTTGTTGCGAGCATCAGGCCGGGCCCTGTTATGGCAACCCAAGCTAGATTGAATAGGTTAAGCAGTCGAAAAATTGCAGGGGGAGGGTGCATCCCCGTGGCCTGACGCCCGCGGGGATGCATGAAATCGGTCGGCGGGGCTGGAACCGGACGGTATCTCGGTGTCCGGATGCGACTTTCGCTGGACGCTCCGTCGGCGGCAGTGATAACGGCTGACCAGAACCACCTCACGACGGACCGCATGCCGAAACCGCCGCCTTTTTCCAATCGCGGGCCCAGCCCATCCCCGGTTCTGCAACGCGCCGTGGTCGCATTGCAGATGGGACAGGTCGTCGAAGCCGAGCGGCTGGCGGCGGAGGTCTTGAAGGCAAACCGGACCGATGTCGGCGCGGCCTCGATCCTGGCGCGGGCGCTGATGATCCAGAACCGCAACGAGGAGGCGATCGCGCCGCTCGAGCGAGCCGTGCGCCGCGTCGACGATCCCGGCCTCGAGACCCTGCTCGGCGCAGCGCTGGGCGGCGCTGGTCGCGGCAGCGAGGCGATCGATGTGCTGCGGCGAACCACCGCGCGGCGGCCGCCGTACCTGCCCGCATTCCAGGCGCTGGCGGGGCAATTGCACTCGGCCGGTCGCATCGACGAGGCGGTTGCCGTCATCGAGAGCGCGCTCGTTCTCGCGCCGGAGAGCCTCGAGTTTCAGCTGCTGCTGGCGCAGCTGCTGCCCCAGCGCAATGAGCGTGGCCGGGCGCGCGAGATTCTGGAGAAGCTGCGCAATGCGGCGCCGGGACATCCCGATGTTCTGGCCGCGCTCGCGCGTGTGCTGCTGCTCGATGGCGAATATGCTGCCGCGGCGGATCTCTACCGCCAGGTGGTGGCGCAGCGCCCCGACGACCCGCTGACGCGTCTCAGCTTCTCCGCCAGTCTTCTGGAAATGGGCGACCGCGCGGCCGGCGAGGCCAATCTGCGTCTCGCGTTGCGCGGCCGGCCGCAAATGATCGGCCGCACGACCGCCGCGCTGATCATGTCATCGCACGGCCGCTTCTTCTTCCGTCGCAGCGCCTTTGCGGAATTTCTGAGCTAGGGCGTTTTCGAACGAAGCGGACACCGGTTCGCGCTAACGCGTCAAAACTAGAATCTAGAGCGGCAGGGATAAGCCGCGGCCTCTGCGCTCAAGCACAAGCGCCTCTGGAATACTGGATCGCCCGCATGCGGGTGAAGACACCGAACTGGCTCAGGATCGCGCCACATATTCGGTGTCGTCCTGGCGAAAGCCAAGACCCAGTACCCCAAATCTCAGTTGTTGAGCGACACCGGGCCGCGATCCCGCTCATCACCGAAGACGGTGGCTATGGGTCCTGGCTTTCGCCAGGACGACGGCGGTGGATGCCGAGCCTCCCATCGGGTAGTTCGCAATGACGGAGGAGGCCGCAGCGGAGCTTCGCGCGCCCGCTCTACGTCCGAAACTGCCGCCGATAGAGTCCGGACTCGCGGGCCATCCTGTTGGTCAGTTCCTGGGCGCGCGATGTTTCATCCGGCGTCATCGCGGCGGTCTGCGCGACCCAGTTTTCGCGCTTCACCGGGAAGCACTGCGCAACCGGCGTGCCCTTGGGCAATACGCCGTTGAAACTGGTGTCGTGCCAGCGTGCCGGGAAATGAACCCAGCTGTCGTGAAACAGATCGCAATCGACCATGCCGGTCAGCGTGGTGAACGGCAGGTCGAACCGGTTGACCGGATGCGTGAAGAACAGCGAGTAGCCCGGCGGTGCCTCGATGGTCCACAGATTGACGAACTTGATGACGAAGCGGTCGGGCTCGAACAGCGGCGAGCCGACTACCTGGCTTTCGTCGTGGAAGCCGACCGGCGAGCGCGGGAATTCGAGCGCGCCGCCGGCGGGAAGGTCGTTGTCCCAGGTGATCGCGCCATTCTCGACCTTGAGATCGCAGATCAGCGGCAAAAGGAAACCCGATGTCATCGCATCGACGAATGGCGGGCAGCGCTTGACGGTATCCTCTTCGCGATTGCTCATCGTATTGAAGGCCTGCGTCGGCATCGCCTTGAGCCATCCGGGAAGCCCCAACGACGCAGGCATCGGCGGCGGAATCTTGCCCTCGAGCTCCGCGGGGCAGCGGAATTTGATGGTGATCGCTTCGTTATTGTTGGACACGGCTTTGGTCCTTGGTTCGTTCAGTGTCGGCGGCGCCCTTGCGCCAGTCGATGCTCGTCTAGCACGCGACGACGGGGCGGAGAAAGCAGCCGCATCGGTCGCGAAGCGAGCCGCGATATCGAGCTATAAGTTGTTGTTATCATGACGGATAAGGCAAAGTCCTTAATCTCACGGTTCGGCGCGCGCCAATGCCGGTTTTCCGCGTCTTGCCGCTCACCGGTGTGCAAGACTCTGCCGATAGGCATTGGCTTTCGACGCCCGCCGGGCGCATCATGGCGTCGCTGACGACACGATCTGCGTGAGGTAACGGAGGTACCATGGCCGAATCGAAGGTTGAGACCGCCAATGCTGCAGCTGCCGCGTCCCCCTCCGGCGAGAGCGGCAGCGGCCCCAGCCAGCTCGCGGTCGCGACCGTCCGCACCGTGCCGATCGAGCAGGCGCAGTCCCGCACCGAGCACGATCTGCTCGGCGAGGACGACGTCCCGGCCAATGCGCTGTGGGGCATTCACACCAAGCGCGCGGTGATGAACTTTCCGATCACCGGCGTGCCGGTCGGGCACTTCCCGGAATTCGTCCGCGCGCTGGCGCTGGTGAAGCAGGCTGCCGCGCGCGCCAACAAGCGGCTCGGCTATCTCGCACCGGAGAAGGCGGATGCGATCGAAGCGGCCTGCACCCAGATTGCGACCGACAAGGTCTATGCCGAATCCTTCGTCGTCGACGCGATCCAGGGCGGCGCCGGCACGTCGACCAACATGAACGCCAATGAGGTGATCGCCAACGTTGCGCTGCGGCTGATGGGGCGCAAGCCGGGTGACTATCACGCGCTGCATCCGAACGACGACGTCAACATGGCGCAGTCGACCAACGACGCCTATCCGACCGCGCTGCGGCTCGCGGTGATTTTCGCCACCCAGCCGCTGGTGCGCGCGCTGGACGATCTCGCCTACTCGCTCAAAGGCAAGGCGGTGGAGTTCGCCGACGTGTTGAAGATGGGGCGCACCCAGCTTCAGGATGCGGTGCCGATGACGCTCGGCCAGGAATTCGATGCCTTCCACGTGACCGTGAAGGAGGATGTCGCGCGCCTGAACGAGATTTCCGCGCTGTTCCGCGAGGTCAATCTCGGCGCCACCGCGATCGGCACCGGCATCAATGCCGATCCGCGCTATGCGGCGCTCGCGGTCGAGGAATTGTCGCGGCTGTCCGGCCAGCCGATGGTGCTTGCCTCCAACCTGATCGAGGCGACGTCCGATCTCGGCGCCTTCGTCCTGTTCTCCGGCGTGCTCAAGCGCGTTGCGGTCAAGCTGTCCAAGATCTGCAACGACCTGCGGCTGCTGTCGTCGGGGCCGCGCACCGGCATCGGCGAAATCCGCCTGCCCGCCGTGCAGGCCGGCTCGTCGATCATGCCCGGCAAGGTCAATCCTGTCATTCCCGAAGTGGTCAACCAGGTGGCTTTCCTGGTGATCGGGCACGACCTCACGGTCACGATGTGCGCCGAAGGCGGCCAGTTGCAACTCAACGCGTTCGAGCCGACCATCGGCTATTGCGTCTTGAGTTCGCTGCGCATGCTGACGGCGGCGGTCGATACGCTGACCAAGCGCTGTGTCGACGGCATCGAGGCCGATCGCGAGCGTTGCCGCAGCCTGGTGCAGGGCTCGATCGGCCTGATCACGGCGCTGGCGCCGTCGCTCGGCTACGAGGCCTCATCGCGCGTGGCGCGCCGTGCGCTCAAGGAGAACCGCTCGGTCGCCGACATCGTGCTGGAGGAAAAACTGCTGACCGAAGCGCAGCTCAACCAGCTCCTCGAGCTCGAGGCCATGACCCGCCCGGCGCGCCGGCAGCCGGTGCCGAGGAGTTGAAGGACAGCCGCTGCATCGGCAGTCGGCTCCCTCTCCCGCTTGCGGGTAGGGCAATCGCATATGACCTTCAGCGGCTACGGAGGTAACTCGGCCTCGTGGTTCGAGACGCGCCGCAAGCGGCGCTCCTCACCATGAGTGCCGCAAAAAAAGACCCGTCATCCTGAGAGTCTGACTCATAAATCACCCAACCTTAGCTGCAGCCGCGAGTCTGCGGGTCAGGAGCCTGATGTGTGCAATCAGCAGCCAGGCAGCTTCGGTTGCCGCCGTCGCCTCGAAGTCCTTGGCGAGGCGGCGGCATCTGCCGAACCAAGCGAATGTGCGTTCAACCACCCACCGCCTCGGCAGAAGCTGGAAGCCTTTGACGCCTTGAGGCC
>NZ_JBUYWT010000045.1:0-61889 GCF_055264925.1 Bradyrhizobium sp. KZN70725
CGATGCCGGCTCAGATCCGTTCGACGGTGCGCTTTATGTGTTCCGCGCCAAAAGAGCCGACCGAATAAAGATCGTATGGTGGGATGGCTCCGGCGTGTGCCTCTATTTAAACTACGTGCATTCATACTACACCTCCTTCAGCTTCAGTTGAGGGTTTTAGCACCAGTGACGTCGTGAGGGCGGCGGCTCGATCGACAAGACGATTCCATCGGCTGCATTGCTTGCGGGGCAGGTTCGATGTGGGAATCTCGTATAGGCAATAGTGTGCATTGTAGGCATGCCTGGTAACGAGTCCATGTTCAGCCCACCTTGCGAGGGTCGTTTCGTGGATGTTAAGGCGCGCCGCGGCTTCCCGTTTTGTCAGCATTCCGCGATCTCGCAGTCGGTCATAGCGCGAGCGCAAGCCATAGCGATGGACGAGATATGCGACCCGCAAGGCCGTGAAGCGGGTCTCGTGGCGGCCAGGGCGCGCTGATCCACCCGGGCGATATCCTTGCTGGTTGAGAAGTTCGGCAATCTCTGAACAGATGTGTTTGTCGAGGAGCTTGTCGATCAACTCGACGATACCGGGTTGCGTCTTGACCTGCTGCGCGGAAGATTTTGGGCTCATTGTGGTGAGCGTTTGGATTTTGCCGCCCTTGAAGCGAACATGAATTTTGGTGGTTCGTTCCGCCGGCACCTTGATGAGGGTGACATCTTCGATGATGTGGGCGAGCAGCCGTTTGCGTTCACGATCCGGCGTGTCTGGATCTGCCCAAAGCTTTTTGAAGTCGACGGTCATCGCGGTCAGCCGCTCGCGAACAGCTTCATCGAGGAAGAGCTGATCCTGCTCTCGCGCGCGCTCGCGATCGTCGCGGGCTTCTCCCGCCTGGCGCGGAACAATGCTGACTGGCAGCGTTTGCTGGAGATCTGCGCACTAGCCGACACCCTGATCCTCGATGAGGATGGCGTCTACGATCCGTCAAGCTTCAATGACCGCCTCCTGCTCGGGCTCAAGGGCACAATGAGTGAGGCCGAGTTGCATGTGATCAAAGCAAGGCTGCGCGGCGGAATCCTCAACAAGGTCAGGCGCGGCGAGTACCGCTGCGTCTTGCCAACCGGGCTGATCTATGACCACTCCGGCAACGTGACGTTCGATCCCGACACTCAGATCAGGGAGACAATCGTCCATTTCTTCGACACGTTCTCTCGCGTGGGCTCCGCATGCCAGACCGTCAAGGCCTTTCGCAAGGAGGGCCTTCTGTTTCCCTCGCGTCTGCGCAACAGCGAGACCACGGTGTTTCGGACACTGACCGCGTCAACGGCGATACGCGTCTTGAACAATCCGCGGTATGCCGGCGCCTACGCCTATGGACGCCGGCGCTATCGACGAACCATCGACGGTAAGAAGACTCTGCAGCGGCGTGACCACGATGACTGGCTGGCTTGTATCCCGGATGCCCATCCCGGCTACATCACGTGGGAGCAGTTCCAGGAGAATCTCAAAATTCTCAAGACCAACGGTCCAAACGGCTTGAGAAGGCGAGGTTCTGCTGGCCGCGGATCGGGCATCATCGGGTGCAGCTGAATGCTGCGCAGTTGATGGCACTGGTGGATGGGATGGACTGGAAGCGGGTCCGGACCGCGGCGGACGGCGGCGGACGAACCTGGGCGACCATCGCAACGCTGCTGCAGACGGCGAAAATGAACAACGTCGATCCGTTCGCCTGGCTCGCCTTAACACTTCAGCGTATCGCCAACGGCTGGCCGAGCAGCCAAATCGACGCGCTTATGCCATGGAACCACGCAGCCTGACGGCCTCAGCTTGCCGCTTACGCTACTCGAGCGGGAAGGAATGGTAAAGCGGACCGTTCGTGCGGAGATGCGCTAGGTTTCCACCTTGAACGAAATTTCTCAGCTACTCCCGCAATAGGCAGCGAAGCGAAGCACCATGATCGTGCGACGAATGCCCATTTTCGGCCGGATAAGCCCAGTGGTGCGACCGGCAAGTCATTGATTATTCGTGATCCGTGGCTGACTCTTAATCAGCGGGTCCCAGGTTCGAGCCCTGGTGCGCCCACCAAGGAAAAGGCCTTCTTTTCCAGTACCTTCGCGAGATGGCGGTCGAGACCAATACGAGTCTCGTGCGACGTTTTTTGTGGACGGCCGTCGCGCGACCGCATTGCTACGCGACTTTCCCTTTGTCTCTGTATCTTCACCCCATTCGATACAGCGCGCAGATCGGATGGTATAGGTCGATAATGTGCTCGTCGTAGAATAGG
The DNA here is from genome assembly GCF_055264925.1 of Bradyrhizobium sp. KZN70725. NCBI lineage: Bacteria > Pseudomonadati > Pseudomonadota > Alphaproteobacteria > Hyphomicrobiales > Nitrobacteraceae > Bradyrhizobium > Bradyrhizobium sp. KZN70725. The sequence goes on from NZ_JBUYWT010000045.1 coordinate 2,262, forward strand.
ATATTAGGGCGAGCAAAACGGACAATCTGCTGGCCCGTCGCCGCAGGGTACGGCTTGCTGCAAAACCAGAACCGGACCGTTCGGGTCGGGCGTTCGATTCGCTCCCCCGCTACGCGTTCCCACTGTTTCCTGCCAACCTACGATCTTCCCTGATCCCCCCACGCTTGTGGCAGCACCAGAAGCCACCGTCGCGCTACGCCTTCGCATCTGGTATCAGGCAGGAATATCCTCGTTTGGCGAGGCGCTCGTGGTACATGCCGGCATGGAGCGTGCCGTCTCCCGCCATCACACCTATCGTAGCGCCCACCAGCCCTCGGTCCGCGAGCGCGTCTGCGACGGCGTCCACGATGTGGAGGATCGGTACCGAGGTTCTGACCTTCCGCACATTGTCCGAAGGCGGGACAGCCTAGCCGCGACACGGATGTAGACGTTCGCATGGTCACGCCGCGCCAATGTCAATTTCGAGTTGCTTCAGAATCTTGCTGGGGGTCGTGTCAAGTGCTTTCGCCAAGCGAAAGAGCGTGACGATCGTGGGGGATTTCAGCCCTCGTTCGATCTGACTCACATACGTCCGATGAATAGTCGCCCGATCGGCCAGCTCTTCCTGCGAAAGGCGAGCAGAAAGCCTTAGGCCAGCAATGATTTTTCCGAAGGCCAGATTGGGGCTTTTCACACCCTCACAGTGTTGCCTTGAACACTAAAGGACTACAGACTATAGTATTCAAGCTCGCAGCCTTGGGGGCGCGGCTATTGGAAGGGATTATGCAGGAGACACCGCCGCTCGATCCTGATGTGGCTGACCTGGCTCCCACTGAGCCGGCGCCGACATTCTACGATGAGCAGCACGTTGTGACTTACATTCGCCTTCTGCAGGCCGAGGGTGAGGGGGCGGACTGGCGGGACGTGGCCCGAATCGTCCTACATATCAATCCGGAGCGTGAGGCGGACCGCGCGCACAACGCATACCAGAGCCATCTCTCGCGCGCTAAATGGATGACGGAACGGGGACGTGTCTTACGTGGTGTAGGGTCGAATTAGAAGAAATCCGTCGATTCAAGCGCGGATATAGAAATCGTATCCCCCAGCCAATGTGTGGTGATCCGGAGGCACCACGTGGTGTCAAACTAGGGACTTCCCACTACGCGGTCGTTTGTAACTATTGCGCCGCAATCCTTGTTGGCTGCTGCATATCGGAGGACGCAAAGCCTGAGTTCGACAGGCGGCCCCAGTGACAACCCGCTTCAGATGGTCATTGACGGTTGCGAACAGGTATGCGTCGAATGCCATTGGCACGGCGGTAGCCCTCGCCAGAGCGAGTTCGCGGAGGTCTTCCGAATAGGGTCGCATCATCCATGCTGGCCGCCGTTCCCCAGCGTGGAGTTTGAATCAGAAATCGTCTCTGGGAATCTCGATTCCGGCAAAAGAACATGCTCTAGGCGCGAGCCAATCGCGAGTCGCGTCAGGATCAGCCGAGCAAGTGTCTACCGCGTTGTCGGACGCGAATAAGGATGCGTGGCTGTTAACCACTCTTCTGTGCATCGTGTATGTAGGCGCAAATCTTCAAATCATGAGAGATCAATAATGCAGGTGGGGAAGAACGAGACGCTTGCTGGAGTTCGCTTGATCAAGTTGCGGGACTTTCTCAGGTTTCACGAGGTAAGCTTTCCCGCTGAGGCCATTGGAGAGCAGTTCAAGGTCAATGGCGGCCGGAAGCAGGAAATCGAAGAGGCCCTGGTCAGGGCGGGCTATGTGATACGTCACGAGAATGACAAAACACACTATCTAGTTGCACCTCTTGGGAGGCAGCTATGCAATGCGAGGTTCATCTCGCGTATTTCGAGAGAGAAGGCCGAAGCCTTACTCCAAACCTTTCTGGTTCGCGTGGTCAGCATCAATGAACGCGACGAGCTCACGCACAAGGTTACTGGGGTGCGCGTATTTGGCAGCTATCTCACCGATAAGGCGGATTTGGGCGACATTGATCTCGCGGTTGCGATCAAAGCTCGGCGTGAATCCCACGTCAAAGAAAGCGTAGAGCGGGCGAACCAATCGGTTAGGGCAATCCGCAGCTTTCTCGACAGGATCACCTTCGGTCGGTCCGAAGTGAAAAAGCTTCTGAAAGGGGGCAGTCCCTATCTGTCCATCCATGAATTCGATGAGGTGGATGAGTTGGGAATTCCCTACAAGGTGCTGTTCCCAAGCAATGGGGCCAACTAGACTAACAGTTCGGGGACTGCGTCACGGCAAAACGTGCCTTGAGCCCGATCGCCTGCCAGACACTCCAGAGCCCGGCTTCCGGCAGGAAGTTGGGACTCTTCCTACCCGCAAACCGCAGGATCGAAACCAAGGCGCCGCGCGGCACGATCGCGACTTCTCCTGCACCCGCCACGAGGGTTAACAGGCAATGCAACCAACGATTATGACCGTGCGACGGATGCCCATTTTCGGTCGGACAGGCCCGGGGATGCGACCGGCAAGTCATTGATTGTTCTCAATCCATGGTTGACTCTTAATCAGCGGGTCCCAGGTTCGAGCCCTGGTGCGCCCACCAAGCTTTTCAATAGCTTAGGTTAGCCCTCGTAGTTGTCATTCCGACAAACGGCCGCGTCTATTCCGACAAACCGGCTGCTTTTGTTCGCTTCTCGCGGCGCTTCCGGGTCCCCGAGATCAGCTGTTTACGGGTCCGCTTTGCATAGATCGGCAATTGCCGTGCAGACCTGTGGCGGCCGGCTGCGCGCAGTTCCGCGTCGGTCAGGTCGCTGTCGGCACCCTCGGTGAAGCCGCCGTGGCGGAACGAGGTGAATGAAAGCTCGGATCAAATGCCGGCCGCGGCGACAATGTCCTTCACGACGCTGCGCAGGTAGCGGAGGTCCGTGCGCTCAGTATCCACGGTGGCGGAGTACGCGACTTGCGGTGCGCGTGATCGCGCCTGAAGACCAGACCCGAAACCGTGACCTGCTTGATGGCATTGAGCTCGGCCATCAGTTCGGGGAAAAGTGATTCGCCCCGATCATCGAAAAGCGGCCACCAGGCTTCCTCGCCGTTTCTTCGGATGCACGAACTTCACGCTATTGGGCCGCTCCTTGGGGCGGTAGTGCGAAATCTCAAAAGCTCCGACGACATGCTCCTCGCTCTGCAACCACTCCGTCAGCCCGTGAGACCGCCAGCTGTCGAAGGCCGGCAGAAGAACGTACTCGGCGCGCTCAACGGCCGCATTGTAGTTCTCACCGAGTCCCTTCGCCTTGACGTGACACCCTTGCGCACGTGCCCACGTTGGAGGCTCGAAGAAGTAGGCCCATCGGCCGTTGCGCAACGGCTTTCGCCTGCAATACCGAGGCAATCTCAGAGCGGTCTTGGGAGGTTTCGTACTAGCGCCCGAAGAGAGCCTGCGCGAGCGCGACGACTTACAGGCCGACGTTCCGCTGGCCGAGGCGGTGTCCCGCCTGCGGGCGAGGGCCCGGCCGGGCACCCTTGCGGCCGAAGCATGCGACGGTCGGGGCTTCGGTGGGTGTTGCCCCAAGTAAGCGTTTCGAGCATCTGCGCGATGAGCACCATGCCCAACCTCTCATGACCCAATTCCCTGGCATTCTCCCGCGAGCAAAATCAATCGCATCTGACGGAGCGAATGATCGGGTCAGTTTTGCGCAAAATGCGCAATAGGTCTTGAATACTGCGCGATATGAGCATATATGGCCACCGTTTGCTCGTTTTTATAGCAAAACGCGCAAAATGATCGGAAGTGCGCGGTGTGCGGGAGGACAACAGAAATGCAGGTTCCAATTAAGCGGGCGATCGAGAGCGTGCCGGGCGGGATGATGGTGGTCCCTCTGTTGGTCGGGGCGCTTATTGCGACCTTCTTTCCCGATACCCCGAAGTTTTTTGGCTCATTCACCGGCGCACTGTTCTCTGGCGCGCTGACAATTCTCGCCGTGTTCTACGTTTGCATGGGCGCGAGCATCGACTTCCGCGCGACCCCCTATATTGTGAAGAAGGGCGGCACCCTGCTGATCGTGAAGGTTGGCGTGGCCGTTGTCCTCGGCCTGATCCTCGGCCGCATTTTGGGAGAGACTCCGGTCGCAGCTGGCATGTTCGCGGGTGTCTCGACGCTCGCGATCGTCGCCGCCATGAACGACACCAATGGCGGTCTCTATATGGCGTTGATGGGCCAATATGGACGTCCGCGTGACGTCGGCGCCTATACCGTCATGTCGCTGGAGAGCGGTCCTTTCCTCACCATGATCACTTTGGGCGTCGCCGGCCTCTCGGCATTTCCATGGCAGACCCTCGTGGGCGCTATCCTGCCTCTGGTGGTGGGTATGATCATCGGCAATCTCGACAGAGAGATGCGCGACTTCCTGAGCCGCGCGGTGCCTGTGATGATCCCGTTCTTCGCCTTCGCGCTCGGCGCCGGCCTCGATCTGTCGAAGGTTTGGCAGGCCGGCCTGCTCGGCCTCGGCATGGGAGTGGCCGTGGTGGTTGTGACCGGCATTCCGCTGTTCCTCGCCGATCGCATCACTGGCGGGAATGGTGTCGCGGGTGTTGCGGCGGCCTCGACGGCCGGTAATGCGGCGGCCGTCCCGGCGATTGTCGCCGCGGCGAATCCAGCCTATGCGGACGCGGCGCGGCCGGCGACTATCCTCGTCGCGGCGTGCGTCGTGGTTACCGCAATCCTCGTGCCGATCGTCACCGCCTGGACAGCCCGCTTTGTTGGTCGCGACGTCGAGGAGCCTGCAGAAGAGAACAACGTGGCTTCTGCCGGCAAGATGACCCCCGCGGCGCGCTCGGTTGTCACTGAGGCAAGTCACTGAGGCAAAGTCACTGAAGCAGGTCGCTGAAGATGGCCCCTAAAGCGTTTTCGAGCGAAGTGGATACCGGTTCGCGTCAAGAAAACGCGTCAAGCCAAAGCTGGCTGATCGTCGCTGACGATCTCACCGGTGCCGCGGACTGTGCGATCGCCTTCGGCAGAAGGGGGCGTGCGGCTGCGGTGACGTGGGGTGAGGTGACCGACGCGTCGGGCTACCAGCTGCCCGTCCTGGCCTACGATGCCGCGAGTCGAGGCCTTTCGGCCGAGGCCGCTGCAGCCCGCCATGCCGATGTGCTGGCGCGCCTTTGCGAAGACGGACGTATTCTTTTCAAGAAGATTGACTCGACGCTGCGGGGGCAACCTGCAGCGGAGACTGCCGCCGCGCTTGCGCATCTCAAGTCACGGTCGGGTCCGGCCCTTGGCGTGTTCGCGCCGGCCTTTCCGGCCACCGGCCGGACCACCATCGACGGGCGTATCCTGGTCAGAGGCCGCCCCCTCGAGGAGGCCGAGGTCTGGCACCGCGACCACACCTACCCGAATGCCGATCTTGTCGACGTTCTCGCGACCGCGGGCGTTCGCGGTGAGAAGGTCAAGCTCGCTGCCGTGCGCGGTGGCGATCTCAAAGCCACGTTCGCGAGGCTCGCCTGGGAGGGCGACGTGGTCGCGGCCTGTGACGCCGAGACTGAACACGATCTGCGTTTGATCGCGGAGGCGAGCCTGCATGCATCGCCCGCAACGTTCTTCATCGGCAGCGCCGGCCTCGCGCATGCGCTGGCCGGCCTCGAAGTCAGCCATGCCGTCGAGCCGCTGCGCATTCCCACGAGCGCATCCGGCACCCTGATCGTGGTGGGCTCGCTCGCCGGCGCATCTCGCGCCGCCGCGCGCGAGCTGGAGGCGACCGGCACCGTGGCGCATTTCCCGGTCGCGCCGGAAACGCTGCTCAACGATGGTGCCGGCCGGGCGGCGCTCGCCGCGGACGTGATGAAACGACTTGCCGGCGGCGGCGATACACTGGTTGAGATCATGATGGATGATCACCCCGACATGTCGCTCGGCCCGCAGCTCGCCAAGGGGCTCGCCGACGCTCTTGAGGCCGTCGCACCCGCGATCGGCGCCTTCGCTGCGACCGGCGGCGAAACCGCCGCGGCGATGCTGTCGCGCTTCGGTGTCAACGGTATCCGTCTTGCCGACGAAATCGAGCCGGGCGTATCGCTCGGCCTTACTCTTGGCCGATTGTCTGTTCCGATCGCCACCAAAGCGGGCGCGTTCGGTGACGAGAACAGCCTCATCCGCATCAGCGAGCGGCTTCGCGCCGTCCGAACCAGAGGAAGTTTCATATGACTCGTCCGACCATTGCGATCACCATGGGAGATCCGGCCGGTATCGGGCCCGAGGTGATCATGAAGGCGCTGGCGCAGCCGCAGGTGCGGGCGATCTGCAATGCGCTGGTGATCGGCGACTCCAACCGTCTGCGCAAGGCCGGTCAGATCGTCGGCGTGCCGCTTGAGGTCGATGCGTTGAGCGACGCGAAGCAGGCGAATTTTGCGTCGAAGGCCGTGCAGTGCGTTGACCTGAAGCTGGTGCCGGACGATCTGCCGTTCGGCAAGGTGTCGGCGACGGCAGGTGAGGCGGCATATCGCTACATCGAGAAAGCCGTGCAGGTGGTGCAGGCAGGGCTCGCGCAGGGCATCTGCACCGCGCCGCTTTCCAAGGAAGCGCTGCATGCGGCCGGCCACAAATATCCCGGCCATACCGAGCTCCTGGCGCATCTGACCGGCACGCCGGAAGTATCGATGATGCTGGTGTCGCCGAAACTCCGCGTCATTCACGTGACCACGCATATCGGCCTGCTCGATGCGATCGAGAAGATCGAGCCCGGCCTCGTCGAGCGTGTCATCGCACGCGGGCATGACGTGCTGGTGCGCGCCGGCGTCGCCAATCCGAAGATCGGCGTCTGCGCCATCAATCCGCATGCCGGCGAGAACGGGTTGTTCGGTCGCGGCGAGGAAGCCGCGAAGATCGCGCCGGCCGTGGAAGCCTGTCAGCGCAAGGGCTGGGACGTGCACGGCCCCCTGCCTGCCGACACGCTGTTCTTCCTGGCCGGCCGCGGCGACTACGACATGGTGGTCGCGATGTATCACGATCAGGGCCATGGACCCATCAAGGTGCTGGGGCTGGAAGCCGGTGTGAACATCACTGTTGGTCTGCCGGTGATCCGCACCTCGGTCGATCACGGGACCGCCTTCGACATCGCGGGCAAGGGCATCGCCGACGAGCGCAGCCTGATCGAAGCGCTGCGGCAGGCGGTCGATCTCGCGCCGAAGAAGGCGGCTTGAGGGGGCTGCCCGGGCTCCTCAGGATGAGGAGCGAGATGCGCGTTAAGCGCAGACATTGCGCGGCCGATGCATCGTGGTATCCATCGGCCGTGCCGCGAAGCCGATACGGTCGAGCTCGGCTGACGGCAATGAATCCGGGGGCTGAGGTTCGATGTCGATGCGCAGCAAGGAGCGTCACGCTCGTCTGTTGGAAGCACTGAACGCGGGAGAGATCGATGTCGACGATCTCGCGCGGCGCTTCGACGTTTCCGCTTCCACCGTGCGGCGCGACTTGCAGCATCTTTCCAAGAACAATGCCGTGCGCCGCACCTATGGCGGCGCCATTCTCACCGCCCACGCGAACGAGACGACGCTCGAGCAGCGCCTCGCGGTTCAGGGCAAACAGAAGCAGGCGATCGCGCGCGCGGCGATCGATCTGATCGAGGATGGCGACACGCTGATTCTCGATGCCGGCTCGACGGTCGCAGCCTTCGGCCGACTGCTGCAGCATCGGCGGCTGCGCATCATCACCAACAATCTTGCGCTGCTGCCCTTCTTCGCCAAGGCTCCGAGCATAGAGCTTGTGGTGTTGGGCGGCGCGCTGCGCACCACCAGCATGAGCACCATGGGGCCGCTCGCCAATGAGGCGTTGCGGCGCATGACCGCGGACCGCGCCGTCATGAGCGCCGACGGCGTGGTGAATGGCCGTGGCCTGTGCGAAGCGGATCTCGAACAGGTCGCACTGAAGTCGCTGATGATGCAGCAGTCGAAGGAAGTCATCGTTCTCGCCGACGCCAGCAAGCTCGGCCGCGCCGAACAGATGGCCTGGGCGCCGCTGCCGCCGCGCTGGACTCTGGTGACTGATGTCGGCGCATCTGAGGAGCAGTGCAAGCGTCTCGCCGACGCGGGAGCGCGCGTGATCGTTGCCGGCGTTCGCTGAGCCGGCATCGCAATTTTTCGCGTGATCGGAGAAAAATATCGACCGAGGCGGGGTTGCGGTAAGGAATCGCTGAACCGGGGCGCAATGCCGTCAACTTGAATCGCCATATGCTAGGTGGCGATCACCAAACGAGGTTCGCCATGGCGTGCAAGTCTTGGAGTGGTTCTTGGAACGGCACTTGGATCGGCTCTTGGATCAGCCGGCTTGGCGCGCCGCTCGTCGCTTTTGCTTTGACCGTCGCGCCGCTGGCTTCGCCGGTGCACGCCGTTGGGGACGCTCGCAAGGTGAGCGTGGTGTCGTTCGGCCTTTTCGGCGATCAGGGCGTGTTTAGAAGCGAGGCGACCGGCGCAGCACAGGTCGTAGCGGGTCGTTTCGGGAGCGGCCCAGTCAACGTGCAATTCAATTCGAAGAAAGGCGGAGGTGCAACGATTGAAGGCCTGGCTAAGTCCTTGCAGGCGGCGGCCAATGGGATGGACGCCGAGAATGATGTTCTGTTCTTGATTCTCACCTCGCACGGCTCCCCCGACGGGCTTGCAATCAAAGCCGGGCGGCTTACGCAAACGCTCACGCCGTCCCATCTCGCCGCCATGTTGGGGCGGACCGGCATGCGATACAAGGTGGTGGTCATCTCTGCCTGTTATTCCGGGGTCTTTATCCCTCGTCTCGCGAACCCCGATACGTTGGTCATCACCGCGGCCGATGCCGACCATTCATCGTTCGGCTGTCGGGACAAAGCCAAGTGGACCTACTTCGGCAACGCCTTTTTCAATATCGCACTCCGGCAAGCCAGAAGCCTGAAGAACGCCTTTGTCGTTGCACGCTCGCTCGTCCAGCAGCGAGAACTGCGCGCTCGCTTCGAGCCGTCGAATCCCCTGATGGCAGGCGGCGCAAACGTGCAGCCGTTGCTCATTGCGCGTCCTTGAGGACCGGCCGCGTTTGCGGCCGGCGCCGGTGGGTGCCGTCAACCTCGTCCATGTTGATCTGGTCACCGCATCGCGCCGCATGTCTGCTACGGGCCCCTTAGCGGACTTGATTGGCGTTATGGCTGACTTCCGCTTTGCCGGAGATAGCCGACTTCACCGCCAAAGGGAGAGACTGCTTCTGTCGGTGCCTCTCCGTCGGCCGAAGGCGAGGATCGTGGATGGCACTGTCACGTTCACTCATCAGCAGGTGAGCTTGCCTGACGCCGTTGCGAACTTTGGTGTGAACGAAAACAGCACGTATCTGGTGCGGTTTCTGGTGCGGTCGTCGCGCTGCGGGCAACGAGAACGAAGTAAGTCTATTGATCTCATTGGTGGGCCCGGCAGGACTCGAACCTGCAACCAGACCGTTATGAGCGGTGGGACAATCGTCGCCGCTGTTAAGTTTCCTGCCTTTTCGTCGAATTCGACCACGTTCGCCGCCCTTCGTGCGGGTTGTTATTGGCGCGAAACTGGTACGGATTGTCAGTAGTCGAATCTTGGACCAGGACGTTGCGTTCTGTAGGTGATAACGTGAGAACGCACTCAAGCCCAGCGATCGACGGCAAGCGACCTCCATACGGCAGCGCGCCGGCAGATCGCCGCGGCCGGCCAAGGTCAGCCTCATAATTCAGGCTATGGGAAGGAATCAAAAGCGGTTCATGACAAGCCAGGCGAAACATAACGTGAGTTTCTGGGAGCGTCTAAAGACAGAGGCATCTGCTGAGTGGCGCGCCTACACCGAGCATCCCTTCACGAACGGATTGGCAGACGGCTCGCTCGCCGAACCGGCATTTCGTTATTATCTTGCTCAGGATTACTTGTTCCTCACCGAGTTCGCGCGCGCCTACGCGCTCTCGGTCTACAAATCGCCCAAGCTTGCCGACATGCGTGAAGCAGCGGCCGGTCTTTCGGCCATCCTTGATGTCGAGATGAACCTTCATGTGACACTCTGTGCCGGTTGGGGTCTGTCCCCAAGCGACCTTGAACAGACCCCTCCGGCGGCCGAGATGCTAGCCTATACTCGCTACGTGCTGGATGCTGGAATGCGCGGCGATCTGCTGGCACTCAAGGTGGCGCTGGCCCCATGCGTGATCGGGTACGCGGAGATCGCGAAGCGGCTGGCTGCCCAACCCGATGCGAACGCTGCGACGAACCCCTATCGCGTGTGGATTGCCGAGTACGCTGGTGCGCCATACCAAGAGGTCGCGGCGAAAGCGGGAGCACACTTGGAACGTCTCGCTGATCTCTACGCCACCCCGGCCCGCGAGGCAGAGCTGATTGCGATCTTCAAGGAAGCTACTCGTCTCGAGGCAGACTTCTGGGAGATGGGCTGGCGCGCGGGCCAGCGTGTCGAATAGCGCTTCGGAAACTGTCATGCTTATAACCTGAAGGTCATCGGTTCGAATTTGTTGGCAAAGCTATCCGCAGATTTGGTCTCAATTGGGCTCTCTTTGATGATTTTGGTGGGTCCGGCAGGACTCGAACCTGCAACCAGACCGTTATGAGCGGCAGAATAGCGATCAGCTTCGTCGCCTTTGCCACGCATTCGGTCGCTTCTGCTCGCGTTTGTTACGTTTTGATGATGTCGCTCCCGCTTTGGTCGCCAGCCAGCGATCAGTCAAAACGTCTCGGTAACCTTGCTCAGGCGAGGGGGACGATCCGGGTCAAATCCGCGCGCGCATGCCGCCTGCTCGATCATCCGGTAGGCCGGAACGAGCATGGTGATCGGGTCGGTGGCGGGGGCATCCTCGACCAACCAAGGCAGCGAGCCATGCGGTCCGCCGCAGAGATGCAGCGCGATCTTTTGCTCACGCAATTCCTCTGCCAGTGCGTCCACCGTGGCCGCCGTTTCATCCATGAGGCGCATCATGACAACTGGCGTGCGCGACGATAGCGCGGCACGTGGCCCATGCTGCAGCTCGGCGGCGCTCAGTCCGATGGAGGGCAGGCGCATGATTTCCGAAAGCTTGAGCGCGATCTCCCTCGCCGAGCCCAGGCCCAGGCCCCGAGCCGCCACAAACACAGCTGATGCCTTGACGAGATCATCGGCAATCTCCGACCAGTCGAGCGCCAGCGCGCGGTGCAGGCGCTCGGGCAGCCGGTCGAGGGCTGACCGCAGCGCACGATCTTGCGCCAGCTCGGCAACCAGTCCGGCACTGGCGGCCATCGAGCCGATCACGGTCTTCGTGGCCGCTACGGAGTGTTCTTGGCCGGCTTCGATCGGAACGACGAATTCCGCTTCGTCAGCCACCGGCGACGACGTCGCATTGACGATGGCAATCGTGCGTGCGCCCGAGGCTCGTGCCGATCTGGTCGCTGCGACGAGATCCGGGCTGCGCCCCGATTGCGAGATTACGATGAACAGCGCATCGCGGAGCATCAAAGGTGTGCGAAATGCCGTGATCACCGAGGGAGCACTTGCTGAAACGGGAAGGCGAAGCCGCGTCTCGACAAGATATCTCAAGAAAACCCCGGCATGCCCGGAGCTTCCCCGACCACACACGACGCACAAAGGGGCGGAGTCAATCCCAATCCGCTCTGCGATGTCGCGCATGGCGGGTCGGCTGCGAACAATGTTAGCGACAACATCCGCGCTTTCCCCGATTTCGCTCGCCATCGCGGATGTCGTCACGGCTCAACCACTCCGCCTCGGCCGCGTCCCGCCGCTCCCTTTGGGAGTCGGTCACGATGCGAGTCACGATTCTTGGCAAGCTCGACAAACACTTGCCGAAGGTTGCCGTCACAGTTCTCCAGAACGGTCTTCGCATCAACCCTGTCGACACCGAGCGCCAGAAGGACTGCAATCTTGATGTCTCCCTCGGCCTGCTCGAGCGAGCGTGCCGCGTGCGACGGATTACAGCGCGCGATTTGCGCCACCATGGCCTCGGCGCGCCGCTTCAGCTTGGCATTGGTCGGCGGCATGTTCACCATCATGCCGCGATATACCCGGCCAAGGCGCAGCATGATCCCCGAGGAGATCAGGTTGAGCACGACCTTCTGCGCGGTGCCCGCCTTCATCCGCGTGGAGCCGGCGATCAGCTCTCGGCCGGTCTCGACCAGGATCGGAAACTTTGCCAATGCCAGCAGTGCGGTGCCGGGATTGTTGGCGACACCAATCGTTACCGCATCGAAAGACCCTGCCTGCTGCAGCGCCGCGACCGTGAACGGCGTTGTGCCGCTGGCGGCTACCGCAATCACCACGTCGTGCGGCGTGAGCCGTGCGGCGCTGATCTGCGTGACTGCATCATCGACATCGTCCTCCGCGCCCTCGATGCTGGTGACGAACGCGCTGTCACCGCCGGCAACGACGAAGCGGACGCGCTCGCGGGGCCAAGCGAAGGTCGGCGTCAGCTCGGCGCCGTCCTGGACCGCCACGCGGCCTGACGTGCCAGCGCCGATATATACAATGCGCCCGCGGTCGCCCAGCACCGTCTTGGCCGCTTCGGCTGCCGCGGTGATCGCGGGAAGGGCATGGCCGATCGCGGCGACCGCCGCAAGCTGGCCCTCCCACATCGCTTCCATCGCTGACGTCAGCGACCATGCATCAAGGTCGGCAAATCTGGGATCGACTTCTTCGGTGGCCATATCGGTGATCCAAGCACCATCAAACGCGGAACTTCGAAGCCTGTTCATGGTCAGTTTCTCTCTTGGGCGGGTCCAGCTTGCGCAGGTCGAGCCGCCCTCGGGCCACAAGCAGCGCGCCGGCCGCTGCGTCGGCGTCAGGACGCCTCAGGCGGGCGCGCAGGTCAGGGGTTAGCCAGGGCGTAATCGCATCCGCGAGCCCGCCCACCAGCGCGAGCCGGTCAATTCCTTTAGCCAGGAACAGATCAAGCAGATCGCCAATGGCATCGGCCGCGCGTTCGACAATGCGGCGGCCGACCGGATCGCCCTGATTGGCATGCCGCATCACGGTCGGCGCGAACGCGGCGTAGTCGGTGGCCCGAGCTTCTTCAGACCACGCTACGGCCTGATAAGGATCTTGATCGAATGCGCCCAGCACCTCTGCAAGCAATGGTGTCAGCTCGCCGCGGCGATCCGCGGCCCGCAGCGCCAGTCGAACGACCTGCAGGCCAATGTCGGCGCCGCTGCCTTCGTCCGAGACCGGGAAGCCGTAACCGGCGATGCGGATCTCGCTGCCGCCAATCAGGCCGACACCCACCGAGCCCGTGCCGGCCACCACGATGGCCCCGTCCGCGCCGCTATGGGCGCCGAGACAGGCAGCTAGGCCATCGCTGATGAAGATAACGGACGCAAAGGGATGCGGGATCTCTTTGAGCGCCGCTTCCGCGCCCCGGCGACCAATGCCGGCGAGGCCAATTCCGGCGTGCATCCGCGCGAAATCCTCGCGCGTCAGTTCGGACTGTGCGGCCGCCGCTTCGGTGGCCTCCATGATGGACCGCCAGGCCCGGTCGAAGCCAATTCGGGTCGTGGCAGGCCCCGAGCTCGCTTCACCGAGTACCCTGCCGTTTTCGTCCTCGATCCGGGCGCGGCAGCGGGTTCCGCCCCCATCGATACCGAGATAGGTGGTACCTTTTGTTTCCATGAGAAGTTAACGCAAGGATTTAGCTCCGGGTCCCTGAAGCCCGTTGTGTACATATTGGGACCTGTACAGCACGGGGACTCGCCTCACGAGTCCGTGATTGCCATTCTCGGATCAGCACTTATGGGCCAAGCTGGGTCTTCCGTGGTTTTCTCGATTGCGGCGCAGCACATCTTTGACGGTGCCGACATGCGCGGGCCGGGGTTGGTCAGGATATCGCAGGGGCGGATCGAAGGCATTACCGAGGAAGCGCGCGCCTCGATCCACCTTCCCCGAGATGCGATACTTGCACCCGGATTCGTCGATGTTCAGGTGAACGGAGGCGGCGGCGTTCTTCTCAACGACCAGCCAACGGAGGCCGGCGTTCGCCGCATCGTCGAGGCGCACCGCAAGGCCGGCACCACGGGCTGTTTGCCGACCCTCATCACCGATCGAAGCGAGGTCATCGAACGATTGGCTGTAGCAGCTCAGGCGTGCCTCGAAATTCCTGGCGTGCTCGGCTTTCATCTGGAAGGTCCGGCCCTCAACAGGTCTCGCAAGGGCATTCATCCGGAAGCCGAGATACGCGTGCCCGATCGGCGCGATCTCGCCGCCATCAAAAGCTTCGGGCACCGCGGTCGCTCCATGGTGACCTTGGCCCCGGAATGCGTGCCCGCGTCCATGATCGATGAATTGATCGGCGCCGGATTGCGTATCGCGGCCGGCCACAGCGACGCCACCGCAGCCGAAATCGGGCAGGCGGTCGATCGCGGTGTCTCGGGGGTGACCCATCTGTTCAATGCCATGTCGCAGTTGAACGCCCGAGAGCCGGGCTTGGTGGGCGCCGCGCTGGGAGATGACCGGTTGTTTGCAGGGATCATCTGCGACGGCATCCACGTTGACCGCGTCGGCTTGCGTGTTGCCTTGCGCTGCAAGGGACGCGATCGATTGATGCTGGTTACCGATGCCATGCCATTGGCGGGCACGAGCGACCGGCAATTCCTGCTACAGGGAAGGGAGATCACGTTGCACGACAATCGCCTGACTGACCGGGATGGCACGCTCGCGGGCGCTCACCTCACCATGATCGAGGCGGTGCGCAACGCTGTTGCGCTTATCGGAATCTCCCTTGTCGATGCTCTTATCATGGCTTCCCGGACGCCCGCAGCATTTCTAGGCCTTGGGTCCGAGCTTGGACGGATCGCGCCCGGATACCGCGCGGATCTTGTCGCCTTTAATCCGAACTTTGAGGTCGTTGGTACATGGATAGGCGGTGTTGGTTCGATGGGCGAGGCGAACAAGGCTTCCGAGCGAGGTTAGATGCGCAACCAGCCCATCGTCGTGCAGAAATACGGTGGTGCCTGCCTTGAAACACCGGCGAAGATTCGCGCGGTTGCGCGCAGTCTCGCCGACCTGCACGGCAGTGGGAAAGGCACCTCTGACCGGGAAAAATGCGCCTTGTCCCTTCATCCTTCCAAGTAAGCTGTTGCAATCGCAGCAAATGCGAACGCCCTCCGAGCGCACCATAATTCCAGAGCGGGGATGCGACGTCGCTATTGGCTTCACACTGGCCGAGCATCCGGCTTGAGAATTGGTGAGAAATTGCGCGAAGTCACTTGCTACCATAAGGCGCGCGTTGCGCTGGTTAGTCAATGTTGCTGACGGTAATTCCCCGGAATTGCTGGCGCGCCAAACCCGGTCTGGGATACCTCATTCAACGCACCCGGTTCTTGTCAAGTCAACGTCCGCCCTGCATTCGCATCGAACATATTTGGAAATGATCATGCGTAGCATAGCCTTGATGATTGCATTCGTGATCTCGTTTACCGCACCGGCGTTAGCTCAAAAAGCCGAGATCGAGGCCACCAATGCGAAATGGATTGAATTGTTCAACAAGGGCGACTTCTCGGGAGTTGCGTCACTCTACAGCACGGATGCGACCGCATTCCCGCCAGGTACCGCGATGGTTCACGGCCGATCAGCCATCGAGGCAATGTGGAAAAGCATGGCGGAACAAGTTGGCGATCCGAAGCTCGCAACCCTTGACGTTAAGCCCCTTGGCCCATCCGCGGCGCGCGAGATTGGGACGTTCGCCCTCAAGACCAAGGGACCGACACCGAAGGATGTGACTGGAAAGTATGTCGTGGTTTGGGAGAAGGTCGGCGATGATTGGAAGCTGACCACCGACATCTGGAACGAGGGCAACTAGGCATCTCTGTTCATTGCTGTGTTTCGCGCCAAACGCGGCTTTATGTTGAGTTGGCTGATGCACGGTCGAAGGCGCGCGCGATCTGGGCCCCATGGCATCGCTTGGCAGCGCCCAGCTTTCGCCGGAGCCAATGTGTTAAACTGGCTGAGATGTCTCGCGATCGGTGCTTCCATTTGCAGATGTGCCTTCGCAGGTCTCTGCAATGTGCTACCCTTATCCCTATTGGCCATAGGTATACCATGACAGGTATTGCAGAGTGGCTGGCATCGATCGGTTTGGGAGAGTACGCCGATCGTTTCGCAGAGAACGCTATCGACCTCTCGGTCGTCGGCGATCTCACGGAGCAGGACCTCAAGGACCTCGGCGTCCTGCTTGGGCACCGGCGCAAGATGCTGCGCGCGATTGCGGCACTTGAGGATGATGTCGCTGCATCGGACCAAGCGGCTGCCAAACCAGCGCCGCGAGACGGCGCCGAGCGGCGCCAAATCACGGTCATGTTTTGCGATCTGGTGGGCTCGTCGGCACTTTCGGCCCGGCTGGACCCGGAGGACTTGCGCTCGATAATCGGCGACTATCACGCCTGCATCGCTGAGGTTATCGCCCGGAGTGAGGGCGTTATCGCGCGCTACATGGGGGATGGCGTGCTTGCCTATTTCGGCTACCCTCTGGCGCACGAGGACGATGCCGAGCAGGCGACACGCGCGGGGCTGTCACTGGTCGATGCCGTGGCCAATCTTCAGACAGATATCGGCACCAAGCTGCAGGTTCGCGTTGGCATCGCTACCGGCATGGTCGTCGTGGGCGATCTGATCGGCGAAGGCGCCGCCAAGGAGCAGGCGGTGATCGGTGAGACACCGAATCTGGCTGCTCGTCTGCAGCAGTTCGCCGAGCCCGGTACGGTGCTGATCTCCGAGAGTACGCGCCAGCTCACCGAAGGATATTTCGAATACTGCGATCTCGGCTCCATCGCGCTGAAAGGATGGGCGGAGCCAATACCTGCCTGGCAGGTGCTCGGGACGACTGGAGTCGAAAGCCGCTTTGAGGCTCAGCACAGGACTCGATTGACGCCCTTGATCGGGCGAGACGAGGAGATCGAGCTGCTGTTGCGGCGCTGGCAGCATGCCTCTTCGGGCGAAGGTTGCGTAGTGGTTCTAACTGGAGAGCCAGGTATCGGTAAGTCGCACATCGCGCTGGCGCTTCAAGAACGGCTCCAAGCCGAACCACACATTACGGTCCGCCATTTCTGCTCGGCGCACCATACCAACAGTGCGTTGTATCCGTTCATCGACAATCTCGAACGTGCTGCCCGTTTCGAAAGAGGTGAAGCGCCGACGGAGAAGTTTGCCAAGCTTGAAGCTCTGCTGTTGCGGTCTGGCGCCGACGCAGATCGTGTGGTGCCGGCTCTAGCAAACCTTCTGTCGCTACCGGTCAGTGACCGCTACCAGCTGCCCGAGCTCAGTCCGCAGAAACGCAAGGAGATGACGTTGGCGGCATTCTCGGCTCAGCTCGAAGCGTTGGCGGCGCGGCAGCCAGTGTTCATCATCTTTGAGGATGCCCATTGGTCGGACCCGACTTCGATGGAGCTGCTCACGATTACACTGGAAAAGGTACCACGACTCCGAGTGCTGCTGCTCATCACCGCGAGACCAGAGTTCACGCCGCCCTGGCCTGGTCATGCACATGTGACGACCGTCTCGCTTACACGGCTGAACCGGCGCAACGGGGCGGCCTTGATCGAGCGCGTCACGGCAGGCAAGACGCTCCCGGAGGAGGTCTTGGACCAAATCCTCGCTCGCACCGACGGCGTGCCCCTGTTCGTCGAGGAACTGACCAAGGCGGTGCTCGAAACCGGCTTGCTGCAGGAGCGAGACGACCATTACGTGGTCAGCGGTCCGCTACCCTCGTTGGCGATTCCAACGACATTGAACGCATCGCTGATGGCTAGGCTCGACCGATTGGCCCCCGTGAAGGAAGTTGCTCAGATCGGCGCCGTTGTGGGGCGCGAGTTCTCGTACGAACTGCTGAGCGTGGTCGCCAAGCTGCCAAGGCAACGGCTTGAGGAGGCGCTTGCCCAGTTGGTTCAGGCGGAGTTGATATTCTGCCGAGGCGAGATACCCCGGGCGGTCTACACCTTCAAGCATGCGCTCGTGCGGGACGCCGCCGAAGCGGGACTTCTGAAGAGCCGACGCGCAGCGCTGCATGCCGCCGTCGCCAACGCTTTCGAGCAACGATTCCCGGAAATTGTGGAGTCTCAACCCGAGACTCTCGCACTCCACCTTACCGAGGCGGGATTGTTCGAAAAGGCGGGAGAATATTGGCTCCAGGCAGGCAAGAAAGCGGCCATGCGCTCCGCCAACCTCGAAGCGATCGCACACTTGCGCAAAGGCATTGAGCTCTCGGCCCATTTGGCCGACGGTGCGCTTAAAGACCGGCTGGAGCTTGATTTCCAGTACGCGCTCGGGCCCTGCCTCATTGCCACCCAGGGGCCGGCCTCGCCCCAGGCGGTGGCGACCTTTGCGCGAGCGCGCGAGCTGTGCCAGCGGCTCGGAGATCCCCCCGAGCGACTACAAATCATGTTTTGGTTGACCACCGCGAGCGTCATTCGCGGCGAGTTGCCGGTCGCCGAGGAAATGATCTCGGTGTTGCTCGATCTTGCGGAGGGTCGGGGTGATCGACCAACATTGCTCAACGCGATGCGTGGGCAAGGGATGATACGCCTTTTCATGGGAAATCTCGTAGGTGCCCAGGAGGTGATCGAACGGGCCTTCGAAGCGTTCGAAGCGAGCAGCGAGCATGACAGATTGGCGGCGCGTGCTGCCGGCCAGGATGCGGGTGTGGCCGACCTGGCTCTGATGTCATGGGCACTCTGGCTGCAGGGCCGTGCTGATACGGCACTCGCGCGTGTAAATGCCGCCCTTCAGCGTGCCGACGTCATCAGTCATCCGCATTCGCAGGCCTATGGATGCTATTATGCATCCATTGTCCACGCTCTTCGGGGTGACTTCCGAAAGGCACACCGTTATGCCGATCGTTGTCTCGCCTTGTCGGAAGAGCTCGGATTCCGGCAGTGGCGAGGATTGGCTCGCGCCATCCGGGGGATAAGCGCCGCCTTCCTTGATCCTTCGTCCGCTGCGCTCGAGGAAATCCGCACGGCGATGAACGAATATCGCGGCGCGGGCTATCAGCTTGGCATCACAGCACTATATGTGCTCCTGAGTGCCGCTTTGTTATCGAGCCATCAAAGCGAAGCCGCGCTCGAACTGATTGAGCAGGGTCTCGCTACAACCGGCCGCAATAGCGAACGGATATTTGAGGCCGAGCTGTATCGATTGAAAGCGCGCGTGTTGCTCGTCCGCGATGCACCGGAGGCCAGCACCGATGCACGATCACTGCTCGATCACGCATTGACAACTGCGAAAAGTCAGCGCGCCAAGGCCCTTGAACTTCGAGTAGCAGTAGACCTCGCCAACTTGTGGATCGATCAGGGCAGAACCAGCGAAGCGCTCGACCAGCTCGTGCCCATCTACGGCTGGTTCGTCGAGGGTCTTGAAACGCAGGATCTGAAGCAGGCAAAGGCATTACTCGACCGACTGCAGTAATTGCGCCTCGACTTGCGGATATTGGAGCTTGGCTCAGCAGGTCGGCCTCAAGGCTGCTTTACCTTGCCGTTACGCAGCCCGCCTTCGACATTCGTGATATGCCTCCTTAACCTCTCGCCATCCCGCCTCATCGCTTTCCGCAGGATTCTCATTTATGAAATGTGGCCCGTCATGCGGCGGACGTTTTCCGTGTTCGTAGTATGCCTTGATTGCTTGTTCAGCAGCGATCCTTCCCAACTGTCTCCCGCTGTCCAGGTTGCTGTGGTTCCATTTGAAACTGATGTGCCCCGGCACATGAATCTCGACGATTGTGCCCTTCCACGGATGCTCTCCGGATTTTGGCTTGTCGTACCGCACGTGGTATTTGAAGAGCTTGACGTCATCTTCGCCAACGGTCGCTGCGAACAATTGGCAGAGATTGGCCAGGGCATCGTGAAGGTTTTCCGGTTTGCGGACTTGCTTTGAATCGACGATCCTGCTCACCCATATCTCGTCCAGCTCATCGCCCGGCTTATGATGCTCCTGGAGCAAGCTCTCGAAGTTGACCGTATCGACCAGTGCTCCTTCGCAGTAGGTAACTCCGTCGATCTCTACGGTTTCTTCCACGAAGGGAAGGGCTGAACACGCACATAAGCTGGATGCGCCGATAGGCACTTTGTACTCTTTCCCGTCGACCTTCTTGTTCTCATCGACCTTCTTGGGCATCGGGCGGTTGGAAAACAACGCGAGTTTATGCTCATCGAGATTCCAGGCGTTGTGGAATATGAATGGCTTTTCGGGTCTTCCCAGCGCGTCGAAATTTATGCTCTTCATAAACTGGCTGTGTGGATAGTTGATCCTGGAGAGGCCGGTGACTTGGGACAGATACATCATTGACGTGAGATAACGAACGAAAGGATTTGGGGCCAGCACCTGATTAAGAACCCATCTGTTTACGTCTCCCTCATCCGGGCTCGTGAACTTCTTCCCGCCGTCCGTGTCGGGCTGTTGAGCGAACCAGAGCGACATGGATTCCCTGAAGGCATTCGCGACCCTGTTTGGGTCCCACAAATCCTTATAGGTATTGGGATCTGCGACGAAGTTGGTCAGAGCCTTGCCGATGCTTTCCCAATCCGGGCCGAACACCGTGTTTATGGGAAAGCGCCTATAGCTTTCGTCGTCTCGAAACACGCCATTCTTGAAGAATTGATGGGTCTGTTTCGCCCTGTCTTTATTATCAACGTTGTCAAACTGATTGTAGACGATCCCAACCCAGGCGCCGATGCAGGACAATGCCCACACGTCAAAGGTTATACCTGCGTTGGCAAGAGCTTCCAGAACTCCAATGTGCAGCCCTGCCGCCGGACCACCACCGCCGAGCGTAATCGCCCTCTTCACCATTGGTTCCTCCATCAAATTGTTTGCATGGCTTATTCTCTGATCAAGTCTCTGAACCGCGTAAAACTAAAAGACTGGTCGTTTGCTGGGTCCGCGGGCTTTCGGCCGCACCGAATGCCGTTGAATCCAACTCGACAACTCATTGATCGCAGCGTTGCGAAACACGATACGTGCGACGGAACGGTGGACGTCGAGGTTCGGCGCCTTCTCGAGCCTGCTGATCGCGCTGGGCGCACGCCGGCCGAGAGCTCGAGCAAGCATATCGCGGTCTGGCCCGCCCATTTGTGAACCAATTCACGGAAGATATTTATCGCTGATGTTAGTAGGGGAGATGTTGTCCAATTGTGGCTTTCGCTTCTGGCCCATCGCGACATATTGCGCTGCCGCACGAACCTGGTCGCTATAGGAGCAAAGCGGACGTAGTAAGCTCAATCTCTTCAGACAGACGGGTCGTGTTCGGCGTAGCAAGCAGTGGTCGGTTGGTTCGACGCCAGGGGAAAAAGAGATACCTCCCTTATCTGCCGTGTTTGGGATCCTGTCCCGCCGAGGTGAAAGCTCAAGTATGACGATCGGCTTCCGGCTTACTTCTTTGGCCGAGGGGCCGCGCGGAAGATAAAGCACGTCCAGCCTGTCGCAGACGTTGGCCAGCCTGTTCCCGGTGACTCCGAATTCCTCGGCCGGCCGGATCATTCACCTAGCCATTGATGTAGAAGCAATAAAACATCAGCGCCAAGGCGTGGCGAGATCCCCCTAACCTTCGCGGATCAGCCGCCTTCGCTTCTGGCAGATGCCCAGCTCGATACGTGTATAGGCCTGACGAACAAAATAAGCCGGGATTTCGAGAGGAAATCCCTGCCTAGACTAGAGCAACGTGACACCTGAAGTGCGTCGCCAAGGCAAATGGCGATCCAAGCGCCGTCGGCGAGCTCGCAGCGATGCTGATTTGACAATAGCAGAGCAAGATCTTGCCGATCGAGAAACGTCAATTCTGTGTCCTGGTTTCGGACAGCAGCCAGTCGCGGAATGCAGCAATCTCCGGCCTGCCAACGTCGGTTTCGCGGCCGACGAGGTGGTAACTGTCGGCGGTTCGTACCACCAGCGGATGGATCGCCAATAGTCGTCCCGCTTTGAGATCGTCCTGGACCAGTTCCAGATGCGCCACCGCGATGCCGAGCCCGTCGATCGCCGCTTGATAGGCTAGCGAGGAATTGCCGAACGACAGTCCTTCGCGAAAGCTCCCGGGTGTGACGTCCGCCGCCTCAAACCAGATCCGCCAATCGTGCGGGCGCTTCATTGAATGAAGTAACGTGCGGTCGAGCAGCTCTCGTGAATCGTGCACGGGTGGATGCTTGTTGAATTCGGCGGGGCTACGAACCGGCAGCAGCTCGATCGGAAACAGCGTGTCGTAACGCACGCCGGGCTTTGGAATGGCGGGAGTCTGAATGGTGAAGTCCACCTCGCCAGCGCTCACATCGACGAGATCGTTGGCGATCGTGACCTGCACATTGATGCTTGGGTAAAGGGTATGGAAGCGCGCGAGCCGCTTGACCAGCCATTTCATCGCCACCGTGGGAAACAGCCGTATCCGCACCACGCGATTCTGCTTGTCCCGGCGGCTGACCTGGGTCGCGAGTTCGATGCGATCAAAGGCTTCGGCAATGGCCTGCGCGTACTGTTCGCCCTGCGTCGTCAGCTTGACGTCGCGTTGATTACGGACGAACAGGCGCAGGCCAAGGAAGGCTTCGAGTTGGGCGATATGCCGGCTGACGGCGCCCTGCGAGACGTTGAGTATTTTGGCGGCGTGGGTGAAGTTCTCGGAGCGGGAGGCGACCTCGAAGACGCGAAGTGCATTCAGCGGGGGCAATTTTCGGGCCATCAGCGCCTCCCACTGAGGGCTGATCGCGTCCGCGCCGCATTCTCTGTGTTGCTCTGAAGATAAGTTATCGTCGTGATGAGTAAATTAGCATACTCGGCCCAAAGCATTCCGCTTATTTTGCCCGCATAAGCGGCGCTGAAGGCCGCTACTTGCGGGAGAAACGCTTTCTATGACCACCCCCGTTAACGCCGCGGGCCGGCTTGACCGGCTCCCGATGGGCGCATTCCAGTGGCGGATTCTCAGCCTGATCGGCCTCGGGATGTTCTTCGACGGTTTCGACAACCAGATGGCCGCCGGCGTGTTGGGCGCCCTCGTTAAGGAGGGCTGGTCGAACATGGAGACCAATGCCCACTACATTTCCATCACCTTTGCCGGCCTCGCCATTGGCGCGCTGATGACGGGGTTGGTCGGTGACCGGTTCGGCCGGCGTTTTGCCTATCAGTTCAATCTTCTGATTTTCGGCAGCATGTGCCTGCTCTCGATGCTCGCGCCCTCGATGACCTGGCTGATGGCGATGCGTTTCTTCATGGGAGTAGGGATCGGCGCAGAATATGTCTGCGGTTACGGCATGGTCAGCGAGTTTGTGCCGCCGCAACGGCGCGGATGGGCGCTTGGCCTGATCAGCGTGGTGTCGATGGCATCGACATTCGCTGTGAATTTTACCGGACTATTCGTCATTCCGGCACTTGGATGGCGGCCGATGTATCTGATCGGCGGTTGCGGCGCATTATGGGTCTGGTTCCTGCGCCGCAAGCTTCCGGAGTCGCCGCGCTGGCTCGAAGCGCGCGGCCGTTATGAAGAAGCCGAAAAGATCATGCAGGATATCGAAGCTGAGGCCTCGAAGGCGGGGCCTCTCCCGCCGGTGATATCAGTGGCCGCGCCTGCGCCGGCCTGGGTACCGATCTCCATCCTGTTCTCGCGCGGCGTCGTCACCCGCACCTTGCTCGCGATGGCGGTTTGCATCACCTGCCTGGTCGGTTCCTACAGCTTCTCCTATTGGGTGCCGACCTTCTTCGTCAAACAGGGACTGAGTGTCACGAAGTCGCTCAGCTTTGCGCCCGTCATGGCGCTGGGCAGTTCGCTCGGGCCGCTGGTCGGCATGCTGACCTCCGACTGGATTGGACGCCGTCGCGGCACCATGTTTGCGGCCTTATGGTGTGGCGTGTTCGCGCTGGCGTATTCGCAGCAGACCGATCCCGCCTGGGTGCTGATCTTTGGCTTCCTGTTGCAGGGCGGCATGAGCCTGATGATCGGCTTCACCATGCGATGCTAGTCGCCTTTGTGAACTTGCGCGCGAACGAAAAAGAAGCACGTATCTGTGCGGTCGCCGCGCTGGGGGACAACGAGTATCCAGTAAGATGTTGATCTTCTTGCACTCAATCCTGCAACCAGAACGTATGCGTGGCCGAACGAGGGTCGTTGACCTTTCGTTTCGGGGGCGAAGTCGCACTGACGGTCTCATGCTCCGAGCACCGGCTCCTTGCCGGTGAAGGCCCTGAGTATATTCGCCGTCAGGCGCGAAAGACCGTTGTCGCAGCCGTCCCAGGCCAGGGCGCCGGCATAGGCGATGGAGCCGACCGAAAACACCCAGCCGCCTCCATCGATCGGAAACAGGACCATGTCCGATCTCACCACGTCAGGCCGCTGTGCGCCTCCCTGATCCGGGAGCGAAAGAGTGAGATCCTCGATGACGAGCTGATACTCGTTGCCAAGCCCGGTCGAAGTCCCGAGCACATAGGCATGCTCGGGACTTCCGAGCGTAACGTCGTACCTGTCGACCTCGTCTCCCACCGCTCCACCCAGCACATAGCCGTAATCGCCGACGATTTCCTCAGTGATGCCGTCGAACAATTTCGCGGCGGGCGAATTGTAGCTCGCCTCCAGACGCCGATAGCCGCAGCCCTTCGACCATCCCTCCGATGCGAAGCCCACGCCTAGCATCTTGTTCGGGGCGCGGCCGCGCGTGCGCCAGATGCCGCCGGCTTCAGGCGTCGCAACATGGGTCCGTTCGCCATAGGGGGCATCCCAGCAGCGCGTGCCGCTGTTGTCGCGGCGCACCTCGATGACCCAGGGTTTTGCACCGAGCCGGCTCGTTACCCAGTAGAAGCCGTTGCCGCCAAGATACATGACCCGTCCGCCGTCATGCAGGTATCCGTCGAGGATATCGAGGCCGGTTCGTGTCCAGTATTCCGGGTGCGAGCCCGTGACGATCGCCGCGTACCGGTCGGCCAGGTTGCGGCCGCCACGTTCGAAATCCTCGTCGGTTGCGACATGATATTCGATGCCGAGGTGCTCCAGCCATTCGACGATGTACATGTCGACGGGAAAGTGACGGTATGAGCCCGTTAGCCAGTTCGGAAAACCAGGGCGGACGTTGAACAGCGGTCGTCTGCGGCCCGAATAGCGAACCGGCGTTCCGTCGGCATGGGTATCGTAGCAGGAGCGGCCCGGCTCGGGATGTGAGAACAGGTACTGTTCGTCCTCGGGCACCACCTTGTCATGAGGCATCACCGATGAGAAATCGAGCGAAGCCAGGTGGTCGTTCGCATAGGCCAGATAGGTGTTGGTCGGCACCAGGAACAGCACGGGTGCCGAGGTGCCCAGGACCGGTCTGACAAACAGCGGAAAATGATTGCGGCGTCCGCCGGCCTCGAGCCGAACTGCGTAGACTCCGCTTTGAAGGTCCTCCGGCAGGCGGAATTCGAGATTATACCTCCAGCCGGCATCCACCATGTCGTCGTCGTGGAATTGCAGCGCACAGTACTGCTCGGGAACTTCGACGAAGGAGTCGCTTCGCCCGTCCCAGTTGCGTCCGGTCACACCGCGCTCGACGCCGTTGACAAGGTGCCCCTGTTCGCCTCCAGCGTCCGGCTCAATCGTCTCCGACGCGAAGTCCCTGCCGAGTTTCCATGCTGCCCATGCCGGCTGCGTGGGAGTCTTCCCCGCGTGCCATGCGGCGATCATCTCGGCGGATGGCTTCGCGAGGTGCAGCGTTGGCGAGTCGATCTTGCCATTATATGGCTCCAGCGGCGACCCGGACCGGCCGATGCCGGCCGCCGCGAGCAGGAGCGTTGCCGCATTTGCCGTCGCGCCGGTTGCCGCGCGGAGCGTGCGTTGTGCCCCAACCTTGGCATCAAGACGCCTGAGGTCGATGCAGACCTCGCCGTCGCCGATGGTAGTCAGGATCGAATACCAGTGTTTGGCGATGATCGCATCCGACAAGACTGCGAGCGTTGCGCTGCCCATTCGAAGCGCAAGACCGCCTGAGATGATGACGAGCGCGACGTCGCCAATCGACCAGATGGCCTGGGGCGCGCTCCGCTCGGGGACGGTCGGCCATGCCCAGCAATGGACGCTGATCGCCGCATCGTTGATCGGTGAGGGAAGCGGAAATTCGGCGTGCGAGCCGACCACCGTGGATTGCACGCCGCCGGAAACGGTGCGGTCGAGCACCGACGAGAAATCGACCACCTTGCCCTCGATCGCTTCGTCGCGCCCGGGACCCGAGACCAGTCGCACGAGGCTTGCGCGGACGGTGGCGTGCGGCGTGCTGATCGCGAGCCGGACGACATCGCCGGGCTCGCAGGACCACTCCTCGAAATAAGCCTGGATATCCATCTGACGCCGCCCACGCTCGCTGGTTAAGTCCGCTTCGGACGCGCAATGTCCGAGCGCGCCCATCATTCGCGGATCAAAGCCGGCGGGGAAACATCTGTTGCGGCATTCTGGAGTCCGGGAGCAACAACACTGGAGAAACGGACAGGCGCGCCGCGGCTGGTCCCGAAAGTCCGCGTCACGATCCGCGCAGGAACCGGTCGCCGAGCGCGACCGTTCCGTCGGTGTAGCCCGTACCCAGGCGTCGCGCGGTTTCGGTGTCCGAATGCGAAGCGAGCCAGGCCGTCAGCAGCATGCGCCTGAGCATCACGAACGCAGGCAGCATGGCCTCGTCGTCGCGCGAGACCGGTGCGACGGTCCGGTATCCCGCAAGCCACGACTGCTGGAGCAGGTCCATCACCGGCTCGTGCTCGATGAAGCTGACGGCCGCGGCGAAGTCATAGAAGAACCACGAGAAGCCGCAATCGTCGAAGTCGATGACGCCGAGCCGGTCGCCTTCGACGAGCAGGTTGGCGAGGCGGAGGTCGGCGTGAACGAGGCCAAACCGCTGCTCGCCCCTTCCGTAAGCCTCGACGCGCCGTTCAAGTTCGTCGGCGACCCTCTGCAGCAGCCTGCGGCCATCGTCGCGCAGGCCAAGACCGGCGCGCCAGTCACCCCATAGTGGCCGGCGGCCCAGCATGGCATCGAAATCCCAGACCTTGCGCTGGAACGTTGATGGCAATGTCCATCGGCGGCTGTGCGCGTGAAGCCGCGCGCTGGTCGCGCCGAGCTTGCCGAACCAGGTGGCCAGATCGTCCGAGGCGTCCGGCTCCTTGCCGCTGAGGAATTCGAATGCAACGACGTGTCGTGTCGCACCACTCAGGGGAATGGGGCATAACAGGTGTCCGTCCCGATCGGCGACCGGGCGCGGCGTGAGCACCACGTTGTCTGCGATCACGGCGTCGATCCAGGCGAGCTCGGACGCAATCTCGTCAGGTGAGTGATAGCCGGGCCGCTGCACGCGCAACACGAGTTTTTGCCGAGCGGCCGGATCCTGCGCGAGAAAGGTGGTGTTCTCGGAATGGCTGAGAAAGGCGAGCGTCGATTGCGATGATAGTCCCCAGCGCGGCAGGCTCGCGGCAAGAGAGGCCTGCATGCTCTCGATGAGGCCGGGAGTCATCATCGCGGCCAACCGACCGTCTCGGGCTCCGCGAGGTCAAGAAGGCTCGCGATGATGCGATCGGGAACGACGTCCGCCACCGCATTGAAAGGGACGTCGCTGGCGAGCAGGATCGACCGCATGCCGGCGGCCTTTCCTGCTGCGATATCGGTGCCGATCTGGTCGCCGACCATGACGGTCTCATGCCGGGCGGTGCCGAGATGCGCCAGCGCCTGTTCGATCAGGAACGGTTGCGGCTTGCCTAGCACGATCGGCTTCGTATTGGGAACGGCCGCTGCAACCGCGGCCGTGATCACGCCGACGCAGGGATCGTAGCCGTCATGAACCGGCGTCAGGACATCGGGATTGGTGGCGATGACGGTTGCGCCGGCGAGTGCGGCCCTGACCGCGGTGCGCAGCTTGGCGTAGTCGAGCGTGGCATCGAAGCCGAGCACGACGATCTTGGGCTTGACGTCGGTCAGGTGATAGCCAATGTCCTCGATCGCCTCGAGCAGTGGTCGTTCGCCGATCGCAAACACGGGCGTGGTACGCGGCCAGCGCCGTTCGAGCAGGGACGTGACCGCCGAAATCGTCGTGAAGACCTGTGACGGTTCGGCCGGAATGCCGATGCGGCTCAGCTTGGCGGCAAATTGCGCGGCGGATTTCGTCGAATTGTTGGTGACGAACGCATAGGGCAGGCCCCGCTCGCTCCATCCGCGAAACGCCTTGACGGAGTCGTCGATCGGAGTGTCGCCGCGATAGGCGACGCCGTCGAGATCCGAGATGACGCCGCGAATGGGATGGTTGGCCGGAGCAATGCGCTGTTCCAATGCTGGGATTCCGTTCAGTTCCGCGAGCGTGATCATATGGTTGTCTGCATGGCGTTGCTGCTCTGTGCATCCATGATTTGTGTGCTGCACATTGGAAAGGCGTCCTTGCCTTGCCGGTGTGCGCCATGCGTCCGGGAGCGGAAAATCTCCGTGCGCGACTGCGGCGCCCCGGGAGTGTCAGCAACGGAATCGTGGAGCAGCAGGAATCGGGCGATTGCGGCCTTTGGTCTAGGCTTTGCAGGCGTGAAAGCCACGATTTGTGCAAGACGATCGAAACGGCTGAGTGCCTTGCGGCCTCGAGAGCAGTTTCAGCGTTGCCGAAATCATCGAGGGATTACCATATGATCAACCGCAGAGACTTGATGTTAGGGGGATTGGCCGGGGCCGCGGCGTTCGGTTTCGGGCGGGTCAATCCCGACTTTCTTGTGAATTCCGCCTTTGCCGCCGAAGGCAAGACACTGCGCTTTCTCGGCGCGGAAGCGCTGACCGGCAACTGGGACCCAACCACCCATACCAATCTCGGCCAGCTCATCGTCGAGGGCTTCGTGTTCGGCTACCTGACGCGGGCGCCGATGCGGCCGGAGAAGCCGGACGAGCTGATCTTCGAGCTGGCTGAATCGATGAAGCCCATCGACACCTATACGATGGAGGTGAAACTCAGGAAGGGCGTCAAATTTCATGACGGATCCCCGTTCACAGCGGCCGACGTCAAGGCGACCTATGAATATGGCTGCCAACCCGATCGTCCGGCGCAGTGGTACCCCGGTCTCGTCACCGTCGACGTCGTCGACGACTACACCTGCCACATCAACACGAAGGTGCAGGGCTATCCGGCGACGCTCTACTACTACCTGTCGTCCTTCCTGCCGATCATGTCGGCCAAGGACGTTGCCAATAAGGCGCAGCTCTCGGCGCGCATGAACGGCACGGGCCCCTACAAATATGTCGAGCAGAAAGGCGACACCACCGTTCTCGCCGCCAATCCCGACTTCTTCCTCGGCGCAGCGAAGATCCCGGGTGTCGAGTATCACTTCGTCGGTGACACCACGACGCGCACGCTGTCGCTGTTGAACGGCGAGGCCGACATCATCGAGCGGCTCGAGCAGGAGCAGGTCGAGACCATCTCGAAGGATGCCCGCTTCAGCATCCACAAGGCGGTTTCGGTCGAGAACAAATACCTGTTCTTCCGCTGCTCGAAGAAGCCGTTCGACGATCCGCGCATTCGCCTCGCCGCATGCTACTCGATCGACCGCAAGCAGGTGCTCGACGTGCTCGGCGTCTCCGGCATCTATTCCAAGGCGCACATCTCGCCGGTCAAGTTCGGCTATGCCGAGGTGGCCGACTATCCTGAATTCGATCCGGACAAGGCGCAGAAGCTGCTCGCGGAGGCCGGCTTCCCCAAAGGCCAGGGCCTGCCCGAGCTCACCTATTACACGTCGGTCGGTTTCTATCCGAAGACGAAGGAATATGCCGAGTTGATTACCGGAATGCTCCAGGAGCAGGGGTTTAAGGTCAATCTGCAGACGCTCGAAGTCGCGGCGTGGGGTAATTTGCTTTACGACAAGCCCGGCGGCGGTGAGGGCAACATGATCGACTGCGGCTGGTGCACCGGCTCGCCCGAGCCGGATCTCGTGCTGCGCACCCACTTCCACTCCTCCTCCAAGCGCATCACCGGCATCGTCGACAAGGACATCGACGCGGTGCTGGACAAGGAGCGCAACGCCACGACAATCGAGGAGCGCAAGAAGATCCTGCAGACCGAGACGCTGCCGACCATCGCCAAGAAGGCCCCGGCGCTCGCATTGTTCACCTCGGTCTTCATCCATGCCTACAGCAAGAAGCTGGATGGTCTGTACATCTATCCGAACGGCATGCAGGACATGACCAAGGCAACATTGGCATGATGATTGCTCGGCAGGCCGGGTACGCCCGGCCTGCCGGTTCGCGAACGCAGGCCGGATTGGTCGGGTCTGGTCCTCATGAATTGCAAGGGTAGCTCTTCTCGATGTTGATCCTGGAATTCCTGGTCAAGCGGATCGCGCAGGGCATCCTGATCGTCTTCATCACGTCGTTGATCATCTTCACGCTGCTGCGCGTGGTGCCGGGCGATCCCGTGCGCCTGATCGTCGGCGGCATGGCGCCGGCCGATGTGGTCGAGAAGGTCGCGACCAAGATGGGGCTGCGCGACCCCATCATCGTGCAATATGGTCGGTACATGCGCGGGCTGGTACAGGGCGATCTCGGGCAATCCTATTTGCGGCCGCGCAGCGGCATGATCGCGACCGGCGGCCAGTATGTTGACCCGACCAAGTCGGATATGGCGCCGGTGATCGATCTCATCCTCGAACGCTTGCCGTTCACGCTGCAACTGGGCGGAATGGCGCTCGTGTTCGCGCTGCTGCTGTCGTTTCCGATCGGCATCGCGGGCGGGCTGCACCAGCATCGTTGGCAGAATGCGTTGGCGTTCGGAATGCAGTCGCTGTTCGTCTCGATTCCGAATTTCTGGCTCGCGATCGTTCTGATCCTGTTTCTGTCGGTGAAGCTGAAGCTGCTGCCGGCGCTCGGTTACCAGGGGTTTTCCTATGTCATCCTGCCGGCCTTCGTGCTCGCGGTGGAGATCGCCCCCTTCATCATCCGCACGCTGACGACCTCGCTCGGCGAGGTCATGCAAGCGCCGTTCATCGATGAGGCGCGGGTGCGCGGCCTGTCTCGCCGCCGCATCGTCTATTCGCACGCCCTGCGCAACGCGGCGGTGCCGCTAGTCAACCTGCTCGGGATCCAGCTTTCGACGCTGATCGGCGGCGTTCTCGTAATTGAATACATTTTCGACTATCCTGGCCTCGGCAATCTGACCGTGGTCTCTGTCGTCGGGCGCGACTTTCCGGTCATCCAGGGCATCGCCATCACGACCAGCGCCGTCTTTGTCTTCATCAATATCATCGTGGATTTGGTCGCCTATCTGGTCGATCCCCGCGTGGAGATCTGAGCATGACGGCCACCACGATCATCGCCGAGGAGCCCGCCTTGCCGGCGGCCCCAATCCGTTCCGTCAACCGCCGCATCATGGCCGCCGCCTGGCGCATGCCGAGCTTCAAGATCGGTTTCTTCATCTTCATGGCGCTGGTGCTGGCCTCGGCCATCTATCCCGAGGTGTCCTCGATCAGTGCGACCAAGATGGTGGTGAAGGACAAGTTCATGTCGCCGGTCTTTCTCGGCGACAAATGGACCTGGGATCATCCGCTGGGTACGGATCAGCTCGGCCGCGACATGCTGATGCGCAGCCTGATCGGCCTGCGCTATTCGCTGCTGGTCGGCGTCGTCACGGTCCTGCTCATCTTTGTCATCGGCTGCGGCCTTGGCCTGTTCGCCGGCTTCAAGGGCAAATGGTGGGACACCGTCATCATGCGGATCACCGATGCCCAATTGTCGATTCCGATGATCATCCTGGCGATCACCATTCTCGGCGTGTCGCGGCCGACGGTGCCGACCATCATAATCGTGCTGGCGCTGTCCGGCTGGCCGCTCTACGCGCGCGTGGCGCGCAGCGCCGCGGTCACCGAGCGCGGCAAGGAATATGTCCGCGGCCTGCGCGTGCTCGGCGCCGGGGACTGGCGGATCCTGTTTCTGTTCGCCGCGCCGAACATCCTGCCGCCGATCGCATTCGTCGCCGTGCTCGACGTCGCACGCATGATGATCTTCGAAGCGATCCTCGGCTTCCTGGGGCTTGGCATCCAGCCGCCGACGCCGAGCTTCGGCAGCATCATCGCCGACTCCCGCAAATACCTGATCAATGCCTGGTGGATCGCGACCACGCCGGGCGTGTTCCTGGCTATCGCGCTTACCTCGATCAACCTGATGGGGTCGGCGCTCGAGAAGGCGCGCAACCGCATCTATGGGGGTCTCTGAGATGGATCTCTCGCTCATTCTGGAGGTTGACGACCTCACGGTCGGCGCTTCGGCACCGGGCGCCGCGCCGATCCTCGATCACATCTCCTTCCGCCTCAACACGTCGGAGATCTTCGGCATCTATGGCGAAAGCGGCGCCGGCAAAACCGTGCTCAGCCGCGCATTGGCGAACTGGCTGCCGGAAAGTCTGGCGTATCGCTCCGGACGGGTCACGTTCGCCGGCCACGACATTCTCGGCGCCGGGGCGCGCGAGGTGCGGATCGGCCGCGACATCGCCTATATCGGCTCCAAGCCGCAAAGCTCGCTCGATCCGACGATACCGGTCGGGACCCAGATCGCGGAAAAGCTGCACAGCGTCAGGCCCGAATGGAATCCGCGCGAATGCCGCGAGCGGGTCGTGCAGCTCCTCGGCGAGGTCCGGATTCCATCGCCGAAGGAGCGCTATTGGGACTACCCGGCAAAATTTTCCGGCGGCATGATGCAGCGCGCGATGATCGTGGACGCGATTTGCGCCGAGCCCGCCGTCCTGATCGCCGACAACATTACCCAGCCGCTCGATGTCACCATCGCGGCACAGATCGTGGCGCTGCTCCACGACCTGTGCCTGCGCCACAGGATGGCGACAATCTATCTGTCGTCTTCCTTGCCCACGCTCGGCCAGTTCGGCGACCGCACGGCCGTGCTCCATCAGGGCCGGTTCGTCGAGCAGCAAGCGTTTGCCGGCCTGCTCGCCTCGCCACAGACCGACTACACGCGCAAGGCCATTGCCAGTGTGCCGCGCATGTGGGCGACCACCGAGGGCCCGCTGGCCCGCCGCAAGGCGCAAGACGAAGTGCCGCTGATGAAGGTGGAGCACGTTGTTCGGACCTATCGCGCGCGCAAGCGGGGGACGTTCAATGGCTACAGCAACGTGCAGGCGGTGCGCGGCGTAACGCTCGACATCATGCCGCGCGAGAATTTCGGTATCGTCGGGGAATCCGGCTGCGGCAAGTCGACCCTCACGCGCCTGCTGGCCTGGCTGGAGGTTCCCGACAACGGCAGCATCGTCCTCAACGGCACGTCGCTCGGGGCGTTGTCGCCGCGCGAGCTGATCCGCACCCGCAGCGAATTCCAGCTGCTGCTGCAGGATCCGTACAACGCGCTGCCGCCGCGCACCACCGTCGGCCGCATGATCGAGGAGAGCCTGCTGATCCGCGGCAATGTCGCCCGCGCGGACCTGCGCAGCCGGGTCATCGCAGCGATGGCCGAGGTCGGTCTTGCCGCCGAGCTCTATGACCAGCTCCCGAACACGCTCTCCACCGGCGAGCGCCAGCGCATCTCGATCGCGCGTGCCCTGATCCTCGATCCCAAGCTGCTGATCCTCGACGAAACCTTGTCCGCGCTGGATCAACGCGAGCAGTCAAGGCTGATCGACCTGTTCTCGAAGCTGCAGGAGAAGAACGACCTCACCTATGTCTTCATCTCCCATGATCTCGCAATGGTGCGCAGGGTCTGCACGCGCATTGCCGTGATGTATCTCGGTGAGATGGTCGAGATCGCCGACAACCGCGAGCTGTTCTTCGATCCCCAGCATCCCTACACCAAGGCATTGCTCTCGGCCGCCCCGACGCTGGAGGAGAAGCCGTTCAACCCGGCGGACTTCTTGCTGGAGGGCGAGCCGCCGAGCCCGATCGATATCCCGGCGGGATGCAGCTTTGCCTCGCGCTGTCCGAAGGCGTTCGGCCGCTGCCGGCTGGAGACGCCGAAGCTGGTCGAACACGCGCCGGGGCGCTTCGCCGCCTGCCACCTTCTCGACGGCGACCCGGCGCAGGCCGCGGCCTGAGCGCTCAGGGCCGTGGCTTGAACGGCCAGTCCATCGCGAACGAGCGCATGTCCTCCAGCGCCTTGG
The DNA here is from genome assembly GCF_055264925.1 of Bradyrhizobium sp. KZN70725. NCBI lineage: Bacteria > Pseudomonadati > Pseudomonadota > Alphaproteobacteria > Hyphomicrobiales > Nitrobacteraceae > Bradyrhizobium > Bradyrhizobium sp. KZN70725. The sequence continues at coordinate 36,240 of NZ_JBUYWT010000045.1, forward strand.
TCACCTGCAGCACGCCGAGATCGTCGAAGCGGTGCCCGGTCACTTGGACGCCGATCGGTAGATGGCGGGAATCGAATGCCATGCAGACGGTGGAGGCGGGCTGGCAGGTCTGGTTGAACATGGCGGTGAACAGCGTGTGCGCGAGCGGCGTCTCACGCGACACGCCGGGCTCCTCGGCCGGGAAATTCACCACCGGCAGCGTCGGGGCGATGACATAGTCCCAGCCCTCGAAGGCCGCGAGCAGCGCCGCCTTCATCTTGGCGATCCGGCCCAGCGCCCGGTAGAGGTCGGCGCCCGAATGTTTCGCCCCGCCAAGGCACCATGCGCGAACGTAGGGATTGATGTCGCGTGCGGTGTCGCCATGCGGCGGCAGCGATGCATATTCGAGATAGCCGCGCACCTGGAGGAACAGGTCGATCGGCGCATAGGCGTCGTCGGTGAGCGGAGAGGTGAATGGCTCGACGATCGCGCCGGCGCCGGCGAGCAGCTTGCCGGCCGCATCGACCGCGCTGCGAACCGTAGCTTCGGCCTTCATGCCGAAGCCCATGTCGGTGAGGACGCCGATCTTCAGTCCCTTCACGTCGCGCTTCAGATGCTCGTGATAGCGCACGCCATCGGCGGGCAGGCTCCAGGTGTCGCGCTCGTCCTGCCGCGTCAGCACGGTCAGCAGGCGCGCGATATCATCCACGCTGCGACCCATCGGGCCTGCCATGCGCATGGTGTCGGCCGGCAAATGCGGCACACGGCCATGGGTCGGCTTCAGTCCGGCCAGTCCGCAATGGGCGGCCGGAAGGCGGACCGAGCCTGCGATATCCGTGCCGACGGAAACATAGCCGGCGCCAGCGGCGACGGAGGCGCCTGCGCCGGCCGACGAGCCGCCGGTATTCCAGGCGAGCCCCCAGGGGTTGCGGGTAACGCCGTGCAGCGAGCTGATGCCCGACGCCATCAGGCCGCAATCCGGCATCGTGGTCTTGGCAAAGATCACCGCGCCGGCCTCGCGGAGCGCGATCGCCGGCGGCGAATCGTAGTTGGACGGCGGCAGGGCACGGTTGGCGCCGATGCCGTGAAAATAGGGCCAGCCGATCATGGCGACGCTGTCCTTGACCGTCATGGGGACGCCGTCGAGCGGACCCAGCGCGGTTCCCGCCTTCCATCGCGCTTCCGAGCCTTGCGCGCTTGCGATGGCTTGCTCCGGACGGAAGCAGAACAGCGCATTGATCGCGGGATTGACCGCCTCGGCATGGCCGAGCACGGTTCGCAACACCTCCACCGGCGACAATGCGCGCGATGCGTAGGCCTCCGTCAGCCCCGTAAGGCTCATCCCGATTAGTTCCGCAGCAGACATCTTGGCCTCGACAAATGGCGTTCTGGATCAGTGTCCGGATAGCGAAAGTCGCCCCTGTCGGGGTAGTGCCGCTGCCGTAAGGGCATGATTTGGTGGAGTGCGAGGCATCCCTTTTGCATCTGTCTTGATCGAATTTGTCATCAAACCGGGAGGCCCGCGACAGGCGGGCCGAACGACACCCGCGAGAGATCAGAAGTCGTCATGAGCCAATCTGGAACGCAAATCGCCACGGTCCGGAACTACATTGCCGGGCTCCCGGGATGGGGGACGGGCGATATCGTGATCGAGCCCGCCATTCCGGTCCTCGCCTCGCCAAGCTGGCGCGGGGTCGACGGCGCTCCCTGGCGCGCCACCAGGAACGGAAGCGGCGAGAGCATCTTCATCAAGAACATGGATGTGGATGCCAAGCTCTACATCGACGTTGCCTGCGCGTTCGAAGCGGCCCGGCGCGCATCCGATCTCGGTATCGGTCCCAAGGTGCTTGCGGCGGATCCGGACGCGGGACTTCTGGTCATGGAAGATCTCAACCGTGGCTGGCGGGTCGGCACGCTGGAGCGGATGCTGGAGCCGAAGATCGTCGACGCGGTCATCGCGGCGCGGCGCCTGTTCCAGGCAGGGGCGCCTCTGCCGCGGCGCATGGGAGTCTTCGACGAGATCGAGCATTTCTACGAGGCGGCAAAGGCCGCGAAGGCGCAACTGCCGTCTGATGCGGAATGGCTGGTCAAGGAGCTGCGTTTTGCGGCCGATGCCTTGAGGAAACTCGACATCAAACCGGTGCCAATCCATGGCGATGGCAATGTCTCGAACATCCTGATCAGCGACACCGGCGAGGTTCGCCTGATCGATTGGGATCGCGCCACGACGGCCGACCCGCTGGAGGACCTCGGCAGCTTCCTCGTCGAAGCCTTCGCGCAGGAGCCGGAGGCGCGCGACGCCTTCAGCCGCAACGCCGGCGGATTCGACGAGCGCGCATTCAGCCGCGCCCGCATCTACGGCATGGCGGATGATCTGCGCTGGGGCCTGATCGGCGCCGTGCTCGCCGCGCGGTCGGCGCGCAACACCTTTGAGTTTTACAAGTTCGCCAGCTGGCGCTTCGTACGTTGCCGCATGACGGTCCGGGAGCCGCGCTTTGGCGAGATGCTTCGGAGGATCGCATGACTGTCCGCAGGAAGCTCGGCGAGGGAGCGACAGTCCACGAGCGCAATATCGAGGCAGCGATCGCCCGCGTGCCGCAATGGCACGGCAAGGGGGCGGCCTATACCCCGCTGGTCGGCGGCCTCATGAATCAGAACTGGCTGGTCGAGATATCCGGCGATGGACGGCGCTACTTCATCAAGGTGCCCGGCGAGGGCTCGGAGATGTTCATCGATCGCGTGACCGCCAACGAGGCTGCGCGCAATGCCCACGCCATGGGCGTTGCGCCCGAGGTGATCTTTTTCGACGCCACGGACGGGCTCGAGATCAGCGAGTTCCTCGAAGGCTATCGCGCCTGCACCAATGCCGATTTCGGCGATGCCGCCATCCAGGCCGACGTTCTCGACCTTTACCGCCGCCTGCATGCCGGCCCGAAGCTCGGCCAGACCAAGACCATCTTCGACATGATCGAGGAACATATCGAGCAGGGCAGGGAGCTCGGCGCGCATTTCCCGCAGGACATGCCCTGGCTGATGCATCGCTACAATCAGGCCAAGTCGGCGTTCCTGGCGTCGGGTCTCGATCTCGTGCCGTGCTTCAACGATCCGATGCCGGGCAATTTCCTTATCTCGGCGGAATCAGGCGCCCCAAGGCCGATGAAGCTGATCGACTATGAGTTCGCTTCCAACAACGAGCGTAGCTATGAGCTCGGCGTCCTGTTCGCCGAGATGTTCTTCGACGAGCATCTGACGGAGGCCCTGATCGAGCAATATCTGGGCGAGGTGCGGCCGCAGATGGTCGCGCGCGTGATACTCAACCGGGCGCTCGCCGACCTGAAATGGGCGTCATGGGCGGTTGTGAACAGGAAGCTCAAGGACTGGGATTTCGACTATCAGAAGTACGGCGTCTGGAAATACATGCGTGCCCGCGACGTGATGTACGATCCCCGCTGGGATGGCTGGTTGCGGCTCGTCTGAGCCGCGCGACAGGAGGGCTTCCGCAGTTATTGATTGAGGATCGCGAGCGCCTGCTCGAGCAGGCTGTCGTTCGCGGCCGCGATGATCCGGCCATCGGATTCCGGCGACAGCGGCCGCCCCTGCCAGTCGCGGACGATGCCGCCAGCGCCCTCGACCACCGGAATCAGCGGCATGAAGTCGAACGACTTGAGGGAGGTTTCGACCACGAGATCGCAGTGGCCGGATGCGAGCAGGCCATATTGGTAGCAGTCGCCGCCAAATCGCCGGAACATGGCCTTCTGGCTGAGCGCATCGTAGCGGGCCCAGTCGCTCGGCGTGAAGAAGTCCGGCGATGACGTGTAGATCTGCGCGTCTTCCAGTCGCGTGGTGCGGCTCACCCTTGCCAGCTTGCCGTTGAAGGTGGTGCCTTGCCGGGTGCCGTACCACCGCTCGGCCAGCGCGGGCATATCGATCATGCCGGCGGTGATCGATCCATCTCTCTCGTCGGCGAGCGCGACGAGCGTGCCGAACAGCGGCATGCCGGAGATAAAGCTCTTCGTTCCGTCGATCGGATCGAGATACCACGTGTAGCGGTCCCCGGCCGTCGATCCCATCTCCTCGCCGAGGATGCCGTGATCGGGGAAGCGCGAACCGATCAGCTGCCGTAGCTCCATTTCGATCGCACGATCGGCGATCGTGACCGGCGTCAGGTCCGGCTTGCGCTCGAAATCGACGCGGGAACGGAAGTGCGTCACGGCGATCCGTCCGGCCACGTCGGCAAGCTCATTGAAGAACGAAGCGAGCTCGCTTGCGGATAATCTGTCTTGAATGTCGTCCAATGGTCGCTCCGGGCGGGAGGCGCGCCGACGTCGCGGGACGCACGACGCCTTGCCTTGGGATCGGGCGTTACGCGGTCTCGTGGACCGATTGCTTGTCGATCTCCCAATAGGGGGAGTCGAATCCGTTGCGCCGCGCCACTCGGGCGGCAGGGCTCCTCGGCTGCGGCGAGCGCCCGCCAGCGGCCGGCTGCGGCGCCGACACGGGCGCCTGGCGAACGTCGCGCGGCGCCACCTTGAAGTGCCGGCTGAAGCAGCGGGAGAAATGCGACACGTTCTTGAAGCCGACTTCGTAGGCGACCTCCGAGACGGTCCGCCGGCCCTTCGGATCGGCGACTAGGATTTCATACGCCCGCTGCAGCCGCTTGGTCTGGACGAACTGGCTGACCGTGGTCTCGTTGTCGTTGAACAGGCTGTACAAATAACTGAGCGAGATGCGGCTCGACGCCGCGATCTTCTTCGGCGACAACGACTGGTCACCGAGATGGCTCTCGATGAAGTCGACGATCCGGCGGCGCAGGTGATAGCGCGCGTTGCGCACATCGGTTGCGGCGCCGCGATCCTCCGATCCGATGGTCAGCGCGACGAAGCTGATCATTTCGGTCGCGAGCGCCTGGGGGTTCGGCGGCGGCGAGGCGACGAACAGTTCGGCCACGCTGCGGATCATGCCCGCCAGCAGGTGCGTCATCTGTTCGTTTGGCTTGAAGCGGCGACTGATGTGATCTTCAACCGAGACGAGCCGGCCGCGCAGCTCGGCGGCCGGAATCCGCAACATCAGGAAGCGCGCGGTCTTGTCAGACGACAATTCGTAGAAGGCGAGCTCGCTGAGCAGGACATATTCGCCGGGACGTGCGATCCCGATGCGGCTGTCCTGGCTGAATGCGACGCATCCAGTCTGCGGAAACACCAGCACATAGGCGGCATCGTGGATGCAGGCAACGCGTTCCCAGTTGCGGGCAAAGGCGTGATCCGGCCCGACGAGTTCGAGATCGAGGCGTCCGATCCGGGTCCGCCAATCCTGCGTGGGACCGGGGCCCTTGTCGTTGCCAGCATGAAGGCCGGTGTGTTCCTCGCGGGAAGCAACAGATGTCAGGCGTGCCATGGCTGGGCCTTTCTCAGGGTTGCGCAACGATGATCTCCGTTCCGGCTTCACGGAGAGCGGTTGCCAGAGCTCCCTCTGGCTGCCGATCGGTAACCAGGCGATCGATATCGGTCCAATGTGCGAAGACGGTGAGCGCACGCTGGTCGAATTTGCCGTGATCGGCCACCAGGATGGCTTCTGCGGCGCGCTTGGCCATCGCGCCATAGATGGCACCGGCCTCATCGTCGGCATCATTCGCGCCGCGCGCGCTGATGCCGGTCGCGCTCACGATGGCGCGGTTGGCCTCATAGCTGTTGATGTTCGCGATCGTCTGCGTGCCGAACACATAACCTTCGGTGGGGTGATAGCGGCCGGGACAGCAGAGCACGCGGATCGACGGATTGACGGCTAGCGCGGCCGCAATGGCGCAATCATGGGTGATCACGGTGATGTCGTGCGCGCGTGAGGCCAGCCGTCGCGCGATGTGAAACGTGGTCGCGCCGGCGCCGAGCATCAACACCTCGTTCGGCAGGATCAGGTCGGCGATCACCGCGGCCATCGCCTCGCGCTCGGCGATCATGATCGCCTTGCGATCGGTCAGCGCCGGCTCGAGCGCGAAGGGACGGGACGCCCCGCCATAGGTGCGGTTGATGAGCTTCTGCTCCTGAAGCTCCATCAGATCGCGCCGGATGGTCTCGCCGGAGACGCCGAGCACGGCGGCGAGCTCGGAAGCCCGCAGCGTCGGCGCGGCGGTGAGTTGCGAGATGATGTGCTTGTGGCGCGCGAGCTTCGAGAGGCGGTCGCCGTCGGCCTTTCGTGGCCGCTTGTCGGCCGCAGCAGGGGCGTCACTCGTCATTCCGCTGTCTCTCCGGCTGCAAACCTCTCCAGCGTCCGTGCCATGATCGTTCCCCAAGTGATGTTGTGAGTCCACATCAATTGTGTGGCATATTCCTCATTTTTTGGGCGCCGTGCTGCCTATGGAATTCGCAAAGGAATCATGGCGATCACATAAGGCACTGAAACATATGAAGTATGGCTTTGGAATGCGGAGCGCATGTCTGACGTTCTGGTGTCTCTTGCCTGCAATCTGCTTTTCAGTTGTGGGGATTCGCACATAGATCCAAGGTCGCAGTGGAACGGCTGGGGAATGATCGCCGCAGGGGACGGCTTTGGTCCGCGCAGGCCGCGGGCCAAAGGAAAGGCAGGCGATGCAGCAGGAAAAAGGGATTCTGGCGTTGAACGCCTTCGATCAGAGTCGGGTGTCGTCAATCGACCCAGCGCTCGGCGAGGCGGTGCAACGACGCCTGCGTTCGTTCGGAAAAGCCTCGGTGCTGTTCTATCAGGAGCCGATCAGGATGGCGCGCGCCGAAGGCGTCTATATGTTCGACGTCGATGGTCGGCGCTATCTCGATCTCTACAACAACGTGCCGTCGGTCGGGCATTCGCATCCGCGCGTTGTCGAGGCGATAAGCCGTCAGGCCGGCCTGCTCAGCACGCACACACGCTATCTCAACGACGTCGTCGATGGCTATGCGGAGCGTCTCCTGGCGACGTTTCCGCGCGGGATCGATCATCTGGTCCTGACTTGCACCGGCAGCGAGGCGAATGACCTTGCGCTACGGGTCGCGAAAGTGACAACCGGGCGGACGGGCTTCATTGTCACGGAGACCGCCTATCACGGCAATAGCGCCGCAGTGACTGATGTCTCGCCGTCCTCGCGTCCCGGTCAGCCGCTGCCGCCCCACGTGCGGGCAGTTCCCGCACCCGAGATGTATCGCAATCCGGTCGGCGATCCCGGCCAGCGCTTTTCCGACAGCGTTGCCGCAGCGATCACCGATCTCGAGCGAAGCGGCTTCGGCTTTGCTGCGCTGCTGGTGGACACGATCTTTTCGAGCGATGGCATCCATGCCGACCCTGCCGGCTTCCTGGCCCCCACCGTGAAGCTCGTGCACGAACGTCAGGGGCTGTTCATCGCCGACGAGGTGCAGCCAGGCTTCGGACGAACCGGGGCGGCGATGTGGGGCTTCGCGCGCCATGGCGTCGTCCCCGACATCGTCACGATGGGCAAGCCCATGGGCAACGGCTTTCCGATGGGAGGCGTCGCCATGCGCGCCGCGCTGCTCGATCGCTTTGCCGCGGAAGTGAAGTACTTCAACACCTTCGGCGGCAACCCGGTGGCCGCGGCCGCAGGCCTTGCCGTGCTCGACGTCATCGAGGACGAGGGCTTGATGCAGAATGCGCGCGAGGTCAGCCGTCACCTGATGGATGGATTGCGCGAGATCGGCAATCGCCACATGACCATCGGAGACGTTCGTGGTGCCGGCCTGTTCATCGGGCTCGAGCTGGTGCGCGACCGCGACAGCAAGGAGCCCGCACCGGAGCTCGCTAGCCTGCTGATCAATCGCCTGCGCCGGCGCGGCATCCTGATCGGTGCTGCCGGTCCGTTCGGCAGCACGCTCAAGATTCGTCCGCCGCTGTGCTTCGGCAAGGACCACGCCGACATGTTCATCACCGCGTGCGACGAGGAGTTGCGCGAGGTGGCCGCGTCGTGACGCGATCGCCGATAGCCCGCGATGCCACAGAAGCCGAAGATTTGAAGATCATGGATGCAAGAAGCGTACGAACTATCGCCGAGGCGAAGGCCCTTGTCGAGGAGCGGGGCCTGTCCCACGTCAAGCTCGGCATCGTCGATCTCGACGGCGTCATTCGCGGAAAATATCTCGCGCGCGACAAGTTCGTCGGCGCGCTGGAGGCCGGCTTCAGCTTCTGTGACATCGTGTTCGGCTGGGACTCCAACGACCAGATGTACGACAATTGTGCATTCACCGGCTGGCATACGGCCTTTCCCGACGCGACCGCGCGCATCGATCCTTCGACCTGCCGCAATGTGCCGACGGAAGAGAACATGCTGTTCTTCCTCGGTGAATTCGAGGGCGCCGCGGCGGGGGTGTGTCCGCGCCGGCTGCTGCGGCGCGTCATTGACCGCGCCGAGGGCATGGGATTCTCGCCGTCCGTGGCCGCGGAGTTCGAGTTCTTCGTGTTCGACGAGACGCCGCACAGCGTGCGCGAGAAGGGCTTTCGCGGCTTGAAGAATCTCACGCCAGGCTGGTTCGGCTATTCTATGCTGCGCGCCTCCGTCGAGTCCGAATTTCATCGCTCGCTGCTCAAGCTCTGCAACGAGATGGACATGCCGGTCGAAGGCCTGCACACCGAGACCGGACCCGGCGTGCTGGAGGCCGCGATCCAATACACCGATGCGCTCGCGGCCGCCGACCGCGCCGTGCTGTTCAAGACCTTCTCCAAGGTCTGGGCCGAGCGTCAGGGCAAGATGCTCACCTTCATGGCCAAATGGTCGAACGCCTATCCCGGACAATCCGGGCATCTGCATCTGTCGCTGCGCGACCGGGACGGCAAGCCGGTGTTTCATCAGAGCGGCAGGCCCGGCGACATGTCCGACATCATGCGCTGGTTCGTCGGCGGCCAGCAGGCGCTGCTTCCGGAGCTGCTTGCGATGGTGGCCTCGACCGTGAACAGCTACTCGCGCCTGATCCCCGGCTTCTGGGCACCGACCGACGCGACCTGGGGAATCGAGAACCGGACCTGCGCGTTGCGCGTCATTCCCGGCAAGCCGGCCAGCCAGCGCGTCGAGTACCGCGTCGCTGCCGCCGACATCAATCCGTATCTGGCGATCGCGGCCGCGCTCGGATCGGGCCTCTGGGGAATCGAGCACAGGATCGAACCGGACGAGCCGATCATCGGCAACGCCTATGAGCGCAAGCATCCGCCCGAGCGCGCGTTTCCGCGCACGTTGTCGGAGGCGGCCGACCGGCTGGTCGCCTCGCAGGCGGCGCGCAACCTGTTTGGCGACGTCTTCGTCGATCACTACGCGATGACGCGGCAGTGGGAGGAGCGCGAGTTCCGCAAGGCCATCACCGACTGGGAGCTCGCTCGCTACTTCGAGATCATTTGAGACGGATCCTCCCTTCCAAAAACGAGTGACATCACGTGAACGATATCGTCTGCATTTCGCCGGTCGACGGCAGCGAGGTTGCCCGGCGGCCCGTCGCAACGGGTGCCGAGGTCGCCGCGGCTCTCGCGCAAGCACGGAAAGCGCAGCAGGAATGGTCGAGCATATCGCTCGCCGAGCGCAAGGCCATGATGCTCGCCTTCCTGCACGAGATGCGGGCGCAGAACGACGAGGTCGTTCCGGAGCTCGCGATGCAGATGGGCCGGCCGGTGCGCTATGGCGGCGAACTGCGCAGCCTGGAGGAGCGCGTCCGCGTGCTGGTCGAGCTCAGCGATGAAGCGCTGGCGCCGATCGTGCCGACCGGGCAGCCCGGCTTCCGCCGCATGATCAAGCGCGTTCCTGCCGGCATCGTGCTGGTGATCGCGCCCTGGAACTATCCCTATCTCACCGCGGCCAACACCATCGTGCCGGCGCTGCTGGCCGGCAACGCCGTGATCCTGAAGCATGCCGCGCAGACCCTGCTGGTCGGTGAGCGCTTCCAGGCGGCACTGGACCGGGTCGGCCTGCCCAAGGGGGTGTTCAGGACGCTCACGCTCGACCATGTCATGACCAGTGAGCTGATCTCATCGCGCTCGGTCGACCATGTGAACTTCACCGGTTCGGTCGCCGGCGGCCGGGCGGTCGAGCGAGCGGCGGCCGGGACATTCATCAGCCTCGGGCTAGAGCTCGGCGGCAAGGATCCGGCCTATGTGCGGCCGGATGCCGATTTCGATTTCGCGGTCGAGCAGCTCGTGGACGGCGCCTTCTACAACTCCGGCCAATGCTGCTGCGGCATCGAGCGGATTTACGTGCATGAGCGGATCTATGACTCCTTTGTAGACGCCTTTGCCGGCCTGACCGCGCGCTACCGGCTCGGCAACCCGCTGTCGCGGGACACGACGCTCGGCCCGATGGCGGCGACACGCTTTGCCGATACCGTCCGCGCCCACATCGGCGAGGCCGTCGCAAAAGGCGCGCAGCCTCTGATCGATCCGGCCCGGTTCCCGGCGGACAAGATCGGTACGGCCTATCTGATGCCTCAGGTCCTGGTCGGCGTCGATCACTCCATGCAGGTGATGATGGAGGAGAGCTTCGGGCCTGCGGTCGGCCTCATGAAGGTCTCCTCCGATCAGGAGGCGGTTGGCCTAATGAACGACAGCCCCTATGGCCTGACTGCATCGGTCTGGACCGAGGACGCCGCCGCAGCCGAACGTATCGGTGACGGCATCGCAACGGGCACCGTATTCATGAACCGCTGCGATTATGTCGATCCCGCCCTGGCGTGGACCGGCCTCAAGGACACCGGACGTGGTGTCGGCATGTCGCGCCTCGGCTTCGAGGCGTTGACCCGCCCAAGATCGTTCCACCTTCGCATCGAGCATTGAGAGCAGCACATGGACGTTCAGATCACCGGCGCCTGGAATTTTCCGACGCGCGTCGTTACCGGCGCGGGCCGCATTGCCGAGCTTCCCGAGGCGTGCCAGACCAACGGCCTCACCAGGCCATTGCTGGTCACCGATCACGGGCTTGCCAAGACCGATCTCATCGCCAGCATCGTCGACCGTGTGCGCGAGGCGGGCATTCCGCTCGCCGTGTTTTCCGACGTGAAGACCAATCCGACCGAAACCAACCTGACGGCCGGCGTCGAAGCCTTCAAGGCCGGCGGTCATGACGGCGTGATTGCGGTGGGCGGAGGTTCGGCGCTGGACGTCGGCAAATGCGTGGCGTTCATGGTGGCGCAGTCGCGCCCGGTCTGGGATTTCGAGGACGTCGGCGATTGGTGGACGCGCGCCAACACCAAGGGCATCGCGCCGATCATTGCGGTGCCGACGACGGCAGGCACGGGGTCCGAGGTCGGCCGCGCCGGTGTGATCACTCGTGAGGATACCCATGAGAAGAAGATCATCTTCCATCCCATGATGATGCCCAGGATCGCAATCGAGGATCCCGAGCTCGCGGTCGGTCTCTCGCCGTTTCTCACCATGGCAACCGGCATGGATGCGCTGTCGCACTGCTTCGAGGCCTACTGCGTCAAGGCATTTCACCCGCTTGCCGACGGCATCGCACTGGAGGGGATGAAGATCGTCGATAACTATCTGCCGCGCGCGGTCGAGAACGGTCGCGACCTCGAAGCGCGCGCCTACATGTTCGCCGCGGCCTCGATGGGAGCCACCGCGTTCCAGAAGGGGTTGGGCGCGATCCACTCGATATCCCATCCGGTCGGCGCCCGATACGATACCCATCACGGGCTGACCAATGGTGTGGTCTTCCCTTATGTCCTGGTCTGCAACAAGGCTGCGATCGCCGACAAGATTCCGCACATTGCCCGCGCGCTCAACCTGCCGAGCCAAGACTTCGATGCCGTGCTGTCCTGGCTGCTGGCCTTCCGCAAGAAGCTCGGCGTGCCGCATACGCTCGCCGAGCTCGGGGTGAAGGAGACCGACGCCGGAACGATCGCGGCCGATGCCGTCAAGGATCCGACTGCGGGTGCCAATCCGCGGCCGTTGACCGAGCCGGAGTTCAAGCAGCTGACGCTGGCCGCCATTCGAGGCGATCTTGGAAGCTGAGCCGTGCTGAGGCTGCTCGTTCTCGAGGGCAACACGCTGGCCGGCCGGCGACGGATCGCCGAGACGGCGGGCGCAATGCCTGCGGAGAGCTATGCGGCGGTCCTGCGGTCGCTTGCACCTCGCGTCGTCGTCGACATCGCGACACCGGCGGATGCGAGCTTCGCGCTGCCGCAACCGCTCGAAGCTTACCACGGCATCGCGATCACCGGGTCGGCCCTCAATATCTACCAGCGAGAGGTCGAAGCGCTGCGGCAGATCGACCTCGTGCGCGAGATCTTCGTTCGCGGAGTGCCAATGTTCGGCTCGTGCTGGGGCTTGCAGCTCGCCACGGTCGCAGCGGGCGGCGAGGTCGGTCTCAACCCGGCGGGGCGCGAGGTCGGATTCGCGCGAAGGATCATGCTGACGGCTGAAGGCCGCGCTCATCCCATGCATGCTGGCCGTGCGGCGGTGTTCGACGCGCCGGCCATCCACAGCGATATTGTCACCCGCCTTCCGCAGTCCGCAACCGTCACCGCCTGGAATACCATGTGCGAGGTTCAGGCGGCGGAGATCCGTTTCGGTCGCGGGCTATTCTGGGGCGTGCAGTATCATCCCGAATATCGCCTGCACGACGTCGTCGCCGTCATCCAGCGCTACGGACAGCTCCTGGTTGACGAGGGTTTCTTTGCCGATCTGGACGCGCTCGCGCGTTATGCCGCCGACCTCTCGGCGCTCGAGGCGGACGAACGGCGTGGCGATCTCGCCTGGAAACTGGCACTTCACCGCGACATTCTGAGCCATGATTGCCGTCAGACCGAGCTGAGGAACTGGATTGCATCGCTGGAGCAAACATGACCGCATTGCATGACCTCATCGCGCGCTTTGCCAGGATCGGTGCGACCGACGACGGTGGCGTGTGTCGGCTGGCTGGAACGGCGCGCGACAAGCAGGCGAGGGACCTCTTCTTGCACGAGATCGCCGATCGCGGCCTTGTTCCGAGGATCGACGCGATCGGCAATCTATTTGGCGTGGCGATGCTGGCGCCGGCGTCCACGGACGTCGTCATGACCGGCTCGCACCTCGATTCCCAGCCGACCGGAGGACGATATGACGGGGTCTTCGGCGTGCTCTCCGGAATCCTCGCGGTCGAGGCCGTCAGGGAGCGTTGCCGTGCCAATCCCGGCGCCGCGCGACGCAACCTCGCCGTCGTGAACTGGACCAATGAGGAGGGGGCCCGCTTCCAGCCCAGCCTGACCGGCAGCTCGGTTTTCGCCGGCGCCCTGAGCCTGAAGGATGCATATGCGTGCAGCGACGCAGAGGGCGTCACCCTGGGCGAGGCGCTGGCCGCGATCGGCTATTGCGGGACGACGCCCCTCGAACACAATCCGGTGCGCTATGTCGAGTTGCATGTGGAGCAGGGCGATCGCCTGGAGCAGGCGGCTGGCGACATTGCCGCAGTGTCCGGCGCGTGGATGACGCGCAAGATATCGGTGATGTTCGAAGGCGACTACTCGCACACCGGACCGATGCCGATGGCGCTCCGCCGCGACGCACTGCGCGCAGCGGCCCGGGCTATCGAGGCGCTGTACCAGGAGGTCGCGAGGGAGACTGCGGGCGCCCATGCCTCCGCGGGGCGCATCAGCGTTTATCCCAACTCGCCGAATGTCGTGGCGGGCCGTGTTCGGGTCTGGTTCGAGATCCGGCATGAGGCCGAAGCCGTGGTCTCGGCGATCAGCGATCGCTTTCTGAAGCGAATCGCGCGTGAGTCGGGCGAGATCGGCGTTGGTATCTCGATCGCTGCCGACGAGAGGCGAGCGGGGACCGTGCTTGATCCCGGCGGCGTGGCACTGGTTCTTTCTGTCGCCGCGGATCTCGGTTTCAAGGCCATGACGTTCAAGACCATCACCGGCCACGACGCGCTGGCGATCCAGAAATCTGTTCCGTCCTCGCTGATCTTCGTCCCGAGCGAGGGCGGGCTCAGCCACAATCCGCGCGAGTTCACGGCGCCCGCGGCCCTCGACAAGGGCTACGCGGTGCTGACCGAGGTGCTGTGGAGAATGGTTACCGCGAAGGCGTGAGGCATTTCGGGTGGATGATCCTAAATGGGCGATGAAGGGACACCACCCGACAAGTAACTGATTTGCTGGTGGGTCCGGCGGGACTCGAATCTGCAACCAGACCGTATGAGCGACGATCGCGTTTCTTCGCGAGGAAAGCCGACCAAGGCGAAGCGGACCGCCGAGATCGGTTTGGACCCATATGACGGACCTCGTGCGCATTGAGCCCAGTTACGGAACCAGTATCGCAATCGATAAACTTCGATTTGCTCTGCAAGCCTTTCTTTTGAACGAGCCGATAAACGCTTCGGGCACGAAGGATTATTTCGGGATGATGTTGAGCAGGAATTCGGCGATGGTCTGCTCTTTGGCTTTGCCGGCGTAGACTGCAACGGCCGGCCACGGCGATGCCGCAGAAGAAGCCATAGCCGCGGCGGGCGGATAACGGTAGTCATCCCTTAATGATGAGGCGCCCCAGGAACGCATTGCAGGCCCGCTCGGCTTCAGCGAACGAACTGAAGGGAGACCCGGACACGTGAGCCGCTGGCATATTCAGAAAGTCGGGGCGATATGATGCAACAAAGCCCGGCTCTCCATGCAATCCAGGTCCACTCCGGCTCTCGTTGCTGATGACGAATGAATAGTCGTCGCTGCTTGCGATCCAAATCTCCAGTTCAGTATCGACTCGGCGGAAGTGCAGGGCCATTTCACCCTCACAAACTTTGGTCCTCCGTGATCATCCACATGGGACGCTTAGTCTGCTTTTGTGCGGTTGGCCGCTTCTGCCTCCCGCGCCAGCCGTTCGGCCTTTAGGCGCTCTCGATTATCATGGACCGCTTTTTGCGCTTTGGCGTAATCCGTCATAGCATCCTTCGGCCTGACAGTTTTGAACGCCTTGTTTGCTTCGCGTTCCGCAGCCGTCGGCGCCCGTCGGTCTCGCTCTTTAATCATTGTTGACCTCCCATTTGGGCTGACTCATTCAACGCGCGAAGCAAGCTTTCGATCCTATTATGGGGCAATGATCTTGAGGCTGTGATCATTTTAGATTTCTGTCGCGGCGTACCCTTGTGAAACCGCTCCGGCCTTTTGATGAGCTTGCGCTTGCGGCTGGCCTGATCGTCTTGGCTGGCTGTACTGTCGGTCACCTTGTGGATTGCGTCGCCTGCCAATTCGCGGGCGCGCTCCCTGGGCCTGTGCCGTTCAGCGCGCAGCGCCGTGGGCGATACAGTTAGCTCGAACTCGATGAGCCGGCGGACGTCCTCAGAGCGGCCGGGAGTATCGTCCTGCTTTGCCGCCCAGGCATCGACGACAGCCCGTAGGTCGGCTGACAGGCGAATTACGACTGTCCGGCTTGTGCATCGTCCCGGGATGTCGAGACAGGCGATGGCGCGACAATCGCGGCGCACCCAGCATGGCATGAAATCACCCGGAGTTTGGCAGGATATCACCTTGCCGGATGTGGTCCGGATTCTAATGCTCGGAGCCTCGGAACAGAGACGTCCTGAGCCCCGAATCCCTGCGGCGCAACGCACGCGGAAGGACGCGACGGTCGGAAAATGTCTCTGAGGGAGGAATCGGATGCCACAACTGTCGCCCGAGCGCACGCGAAAAATCCTTGCCGATAGCGCGTTCAGAGAGCTCGTCTCAGGCCGCGCGAGGTTGCGATGGTGGCTCTCCATCCTGACGCTGGTCATGTTCTTCGGCTTCATTGCGCTGATCTCGACCGCAAAAGCCGCGCTCGGCGCGAGTTTCGCCGGCAGCGCGATGCCGCTCGGCTTCGCGCTCGCCCTTCTCATGGTTGCGGCGATCATCGCTTTCACCGCCTTCTATGTTCAGCGCTCGAACACGCGCTTCGACGAACTCGCGCGCAGAGTCAATCGGGAGCTCGGCCGATGATCGCCAGATGGCTGCTGATCGCACTTTGCGTGGTGTTTCCATTCGCGGCGATGGCCCAGGGCGCGTCCGCCGCGGCGGCGCGTGGGCCCGACTGGATCGCGATCGGAATGTTCCTGATTATCGTCGCCGTCACGCTCGTCATCACCTGGCGCTCGGCCGGCAGCACCGGATCGAAGGCGGGCTTCTACACCGCCGGACACGCGATCACGCCGGTGCAGAACGGTCTGGCGACCGCTGGCGATTTCCTGTCGGCGGCCGCATTTCTCGGCATATCCGCGCTGGTCTACGCCAACGGCTTCGACGGCTTCATTTACGCGCTCGGCTTTCTCACGGGATGGCCGATAGTGCTGTTCCTGATGTCGGAGCGTATGCGCAATCTGGGCAGCTACACCTTCGCGGATGCCGCCGCGTTTCGCCTGCAGCGGACGCCGGTCCGGCTCGTCGCCGCGACCGGAAGTCTCGTCGTTGTGCTGTTCTACCTGATCGCGCAGCTGATCGGCGCGGGCAAGGTGATCCAGCTGCTTTTCGGCATCAACTACATCTTCGCCGTGCTCGGCGTCGGCGTGCTGATGATCCTTTATGTGATCGTGGGCGGCATGCAGGCGACCACTTGGGTTCAGATCACCAAGGCAGTGCTGCTGCTGTGCGGCGGAACGCTGCTCGCGCTGGCTGCCCTGTGGCATTTCGAGTTCAGCCTTGGACGGCTGCTGGAGGCCGCAAGCCACGTCCATCCCAAGGGAGCCGCTATTCTGGTCCCCGGCGGACTGTTCGCCGAACCGGTGTCCGCCATCTCGCTCGGCCTCGCGCTAGTGTTCGGCACTGCCGGCCTGCCGCATATCCTTATGCGGTTCTTCACGGTGAAGGACGCCGCCGCGGCCCGCAAATCGGTGTTCTATGCGACGGCCTGCGTCGCGTATTTCTGCTGGATCATTCCGGTGCTGGGCTTTGCCGCCGCAGCGATCCTTATGACGGATCCGAGCTATTTCAATGTCGCGGCATCCGGGCAGTTCAACAAGATCGCCGATCTGGTTGGCGGGCCGAACATGGCGTCGATCCATCTCGCCCACGCGATGGGCGGTCCGCTGCTGCTCGGATTCATCTCCGCGGTGGCATTCGCGACCATCCTTGCCGTCGTCGCCGGCCTGACGCTCGCCGGCGCCTCCGCCGTCAGTCATGACATCTACGGCCAGGTGCTGGCCGGCGGCAAGGCATCCGAAGCGCGCGAACTGCTGGTCTCGAAGGTCTCGGCTGTGGCCATCGGCGTCGTTGCGGTTCTGCTGGCCTACGCCTTCGAGAACCAGAACGTGGCGTTCATGGCCGGACTTGCGTTGTCGGTGGCCGCGAGCTGCAATTTTCCGGTGCTGGCGATGGCGATGTTCTGGCGTGGCACCACGACGCGCGGCGCCGTCGCCGGCGGTCTCGCGGGCCTCGTCGCGTCGGTCGTGCTGGTCGTGCTGAGCAAGACGGTCTGGATCGCCGTCCTCGGCTTTCCGACGGCGCTGTTCCCCTACGACAATCCGGCTCTGGTCTCGATGCCGCTCGCCTTCCTGTTCGTCTGGCTGTTCTCGGTAACGGATCGCAGCGAGCGCGCTGCGCGCGAACGCGAGGCGTTTGCGGCGCAGTTCATCCAATCCGAGATCGGAGCGGCTTTGGCCAGCGAGCGGCCGGCTCTCGCAGCCGCAGCCTCGTGACAATGGACGGCACGGATCGAGGAACCTGGAAGGCAGCATGACCAACGCAGTTCAACTCGACGAGACCCACGACCCGGCACGGCGGAGTTTTGTCGAGACGGCAAACGGCAGCGCGACCGACTTCCCGATCCAGAATCTGCCGCTTGGCATCTTCAGCACCGCGGCCGATCCGCAGCCCCGGATCGGCACCGCGATCGGAGATTTCGTCTTCGACTTGAAGCGAGCGCTCGGTTCCGATGAGCACCTCGCGGCGCCGATCCGCCAGGCGCTCCAGCAAGGCACGCTCAATGCGCTGTTCGCGCTCGGACCTATGGCGATGCGGGAGCTGCGCCGCCGCGCCGCCGATCTGCTGGGGCAGGGCAGCGCGGCCAATGACACCAGGCGCCGCGCCTCCGAATTGCTGACGTCGATCGCGGATGCGACGCTGCATCTGCCCACACGCATCTCGAACTACACGGACTTCTACGCCGGCATCTATCATGCGCGGGCGGCGGGCGCGCTGCTGACGCCGGAAAATCCGCTTCCCGCGAACTACAAATGGGTGCCCATCGCCTATCACGGCCGTGCCTCGTCGGTGCAAGTGGGGCGCGGGATGGTGCGACGGCCACTCGGGCAACGCCCGCCCACGGTGGCGGGCGCAGCGCCGGGCTTTGGCCCGTGCGAACGGCTGGATTTCGAGCTCGAGATGGGCTTCTACCTCGCTGCCGGCAACCGGCTCGGCAATCCCGTCCCGATCGCCGAAGCATCGCAGCAGATCGTCGGCTATTCGCTGCTGAACGACTGGTCGGCGCGCGACATCCAGCGCTGGGAGATGTTTCCGCTCGGACCGTTCCTCAGCAAGAGTTTTGCTACCTCAGTGTCACCGTGGGTCGTCACGTCGGATGCGCTGGCGCCGTTCCGCGTCGCGGCGCTGGCGCGGCCGGACGGCGATCCGCGTCCGCTCGACTATCTGTTCGACGCGGCCGATCAATCGCACGGCGGACTCGATGTCCACCTCGAGGTCCTGCTCTCGACCGCGCAGATGCGCGCCGCGAACCAGCCCGCCGCGGCGATTCTCACATCCAATGCCAAATACCTATACTGGACCCCGGCGCAGATGATCGCGCATCACAGCATCAATGGCTGCAATCTGCTGCCGGGCGACCTGATCGGCACTGGCACCATTTCGGGGCCTAGCCCGGCGCAGCTTTCGAGCATGCTCGAGTTCACCGCCGCAGGATCGAGGCCGGCCGCGCTTGCGAGCGACGAGAGCCGCAGTTTCCTCGAGGATGGCGATGAAGTCACCTTCCGGGGCCGCTGCAGCCGGGAAGGTTTTGCGGGCATCGGGTTCGGCTCATGCGTCGGCCGGATCGGGCGGGCGGACGTCGTCATTGCCGGAAACAACCATGCCTGATGGCGGGAGGGTGATATGGAGTGTCAATCGCTGCTAACCTACGCACAGCTCCAGAACGCGGCGCTCGATCCAGACGACTTCCGCTTCGGACAGCTCCTGACATTGGCGGTCGGGTTATCGCTGCTGCTGGTCACGCGTCTGGCGACACTGCTGGCCGCTGCGCTGTAGGGTGACGGAAGTCCGACGGCGAGCGGTTGGTCCACTTCTTGAACGCCTTGCGGAAGCTGGTAGCGTCGGCAAAGCCGACACGCTCGGCGACCTGATCGATTGCCAGATGGGTGTTCTCGAGCAACTCCGTCGCAATCGACTGCCGCATCCCGTCGACGATCGACTGGAACGACTGCCCGTCCTCCGCCAGCCTGCGGTGGAAGGTTCGTAGCGACAGCCCGAGCTGCGATGCGATCTCCGGCGCGCCGGCAAATCGGTTCGGACTGTTGAGACATGCGGCTCTGATCCGCCTGACCAGCTCGGATTCGCCGGGCCGCTCGGTCATAACGACGTCACAGAGCTGCTGGCAGATCTTCGCGGTGATCGGGTTCGCGTTGGGGCAGGGCAGATCGAGCACCTTGGCGTCGAAATGCCATTCCATGCGATCGGCGCCGAAGTCGATCGGGCAATTGAACATCCGCTCGTAGTTGCGCCAGTGCACGGGCGCGGCAAACGGAAAGATCATCCGCTTGCTCGGGAATGGCGACTCGAGGATGCGGCTGAACACCGCGGTCATCGAGCTGCGCCAGAATTCCGCGGCGAACGGCAGCAGCTCGCCGAGCGGGTCGAGCCCATGGCTGCGAAGGATCGCGGTCGTCCCGTGCTCGATCCGGAAGCTGATCTGCCTGACCGCCGGCCCGGCCATGGTGATGTGATCGAGCGAGAACATCAGCGCTTCGCCGAATGTCCGGCTCGACACCAGCGCATAACCGTAAATGCCGTAATCGCTGATGCGCTGCCGAGCGCCTGCGAGCAACCCTATATCGGAGCGCTTCGCCAGCCGCATCGCGTTGCGGTAGATCGCCAGCCGCTGGCGGTGCGAGATGCGAGCGTGGGGATCCTCGAGCTGGGAAGCATCGAGACCGGTCCGCGCAAACAGCTCCCGAACCGACACGCCCTGTGCCGCCAGCTCGGCGGCCAGCGCGCCGAGTCCGAGCAGGCTCTGCGTCGGCGCATCGGGGTCGCTCGAGATCGGCATCACGATCTTGATCGGCTTCATGGCACTTCCTCCACGTCCGGCTGGCACAGATTGACGGGCCGACGAACGGCTCTTCCGGCCGTTTGGCAATTTTCGACATCATAATTGGCAGAGCTTGACGTTGTCACGTTTGTTATGACGGACGACATTCAAATCATCAGAACAGCGGGATCTGCGCCGGGCAGGCCCGCAGCGAGGAGACGTCTGACCGCCGTGACGCTGCGTCGAAAGCGCTGCCGGCCGGCTTTTGTATCGAGCGGAGGGAACCTGATGACGACAGTAGTTCACGAGATGGACGGCAAGGTTGGCGTGGTGACGCTGGCGAAGCCGCCGCACAATTTGCTCGACGACCAGCTCATCAACGATGTGGTCGGCGCCTACCACGCGGTGGTTGCGGCCGGCTGCCGCGCTATCCTGCTGCGTAGCTCGATGCGGCACTTCTGCGCCGGCGCGGAGATGGCGTCCTGGGGAATCGGCACCAAGCTGCACACCGATCAGGCCGGTCTCGAAAAAATCTGGCGTAGTCTCGAGGATGTACCGGTTCCCACGGTTGCCGCCGTCAATGGCGGCGTGCTTGGCGGCGGGCTTGAGCTCGCGCTGACCTGCGACATGATTATCGCAGCGAACACCGCGTTCCTCGGCCAGGTCGAGGTTGCGGTCGGGTTGCTGCCGCTGCTCGGCGGCACGCAGCGCATCGCGCAACGCGCCGGCATCGCGCGGGCCAAGGAGATCGCGATGCTCGGCCGCCGTCACACTCCCGAGGCGTTCGAACGCTGGGGCATCATCAACCTCGTCGTCCCGGAAGCCGAATTGGGCGCGTCATCGATGACCATGGCCCGACAGCTCGCCGCTGGCCCGACCAAGGTCATCGCGGGCATCAAGATGCAGGCGAACCTGCAGGCGCGCGGCGGCGTCGCCGCTGCCGACGCGCGACAGGTCGAGATCAACGACATGATCTGGAAGGCCAGGGATCGCCAGCGCGGCGCCGACGCCTTCTTCGCGTCGGGCCCGGCAACAGCTGTCTTCGAGGGAGACTGACGATGTCGGCTGCGCCTCTTCAGGGATTGCGGGTGGTCGATTTCACTCGCGTGCTGGCCGGTCCGCATTGCACCAAGGCGCTGCGTGACCTCGGCGCCGAGGTCACCAAGATCGAGCCGCCGTCCGGCGACATTGGCCGCGCCGGACTGCCTTACGTCGGTGGTATGGGTCTCTATTTCGTGCAGCAGAACGCCGGCAAGCGGAATCTCAGCATCGACCTGAACTATGTTGAGGGACGCGAGATAGTCACCCGCCTGTGTAGGGAGGCCGACGTCATCGTCGAGAATTTCCGTCCCGGCACCTTGGCGCGGTTCGGCTTCAGCTACGACGACGTCCGTACCTTCAACCCCGGCATCATCTATGTCTCGCTGAGCGGCTACGGGCAGTCGACCTCCTGGCGCAACCGGCCGGCCTTTGCGCCTACGGTGCAGGCCGAGACCGGCCTGACCTCGATCGTGCAGGACCATTTCGGTGCGGCATTGTCGGAGCCACGCGGCGATTCATGCAGCCATGCCGATGTCTATACCGGGCTGCAGGGCGTGATCGCCGTGCTCGCCGCGCTCCAGCATCGCAACCGCACCGGCGAGGGACAGCACGTCGACGTGTCGATGGCTGCGACGATGCTGTCGGTCAACGAGCGCGCCGGCGCGATGATGTCGGGGATCGACACCGACGGCGAGCCTATCGCGCTGTCGGCTAATGAGTCGCACATCTTCGAGATGTCCGACGGCACCCGCCTGACGATCGCCGCCAGCCCGATCTATTCACCGATGTTCACGCGCTACTGCGCGATGATGCGGCGAAGCGATTTGCTGGCCGATGCCCGCTACGCCACCGCTAGCCTGCGCCGGCAGAACCTCGCGCCGTTGCTCGCCGAAATCCGCGCCTGGATTACGACGTTCGAGAATCTCGAGCAGTTGCAGGCGCAGGTCAGTGAAGCCGGGCTCGCGGTTGGGCGCGTGCGCACCGTCAACGAGTTCGTGGAGACCGATTGGGCCAAGGAGTGGAATGCCGTGGTCGAGGTCGATGACCGGGCCGGCGGATTGGTCCGAATGCCGGGCAATCCCTGGATCTTCAGCCGCTCGGAACTGCCGTCGCCCGGCATGCCGGCCTATCAGGGTGAGCACAATGAAGACGTCCTTGGCCAGCTCGACTTTGCGCCCGAGAGGATCAAGGATCTGCAGCACCGCAACATCCTGCTCAGCCGGCGATAGGCGGAGCTTGTCCGGGCATGGCAAAAAGATCGCTTCAATTGGATGGAGGAGGTATCCGACGACATCAAGCGATCCGCTCCGACCTTCTCGGCACTTTCCGCAACCGACATTTCGCGACGCGAGCCTCCGCAGGCCGGCAGCTAACTGGTTTCAACCCTCTCGCAGTGGCTTTAGGCCACGGCCTCGAAGAGTAATTTGAGATGGTTGCATGTCCACGAGTTGAACCTGGGCCCCACATCGCAGCTTTTTGCATTTTGGACTGCGGCCGCTGAACAGTCCAATCTCGTCCGCTCCGTCTCGGCAGAAGCAACAACGATCCATGCTATCGAACTCGTCGTAGTCATCGTCAGATTGCGGTGCTCTTTTCTGCTCGAAGCCACAGCGTGCATGTTCGTCCGACACAGCGGGCCTCGGCCACGTCGCGCTTACATATTCTGCTCTTGCAGCATAGCTTTTCGTTTACTAGGAGCCAGGGATGTCATCGAAGATTATCAGCTGCTTAAGTCCGCCACGGCTGCTCCGAGCTGAACGCCGCCGAAACGGCTGATTGAGCACATTTGGTCCAACTCTGGGAGCTTATCCATGTCTCAGACTATTTCATTCATCGTTCATTTGCCCGTCAAGGCCGAAGCACGCGAAGCACTCTATTCGAGCCTCGTAAAGGTGCTCGACGAAATGTCGAATGAACCGG
This sequence comes from Bradyrhizobium sp. KZN70725, assembly GCF_055264925.1. Lineage (NCBI taxonomy): Bacteria > Pseudomonadati > Pseudomonadota > Alphaproteobacteria > Hyphomicrobiales > Nitrobacteraceae > Bradyrhizobium > Bradyrhizobium sp. KZN70725. The sequence goes on from NZ_JBUYWT010000045.1 coordinate 59,310, forward strand.
ACTTCGTAAACACTTATCTTCACCGTTCGGTGGAAGATTCCGATACCCTGGTACTCTACGAGACCTGGGCATGCAGCGCGCAGTATTTCCAAGACTACCACTTGAAGAAAGCTTATCGGGTCGAATACGAGGGCAAGCTCAAGAACATGTTGAAGTCGGAGCGGCGTTTTGAATGGCTCGAACCCGTCAAAAGCTACGAGAGCAAGGGCAGATAGTCCATGATCGACGCCGGTCTGTCCCTCGGGCGCCCGAGCAGCAACGCGAGCTCGTGCGCTATATCGTGTACAGGGTAAATCGCCGGAGGAAGCAGCCAACCTGGCCGGCTATCACCCGAAATCGGTCTACCGGACGCTGCGTCTACCGGCGGTCGCGGCCGCGGTCTCCGAGTCAATCCAACTGGACCTTGCAGCGGTGGGCGCACCGCTCGCTTATCGCGTCGCAAAGTCACTTTTGCAGGATGAAAAGGTGAGCGCGCGGGTACGAGCGGGTCTGTCGATGAAGGTCCTTGACCGCGCAGGGCACATCACACCGACCCGGAAGGATTTGGAGCCTCAGCATAAGGCGTTTGCCGAAATGTCCCGCGATGAGCTCGCGGCGTTCATCGAACGCAACCAGGCCGAGATCGACAGATTCGAGGCCGAGCTAGCGTCTCGGGCGAAGGATGTCTCGGTTCAGGCCTCGACAGAGCCGGCCTTTCGGCCTTTCTCAGCTGATAAGCGGAACACTTGAGATCCAAATTCTTCGTCGCCCGGCGGCGTAGGGTGAGCTATCGGCGGCGATCGCGCCTGCTGAACATGTTTCGAAAACCTCGTGGCAGCCGAGGAAATTCATCGTCTGGTTTCGGCCTGTTGCACTTCGGACAGGGCGCGCCAGCGCCACCGCACCTGCATGCGTGATTGCCAGTCCAGGGCTGGTCGGGGTGGTTTTCGCAAACCCAGCCAGTATCATCGCAAAGGATGCACGCCGGCTCGTTCATAGATCGTCCCGGACACCACGAAAGAACGGATGTCGCGCCTTGCCCTCGGCGGACTTGGCGCGATACTCGATTTCGGCCAGCACTTTCGGCTCAACCCAGATCGCCTTGTGCGCAATGCGCTTGGTGTAGGGCTGCGTCTTGCGGATCAGCGGCGTCAGGCGCTCGCGTAGGTCCGTGGCCGAGGCCTTATCAAAACCGTGGTCGACCTTGCTGGCGTAAATCAACTCGTCACCGTGGCGCCGACAGACATAGATGCCGTCCCAATCGTTGCCATCCAGTGCAAAGCCGGCGATGGTCAGCGTCTCGCGCTGGGCGCAGGTCTTCTTGACCCAGTCGCGGCTGCGGGCGCCGGTCGGATACACGCTATCGGCCACCTTCGATACCACGCCCTCATATCCGAGCCTACAGGCATGCGCGAACATCTTGGGGCCGCCCACCTCGAAGCTGTCGCTGAACTGGACCTCGGTGCCAGCGACGAGCTTCTTCAGCAGCGCTTTGCGCTCCTTCAGCGGCAGCTTTCGGAGATCGCGGCCGTTGAGGTACAAAAGATCGAAGGCCACCATCACGATCCTGGTTGACTTCCCTCGCAGCTCGTTCTGCAGCACGGAGAAGTCGGTCGTGCCGTCTGCCGAGGGAACAACGATCTCGCCGTCGATGATGGGTGACGATGTGGAAATGTGCCAGGCGTCGTCAGCAACCTTCTTGAAGCGTCTGGTCCAGTCGTTGCCGCGCCGGGTGTACATCTTCACCTCTTCATGGGCGATGTGAGTCTGCACCCGGTAGCCGTCGAACTTGATCTCGTGAATCCAGCGTGTGCCGCTCGGCACTTTATCGATCGGCGATGCCAGGGCCGGCGCGATGAAGCCGGGAAAGAGCGCCTTGGTCCCGATCGCCTCGGGCTTCCTACGCTGAAACGCCACAACGCAACTCCGCAAACAATGAGACGATTCAAACGGGCATGGTCGCAATCGTTCCGGCCCGCAATTGGAACTGGCGATCTTACCTTGCGTTTTGCCAGAACGGCAAAGACAGCGAAGAAGCCCACCGCCAAGCCGCCGCGGAAGTCGGCCTGACCCTGTGATAGGAGAGCCGTATGGATATGAAAGAAGCCTCGGCGATGACGGAAGCCTCGGGGCTAATGGAACAGGAGGACGGAAGCGGTCGGACTTCCGAGGCGCCCCGGCGACTGCTCCAGCAGCCTTCGCAGGATGTCGCGCTGCGCTGGGCCGAGCGGCTGCGTGAGGTTGCCGTGAAGGCGCCCTTGCAGTCGCTCATCGTCGCCTTCCTGATCGGGATCTGGGTCGCGCGCCGGCGCTAACAGAATCCGCGAACCGGCACGCCTCATGGCGAGGAAGCTCAGGACGTTTCAGACCTCGCTGGACTTCTACGATCTTGCGATCGCGGCCCGCTCGATGAAGGCGGCCCTCGATGCATGGGGCGCCGGAAGCAATCTCTTCCACCAAGGCGTCGTCCGTGAAGAATGCGGATTGACCTGAGAAATAAGCAGAATTGGTCTTGATGTAGTATTCGATTTTGCAGGAAAGCGGGGTATTGGACCTCGCTTTCTTGCGTTTTAGGTTTTGCTTTTGGGTGATTCGTGATTC
>NZ_JBUYWT010000046.1:0-61171 GCF_055264925.1 Bradyrhizobium sp. KZN70725
GGGGGAAGGTCGGGATGGGGGTCAGCTACAGGCGACGCTGCAAGCGGAGAGAGCAGATCCCCACCCGCTTTGCTCTGCGAGCAAAGCGACCTCCCCTTTTCAAGGGGAGGTTATGGAAAGAAGCGGTCCCGGATTGCGCGGAGCCTGTCATCGGGCGCGCGTTCGCGCGACCCGTTGGCTCCATCCGGGCTACGAGCGCTTACAGCATGCTCGGCAGCACGCGATCCGGCGGCTTGTGGGCGTCGAGGAAGGTTCGGATGTTGATGATCACCTTCTCGCCCATCTCGACGCGGCCTTCGATGGTGGCCGAACCCATATGCGGCAGCAGCGTCACCTTGCCGGCCTTGGCGAGCCGCACCAGCTTCGGGTTCACCGCGGGCTCGTGCTCATAGACGTCGAGGGCTGCGCCGCCGATATCGCCGGCTTCGATCAGCTTGATCAGCGTGTCCTCGTCGATCACCTCGCCGCGCGCGGTGTTGACGACATAGGCCTCTTTCCGGATCAGCTTGAGCCGCCGCGCCGAGAGCAGATGATAGGTGGCCGGCGTGTGCGGGCAATTCACCGAGATGATGTCCATCCGCGCCAGCATCTGGTCGAGGCTTTCCCAATAGGTCGCCCCGAGCTCTTCGGCGATCATAGGCGCCACCGGGCGGCGGTTGTGATAGTGGATTTGCAGGCCGAAGGCGCGGGCACGGCGCGCCACGGCCTGGCCGATGCGGCCCATGCCGACGATGCCGAGCCTCTTTCCACCGATGCGGTGGCCGAGCATCCAGGTCGGCGACCAGCCCGCCCAATGCTGCTTGCCTTCGGTCAGGATCGAGGCGCCCTCGATCAGGCGCCGCGGCACCGCCAGGATCAGCGCCATGGTCATGTCGGCGGTGTCCTCGGTCAGCACCTTCGGGGTGTTGGTCACGGTGATGCCGCGGGCATGCGCCGCCGCCACGTCGATATTGTCGACGCCATTGCCGAAATTGGCGATCATCTTCAGCTTGCAGTCGGGCTGATTGATCACGTCCTCGCGGATCATGTCGGTCACGGTCGGCACCAGCACGTCGGCGGTTCGCGCCGCCTCGGCGATCTGCTCCGGCGTCATCGGCGTGTCGTCGAGATTCAATCTGGCGTCGAACAACTCGCGCATCCGGGTCTCGATCGAGTCCGGCAGCTTGCGGGTGACGACGACGAGAGGCTTTTTCTTCACCGACATGTCCTGCTTTCATGACGCGCGGCTTGCCAAAAAGCAAACCGTTGAGGCCTCATTAACCCGGTTGTTCGACACTGCTGATAGCCGCGCTGTCCCGGCGTTTCCTTCGCGTTTCCTAGGGTTCCCCGATACTTGCCCCGGCTCTTCGCCAAGGCGAAACGACGGGCAAATTCGGGTGTTCTGGCTCTCAGGCGTTCCGTCCTCTCTAGCAGAAGGCCGGGCCAAGACAAGAACCCCTCGGACTTGCAGTGCGGGAGCGAACGGCGCAGGCGCAGGGGCCTTCGGGCGTGGTTTGGGTTGCAATTCGCCGAATGCGGGTTGGGCATTTCGGCAGGAGACGAGTTGATGGTCTGGCGTTTCGGTTCATTGGTGGCGCTGGTCGGAAGCATGCTGAGCGCGTCGGTCATCCCCGGACATTCCGCCAAGGATATGAGCCCCACCACCAGCGGCCTGCCGATCCCGCGCTATGTCAGCCTGAAGTCGGATCACGTGAACGTCCGGGCCGGCCCGACCAAGGACAATGACGTCGCCTGGGTCTACACCCGGTCGGGGCTGCCGGTCGAAATTACCGCCGAGTTCGAGAACTGGCGCCGGGTGCGCGATTCCGAGGGTGCCGAAGGCTGGGTCTATCACTCCCTGCTGTCCGGCCGCCGCACCGCCGTCGTCACGATGAAGAACAAGGACGATCTGGCCTCGCTCTACGACCGTCCCGACGCCACCAGCGCGATCGCGGCGCGCCTGCAGGCCGGAGTCGTCGCGCAGGTGAAGAAATGCGCCAATAACTGGTGCCGGGTCACCGGCAGCGGGTTCGACGGCTGGATCGAGCAGCAGCGCCTCTGGGGCGTCTACGCCGACGAGAAGGTTGATTGAGCTTCCCCGACCGCAAATGAAAATGGCCGGGACGAGCCCGGCCATCACAACTCAAATCGACGGTAAGACGGTTCAGCGCTTCTTGCGCAGCCGTACGACCATGTCGACGCGGGAGATCTCGTAGCCTTCGGGCACGTCGGGCATCTTCGACAGCACGAGGTTCGGGTCGGGAATGTCGACCAACTCGTGGTTATGCTCGAGATAAAAGTGGTGGTGCGTCGACACGTTGGTATCGAAATAGGTTTTCGTGCCGTCGACGCTGACCTGGCGCAGCAGGCCGGCGTCGGTCAGCTGGTTCAGGGTGTTGTAGACGGTCGCCAGCGACACCGGAACCTTGGCCAGCGTGGCTTCCTCGTACAGCATTTCAGCGGTCAGGTGGCGGGCACCCTTGCCGAACAACAGCCAGCCCAGCGCCATGCGCTGACGGGTCGGCCGCAGACCGGCAGACTGCAACATCTCGTTGACGTCATGCCACGGACAGCCGGTCAGGGCAGGGTGGTGACCAGCGCCCCGGGCAGCCGGGTGCACGGCATCATCGTTCACAGCCGGTACTTCCTCGTTCATATCCACTCTATGCACCCAACTCAGGCAATATTCCTCATAAATATAAAAAGGATGCCTATCAGATGCAAGTTTTTCGCAACTAGAACGAATCCAAGCGGCGGTAGAAACCTAAGGAGAAGCGGTCATTTATCCTCGGAATGCCGCTTTGCCGCCCAGTTGGCGCTATGTTAGAGAGCGCGCGGACCACATATGCGCTTTCGGTAGAGATAACGGGCCGTAGCGTACCCAGGTAGCGCCAAGATGCGGGACGGGTTATTCCGGTTCCCGTGGGTAGATCAAGGTCCGACCAAGCAAAGCGCTCATCGGGACATCAGAGGTGGAAAGAGGATGCTGGATCGGCGCGGCGGTTACGAATACGAGGATTTGCTGGCTTGCGGGCGGGGCGAGCTTTTCGGTCCCGGCAACGCCCAGTTGCCGCTGCCGCCGATGCTCATGTTCGATCGCATCAGCGAGATTTCGGAGAATGGCGGCGAGTTCGGCAAGGGGCTGGTGCGCGCCGAGCTCGAGGTGAAACCGGATCTCTGGTTCTTCGGCTGCCATTTCAAGAATGATCCGGTGATGCCGGGCTGCCTCGGCCTCGATGCCATGTGGCAAATGGTCGGCTTTTACCTTGGCTGGATCGGTGGCGAAGGTCGTGGCCGCGCGCTCGGCCTCGGCGAGCTGAAGTTCTCCGGACAGGTGCTGCCGCAAGCGCGCAAGGTTGTGTACAACATCGATATCAAGCGCGTGATGCGGTCAAAGCTCGTGCTTGGAATTGCCGACGGGTGGCTTTCCATGGACGACGAGATTATCTATCGCGCCAAGGACTTGAAGGTCGGGTTGTTCAAGCAGGGCACGGCTCCATCTTGAGCAGGATCATCATGCGGCAACATAAAGGCAGGGCGAGGCGAACATGAGGCGGGTTGTCATCACGGGGATGGGTATTGTCTCGTCCATCGGTAACAACACCCAGGAAGTGCTTGCGAGCCTCTACGAGGCGAAGTCGGGCATTTCGCGCGCGGAGAAGGCCGCCGAACTCGGCTTCCGCTCGCAGGTGCACGGTGCGCCGACACTCAATCCTGCCGAGGTGATCGATCGCCGCGCGATGCGGTTCCTTGCCGAAGGTGCGGCGTGGAATCACGTTGCGATGGAACAGGCGATCCGCGACTCGGGCCTCGAGGAAAGCGAAGTCTCCAACATCCGTACCGGCATCATCATGGGATCCGGCGGTCCGTCGACGCGCACGCTGGTGGAGGCCGCCGACATCGCGCGCGCCAAGGGCCCGAAGCGCGTCGGTCCGTTCGCGGTGCCGAAGGGCATGTCCTCGACCGCGTCGGCGACGCTCGCCACCTGGTTCAAGATCAAGGGCGTGAACTATTCGATCTCGTCGGCCTGCGCGACGTCGAACCACTGCATCGGCAACGCCTATGAGACGATCCAGATCGGCAAGCAGGATGTCATCTTCGCCGGCGGTTGCGAGGAACTCGACTGGACGCTGTCGGTGCTGTTCGACGCCATGGGCGCGATGTCCTCGAAATACAACGACACGCCCGCCACCGCCTCGCGTCCCTACGATCTCAACCGCGACGGCTTCGTCATCGCGGGCGGCGCGGGTGTCGTGGTGCTGGAAGAGCTCGAGCATGCCAAGGCGCGCGGTGCCAGGATCTATGGCGAGGTCGTCGGCTACGGCGCAACCTCCGACGGCTACGACATGGTGGCGCCGTCGGGCGAGGGCGCCGAGCGCTGCATGCGCATGGCGATGTCGACGGTGAACACGCCGGTCGACTACATCAATCCGCACGCCACTTCGACGCCCGCCGGCGATCCGCCGGAGATCGAGGCGATCCGCAAGGTGTTCGGCACCGGCGACAAGTGCCCGCCGATCTCGGCGACCAAGGCGCTGACCGGCCACTCGCTCGGCGCCACCGGCGTGCAGGAAGCGATCTATTCGCTGCTGATGCTGAACAACGGCTTCATCTGCGAGAGCGCGCATATCACCGAACTCGATCCGGTGTTTGCCGACATGCCGATCGTGCGCAAGCGCATCGACAACGCCAAGCTCAACACCGTGCTGTCGAACTCGTTCGGCTTCGGCGGCACCAACGCGACGCTGGTGTTCAGGCGGCTTGACGCGTGATTTCGCCTCTCCTCGCTTGCTGAGGGACATCCGCGGGCAGCGAATGGGAACATTGCAACGATCCGGAATGGGGTGGGAATGATTATCGAACCGCGCGTGCGAGGCTTCATCTGCACGACGGCACATCCCGTCGGCTGCGCCACGAATGTCCGCGAACAGATCGCCTATGTTCTGAAGCAGGGTCCGGTCGCCGACTGCCCGAAGCGCGTTGCCGTGCTGGGCTGCTCGACGGGGTATGGCCTCGCGAGCCGCATCGTCGCGACCTTCGCCGGCGGCGCCGATACGATCGGCGTGTCGCTGGAGCGCGAGCCGTCGGAAAAGAGAAGCGCCAGCGCCGGCTGGTACAACAACCGCGCCTTCGAGATCGAGGCCCAGAAGATCGGACGCTCGCCGCTCACGCTCGAAGGCGACGCCTTCTCCGACGAGCTGAAGGCGACCTTCATCGAGCGCGTGCGCGAGAAATTCGGGCAGCTTGATCTGCTGGTCTACAGCATGGCCGCGCCGGTCCGTACCGATCCCGACACCGGCAAGACCTATCGTTCGGTGATCAAGCCGCTGGGCGCCCCGGTCGAGATCAAGACGCTCGACACCGAGACCGGCGAGGTGTTCCAGACCACGCTCGAGCCGGCGAGCGAGGAGCAAACCGCGGCGACCGTCGCGGTGATGGGCGGCGACGACTGGAAGCGCTGGATCGACCAGCTCGCGGATGCCGGCGTTTTGGCGCCGGGCTTCCAGACGCTCAACTACACCTATATCGGCAGCGAACTGACCTGGCCGATCTACTGGAACGGCACGCTCGGCCGCGCCAAGGTCGATCTCGACAGCAAGGCGGAAGCGATCCGCGGCCGGCTCGGCGCGGACGCGGCCCGCGTCGTCGCGCTGAAGGCCGTGGTCACCCAGGCGAGCTCGGCGATTCCGGTGGTGCCGCTCTATGGCACGGTGCTGTTCAAGGTGATGAAGCAGCTCGGTCTCCACGAAGGCTGCATCGAGCAGATCGATCGCCTGTTCCGGACGAAGCTCGGTAAGGGCGTCGAGCTCGATGACGCGCAGCGCGTCCGGGTCGACGACTGGGAGCTGTCGCCCGAGGTGCAGACGGAAGTGTCGCGGCGCTGGCCACTGCTCACCACCGAGACGCTCGGCGAGTTGGCCGATCTCGGCGAGTACAAGAGCCAGTTCCTGCGCCTGTTCGGCTTCGGCATCGACGGCGTCGACTATACACAGGATGTCGATCCCCGCGTCGTGCCGGGTTAGGCCGTTCGGAAGCATCCTATTGAGCTTGAAGACGGGAGCGCTCTACTGCGCTGAGACTATCCGAGCAGAAAAGCACCCGTTATCTCGCGCCATTCAGAACCGGGCGTAATTCTCGATGACTAAGCGCTCAGCCCGTTGGTATCTCTATTGGGTGGAGTCGGACGGTTACGAGGATTGTTTCGTTGTCGCCCGAAATAGTCGCAGTGCTCGCGCGGTTGAGTGCGAAATGAATGGCTTTGACCCGGGTGAGGTCAAAGCTACCAAAATTATGAGTGTTACTGAGCGCGCAGAGCGCGCCTATAGACGAGGGCAGGAATTCAAAGAGAGGCCGTGGCCGTGGTACGTATATGGAAAGAAATTCTTCGAACACTTAGGAGCTAGTTTCAGGACGATTAAGGGCCAAGCTATTACGCTAGCATTCAGTTCGCAGTTCAACACTTTGGCATGCCTGACGGCATGCCAAAGAAACTATTCAACAAGAATCAAATCGAAGAAATGGGAGTGTTCTTCGAATACTTCTCACCGAAAGCCGACGCTATTTGAGTATGTTCGAGATCCAGCTAGGAGGGGTGCGATCTGAGAATCGTAGGCCTCACAAGCTCCTTGGATAACGTCTCGCTTCATTCGGGTTGGATGAAGCTCACCCCGCCGCGATCTTCTCTGCGCGCTGGAACGCGGGCCGGGCCACGCAGCGGCCGATATAGGCCTCGAATGACGGCCGCGACGGCACCATCTTGAACACGCGCACCGCAAAGTTCAGTCCCGCGCCGATCGCGATGTCGGCCGCGGAGAATTGATCGCCGAGGATCCATGGCCCCTTCTGCAGCTCGGCGTCGAGCACGTCGAACACCTGCGCGGCGCTGCCCCATGCCGCGGTGCTGGTCGGCACCTCGAGCTTGGTGAAGAGCTGGATCAGCGCGGGCTCGATGCAGCTCGGCGAGAAGAATAGCCACTGCAGATAGCGCGCCCGCTTCGGGTCCGTCGCTGCCGGCGCGAGTTTGGTCTCGGGATAACGGTCGGCGATATAGGCGCAGATCGCGGCGGCCTCGGCGAGCTGCGCGTCGCCGTCGGTCAGCGCGGGCACCTTGCCCATCGGGTTGATCTTGAGAAAATCGGGCGATTTCTGCGCCCCGGTGCTGATGTCGGTCAGCACCCGTTCGTATGGCAGGCCGGATTCCTCCAGCAGCCAGATGGCTGAGAACGAGCGCGAGCGCGGCGACCAGTACAGCTTGATCATGGCTTAGCCTCCGATGTGCGGTTTGTTCTCATCCACCGATAGTGCTTCATCATGAAGCCGGTGACCGGATGGGGCGCTTCCTTCTCGAAGATGAAGCCTTCGCGCTCGTACCAGCGCCAGGCCTTCTCGTTCTCGCGGACGCATTTCAGCCAGATCTCGTCGGGCATCTGCCGGCGCGTGAAGGCAAGCAGCTCGCGTCCCAGGCTCCGGCCCTGATAGGCGGGGACCACCATCAGCTGATCGAGCAGCAAGGTCGGCAGGTGCAGCGCCAGCATGGCGGCGATGGCGCCGCGATCGTCGGCCACGAACAGGCTCCAGCCGCCGGCAATCTCGCGCGGCAGGCGGACACGCAGATCATTCAACAGGTTGTCGCTGGCTTGCGAGAGCCCGGTCGAAACCCAACTCGCCATCCAGGCGCGCGCGATCGCGTCATGTTCGTCGGGACGAGCGGGGCGGATGATCGGCAGCGTCATTGTTCCCTATCGCCTTCGACGCCGGCGGCGCGACGCTGTGGGTGCATAAAGGTGAAAGCCCGCGAGCGCCTCGCGGAGCTTTCAACTCTAGCGTAGTTGTTTGCGACCGGCGAGCCCGGCGGCTCACACGCCGAGCGTGCCGGCCTTTGCTGCCGCATAGCGCTCAGCCACGGCCTTCCAGTTCACCGTATTCCACCACGCCTTGAGATAATCGGGGCGGCGGTTCTGGTAGGTCAGGTAATAGGCGTGCTCCCAGACGTCGTTGCCGAGCAGCGCGCGCTTGCCGTCCATGATCGGATTGTCCTGGTTCGGCCGGGTCTCGATCGCAAGCTTGCCGTCCTTGGTCACGGTGACGAACACCCAGCCGGAGCCGAACACGCGCCCGCCGGCGGCGTTGAAATCGGTCTGGAATTTTTCCATGCCGCCGAGGTCGCGATCGATCGCGGCGAGCACCTCGCCGTCCGCCTTGCCGCCGTTCGGTCCCATGATCTGCCAGAACATGGTGTGGTTGGCGTGGCCGCCCATGTTGTTGCGCACGCCGGTGCGGATCGCCTCCGGCACGCTGCCGAGATTGGCGAGCACCTCGACGACCGGCTTCTCGGCGATCTGCGGATTGTCCTTGGCGAAATTGTTGAGGTTGGTGACATAGGCCTGATGATGCCGGTCGTGATGGATTTCCATCGTCTTGGCGTCGATATGCGGCTCCAGCGCATTGGTGGGATAGGTCAGCGGATCGATCTTGAACGGTCCGGCGGGGGCCTGCGCGAATGCCGTGCGCGATGCGGCTGCGGCCGCGGCGATGCCGCCTGCTGCGATGATCAAATGGCGTCGGGACATCGAGGACATCGTGGTTCTCCGTGCTGGGAAAGCTTCCTGATGTTAGGCCCGAGTTGTGAACGGGTTCCAGCGAATCCGGTCACAATGCCGGGTCAAAATCGCGCATGCCGATCAGCGGAGATTGATTTGCGTCCGATCTCGGCAAACCAAAAAGGGCGGCCACAGGGCCGCCCTTTTCGTAACAGTCGATTTGCTAGTCGATTGGCCTTGGCTTACTCGCCGGCAGCTTCGCGCGGCGCCGCAGCCGGCGCTTCGGTCTTCTGCTTGGCCTCGAGATCTTCGCCGGTCTCCTGGTCGACCGCCTTCATCGACAGGCGGGTCTTGCCGCGATCGTCGAAGCCGAGCAGCTTGACCTTGACCTTGTCGCCTTCCTTGACGACGTCGGAGGTCTTCTGCACGCGGTTGGACGCGAGCTGGCTGATGTGGACGAGGCCGTCCTTGGCGCCGAAGAAGTTCACGAACGCGCCGAACTCCATCACCTTGACGACGGTGCCCTCGTAAATCTGGCCGACCTCCGGATCGGAGGCGATCGACTTGATCCACTTGATCGCAGCCTTCATCGCCTCGCCATCGTTGGAGGCGACCTTCACGGTGCCGTCGTCCTCGATGTTGACCTTGGCGCCGGTCTTCTCGACGATCTCGCGGATCACCTTGCCGCCGGTGCCGATCACTTCGCGGATCTTGTCGGTGGCAATCTTGAAGGTCTCGATGCGCGGTGCGTATTCGCCGAGCTCGGCGCGCGCCGCGGTCAGAGCCTTGGCCATCTCGCCGAGGATGTGGATGCGCCCTTCCTTGGCCTGGCCAAGCGCAACCTTCATGATCTCTTCGGTGATGCCCTCGATCTTGATGTCCATCTGGAGCGAGGTGATGCCGTGGTCGGTACCGGCGACCTTGAAGTCCATGTCGCCGAGATGATCCTCGTCACCGAGGATGTCCGACAGCACCGCGAAGCGCTGACCTTCGAGGATCAGGCCCATGGCGATACCGGCGGTCGGCCGCTTCAGCGGCACGCCGGCGTCCATCAGCGACAGCGACGCGCCGCACACCGAAGCCATCGAGGACGAGCCGTTCGACTCGGTGATCTCGGAGACCACGCGGATCGTGTACGGGAACTCGTGATGCGGCGGCAGCACCGGGTGGATCGCGCGCCAGGCGAGCTTGCCGTGGCCGATTTCGCGGCGCTTGGTGCCGCCGAGGCGACCGGTTTCACCGACCGAGTAGGGCGGGAAGTTGTAGTGCAGCAGGAACGTTTCCTTGTACGTCCCCGACAGTGCATCGATGTACTGCTCGTCCTCGCCGGTGCCGAGCGTGGTCACGACCATCGCCTGGGTCTCACCGCGGGTGAACAGCGCCGAGCCGTGGGCGCGCGGCAGCACGCCGGCTTCGGCGATGATGTTGCGCACGGTCTTGGCGTCACGGCCGTCGATGCGCTTGCCGGTGTCAAGGATGTTCCAGCGAACGATCTTGGCTTCCAGTTCCTTGAACACGCCGGCGACGCGGAGCTTGTCGTATTTCGGCTCCTGGCCTTCCGGGAAGAAGTGCGCCAGCACCTTCTCCTTGACGGCGCCGACCGCGGCATAGCGTTCCTGCTTGACCGGGATCGCATAGGCCTTGCGGAGCTCCTGTTCGGCGATGCCGAGCATCTCCTTCTCGATCTCCGAATTGTCGATTGTGGTGACTTCGCGCGGCTCCTTGGCGGCCTTCTCGGCGAGCTCGATGATCGCGTTGATCACCGGCTGGAAGTGGCGGTGGCCGAACATGACCGCGCCGAGCATCACGTCCTCGTTGAGCTCCTTGGCTTCCGATTCGACCATCAGCACGGCGTCGGCGGTGCCGGCAACGACGAGGTCGAGCTGGGTCTCGGTCATCTCGTCCAGCGTCGGGTTGAGCACGTATTCGTCATTGGCGAAGCCGACGCGCGCGGCGCCGATCGGGCCCTTGAACGGCGCGCCCGACAGCGTCAGGGCGGCGGAGGCGGCGACCAGCGACACGATGTCCGGATCGTTCTCCATGTCGTGCGAGAGCACCGTGACGATCACCTGGGTCTCGTTGCGCCAGCCGTCGACGAACAGCGGACGGATCGGGCGGTCGATCAGGCGGGAGACCAGCGTCTCCTTCTCGGTCGGACGGCCTTCGCGCTTGAAATAGCCGCCGGGAATGCGGCCCGCGGCGTAGGTCTTCTCCTGGTAGTCGACCGTGAGCGGCAGGAAGTCGACGCCCTCGCGCGGCGCCTTCGCCGCAACGACGGTGGCAAGCACCACGGTCTCGCCGTAGGTGGCCATCACGGCGCCATCAGCCTGGCGGGCGATCTTGCCGGTTTCAAGTTTGAGGGGACGTCCACCCCAGTCGATTTCGACGGAATGCGAATTGAACATTTCGGTTTTCTTTCATGGTTTCACGAAAGCACGGCGCCCTGAAACACAAAGACCATGCCAAGACGGCGAGACACTGATGCGCTGTCGCGATCAGCATCCGGCGATCCTGCCATGGTCCCTGGATTTCGGATGGCGTCCATCCTTTCGGTCATCTGGGCATCTTGCCCGGTCCAGCGGCCGGATTGCTGCTGGACGCTAGTGTGCATGGCGCGACTGCCATGCTGCGCTTGGTCATCTTTCGACAATTCGAAAGCCCGAGTTCACGGACGACCATGCGAAAACGCGCGCGAACCCTCGCGCGCGTGCTTCTCAAATCAACGACGGATGTTGTGCTTTTCGAGCAGCGCCTTGTAGCGCGCCTCGTCCTTGCGCTTGATGTAGTCAAGCAGGGAACGACGCGTCGACACGAGCTTCAGGAGGCCGCGGCGTGAATGGTTGTCCTTCACATGGCTCTTGAAGTGCTCGGTGAGGTTATTGATGCGTTCCGACAGGATCGCGACCTGAACCTCGGGCGAGCCGGTGTCGCCGGCTTTGTTGGCATTCGTCTTGATGACTTCCGCTTTGCGTTCGGCGGTAATCGACATCGTCAGTTACTTTCATCGTTGCGAGCCGGACCGGCAGTCAGTCCGTTCAGGTTGAACACGCGCTTGGGGATGAGTTCGCCATTGCCAATTTCGGCAAGCGCGAGAAGCCGGCCTGCCACCGTGACATAGACTGTGCCGCTGGTATTGGGCGCATCCCGTCCGCGCAACAAAACGGCCTGGCCCCTGTGGAGCCTTGCCGCATCAGCCCGTGTGACGGCCAGTGCCGGGATGTCGTCCAGCGCGGTCTCAACGGGCAAAAGCGCGTCGGCGAGGCTGCCCTCGCCAGACGCGGCTCTATTGCATAAAGCCTCCAACTGTTCCAGCGGAATCATGTCTCGTTCGGTAAACGGACCGACAAGGGTTCGCCGCAGGGCGCAGATATGGCCGAAACAGCCCAGAATCCGGCCCATATCGCGGGCCAGCGCCCGGACATAGGTTCCCTTGCCGCACTCGGCCTCGAACACGGACTGGCCGTTATCGCCATGTTCCACAAGGGTTAATTCGTGAATTTCGACCGGGCGCGGCTTCAGTTCCACAGTCTCGCCGTCGCGCGCCAGATCATAGGCGCGCTCGCCCTGCACCTTGATCGCCGAATATTGCGGCGGGATCTGCTCGATCACCCCGGTAAAGCGCGGCAACAGTTCCCGGATCGAATCGGCGGTCGGCCGGCTCTCGCTGGTCCTGACCGGCCGCCCCTCGGTGTCGTCGGTGTCGCGCTCCTCGCCCCAGCACACCGTGAAGCGGTAGCGCTTGCGGCCGTCCATCACGAACGGCACCGTCTTGGTGGCCTCGCCCAGCGCGATCGGCAAGCCGCCGGAGGCGAGCGGATCGAGCGTGCCGGCATGGCCGGCGCGCTTGGCCTGGAACAGGCGCTTGAGCACCGCGACCGCCTGCGTCGAGGTCATGCCGATCGGCTTGTCGAGCACCACCCAGCCGTGGACGTCGCGCTTGTCGCGGCGCGGCTGCTGGTTCTGCCTGCCCTGCTTCTGGCGCGGGTCGTTGTTGGTGCGGCGCGCATCGTCGGTGCGCTGGCCGGCAAAAGCATCCCGCTCAGCGTCGCGCGCGTCGGCATCCTTCGCGTCGACAACGCTGTTGGTCGTCATCACAGTCATCACTCGTCGTCCGAATCGGGTGCAAGGTCTCGCTGCACCGCAGGTGTCCGCAGTAGTTTCTCGATGCGCTCCGCCTCGTCGAACCGCTCATCGACGCGGAAGCGAATGTCGGGTGCAAATTTCAGGTTGACGCGGTGCGCGATCTCGCCGCGAAGGAATTTCTTGTTGCGCTCGAGCGCGGATATCACCGTGTCGGTGTCGCGGCCGCCGAGCGGCATCACGTAGATCGTGGCGAGCTTCAGATCCGGCGACATACGCACCTCGGGAACGGTGATGATGTGGCCTTCCAGATCGGGATCGTGAACCTCACCCTGTGACAGAATCTCGGCAACTGCATGGCGAACCGTTTCGCCGACGCGCAGCTGACGTTGCGATCCGCCGGGGCTGGAACTCTTCTTTTGACGGGGCATGACCTTTTTCCAAAACCGTCGCGCCCGCCAGCCGTGGCCGCGGGCATCAATGTCCTTGCTTTGCTTTCAATCGGACGATGCGCTGGTGGCCGGACTAAAGTCCGGCCACGCCGTCGCATTTTCAGTTAAATGGACCCAACGCCTAGCAAGATCTGCGCTTCGTAAGATTTGGACTTACAGAGAGCGCTGGATCGTCTCGATGCGGTAACACTCGATCACGTCGCCGACACGCATGTCGCCGTAGTTCTCGAATGCCATGCCACACTCCTGGCCGGCGACCACTTCCTTCACTTCATCCTTGAAGCGCTTCAGCGTCGACAGCTTGCCTTCGTGCACCACGACGTTGTCGCGGATCAGGCGAACATTGGCGCCGCGTTCCACGGTGCCGTCGGTGACGCGGCAACCCGCGACCTTGCCGACCTTGGAAATGTTGAACACTTCCAGGATCTGCGCGTTGCCCAGCATGGTTTCGCGCAGCGTAGGCGCGAGCAGGCCGGACATCGCCTTTTTGATGTCATCCACGAGGTCGTAGATGATGTTGTAGTAGCGGATCTCGATGCCGTTGCGCTTGGCCGCGGCCGCCGCTTCCTTGTTGGCGCGGACCGAGAAGCCGATGATCGCGGCGTTGAAGCCTTCCGCCAGCGTGACGTCGGATTCCGAGATGCCGCCGACGCCGGCATGCAGGATGCGGGCGGCGACTTCGTCGGTGCCGAGCTTCTCGAGCGAGCCCAGGATCGCTTCCAGCGAGCCCTGCACGTCGGCCTTGACGATCAGCGGGAACTCCTTGCGGCCCGCGGTCTTGAGCTGCGACATCATCTGCTCGAGCGAGCCGCGCATGCCCGAGATCGAGGCCGCGGCATTCTCGCGCTTCTGGTGCGCGCGATAGCTCGTGACCTGACGGGCGCGGGCTTCGTTCTCGACCACGGCGAGACGATCGCCGGCTTCCGGCGGGCCGTTGAAGCCGAGCACCTCGACCGGCACCGAAGGGCCGGCCTCTTCGAGATTCTCGCCCTGGTCGGAGATCAAGGCGCGGACGCGGCCCATCTCGGCGCCGGCCACGATGATGTCGCCGACGCGCAGCGTGCCGCGCTGCACCAGCACGGTCGCGACCGGACCGCGTCCGCGATCGAGCTTGGCTTCGATCACGGTGCCTTCCGCCGGACGCTCCGAGTTGGTCTTCAGGTCGAGGATTTCAGCCTGCAGCGCGATCATCTCGAGCAGCTTGTCGAGATTGGTCTTGTTCTTGGCCGAAACCTCGACGTCGACGACGTCGCCGCCGAGCGATTCGACCTGCACCTCGTGCTGGAGCAACTCGGTGCGCACGCGCTCCGGCCGCGCATCCGGCTTGTCGATCTTGTTGATCGCCACGATCATCGGCACCTTGGCCGCTTTGGCGTGATTGATCGCCTCGATCGTCTGCGGCATCACGCCGTCATCGGCCGCGACCACCAGCACGACGATGTCGGTGACCTTGGCGCCGCGGGCGCGCATCGCGGTGAACGCGGCGTGGCCGGGTGTGTCGATGAAGGTGATCTTGGTGCCGCTCTCGGGCGACAGCACCTGGTAGGCGCCGATATGCTGGGTGATGCCGCCGGCTTCGCCCGATACGACGTTGGCGTGGCGCAGCGCGTCGAGCAGCGAGGTCTTGCCGTGGTCGACGTGACCCATGACGGTGACCACCGGCGAGCGCGGCTCGGTGTCGGTGGAATTGTCGACGACGTCGAACAGGCCCTCTTCCACGTCGGACGCCGCGACGCGCTTGACGCTGTGGCCGAGTTCTTCGGCGATCAGTTGCGCAGTGTCGGCATCGATCACGTCGGTGATCTTGTGCATCGCGCCCTGCTTCATAAGCATGCGGATGACGTCGACCGCGCGTTCCGACATGCGGTTCGCGAGTTCCTGGATCGTGATCGCTTCCGGAATGGTGACTTCGCGGATCAGCTTTTCCTTCGGTTCGTTCGACGCATGCCCCTTCAGGCGCTGGGTGCGGCGGCGGAACGAGGCGATCGAACGCTCGCGCACGTCGTCGGCGTTGAGCGCAGTGGTCAGAGTGAGGCGGCCGCGCTCCTTCTGCGGGCCGGGCTTGTGGGTGGTCTTCGGAGCCGCGGCGGGGCGCACGGCGCCGCCGGGGCGGCGCACTAGGCGCGGACCTTCGTCTTCGTCCGGCCCGGCCGCAACTGCCGCCGGCCGCGGCGCAGAGGCTGGTGCGCGCGCGGTTGTCGTGGTGGTCGGGCGTGCTGCGGGCGCGCGGGCAGGCGGAGCAGACGCAGGTGCGGCTGTCGCAGGCCTGGCCGCTGTTGTGGCCGGAGCGCCGGGTTTGGCTTCGCCCTCGCCAAAGCGGCGCTTGGCCTCGACCTCGGCCTTGCGCTTGGCCTCTTCCTCGTGGCGGTGGCGCTCCTCTTCCGCTTTGCGGCGGGTTTCGGCGGCCTCGCGCTCTGCCTTCTCGGCAGCCTCGCGGACGGCGCGGCGCTTGGCTTCCTCTTCGGCCTGGCGGCGCTCCTCGATGTCGCGCTGACGGGCGTCGGCCAGCGCGCTGGCGCGCGCGGAACGCTCGTCCTCGGTCAGGGTCGGCAGCACCACGCCGGAGCGGGTGTTACGCTGTTGCTGGCCTGGAGGCGGGCCTGAGGGGCGGCCGAGCGGCGGCCTGGCGGCCGGCGCCGCTGGCTTTGCAACCACGGGTTCCGGCGCGTGCGCCTCGCCGGGACCATCGCCACCGACGCGACGCTTGCCGCGCTTCTCGACCACGACCTGCTTGGTCCGGCCGTGGCTGAAGCTCTGGCGCACGGTGCCCGTCTCGACGCGCGGCTTCAGCGACAACGTCTTGCTCGGGACACTCAAAGTCTTGTCGCCAGGGGTCTTGGTATCAACCATTCAGCAGTCCTAATCTCGTTTCGCTGTGCGTTTGCCGCACAAATCCTTCAACGTGTCGTCGTTTGCTGAGCATGACCGGTCGGAAAGACGGCGTCCGCCTTCCCGGATCACGCTCTGGAATTTCTGGCCGCTTCGGCGGTCTTGTCGTCGTCGGCCATCCGGTATCGGACCAGCATCTGGCAGCGCGACAGGAACGTCTTGCTCGCCGGGCCCGCGAGCAGCGCAGCATGTATCACATTTGACCGCCCAAGTGCCAAATCCAATTCTTCCGACGTCAAAACATTGACGACGGGGATTACCGGCGATTCACCACGTTTTTCGCCCCTTTGCCCCACGATCGCGTCCAATTTGCGGATTCCGTCCGCCGCGCCGTCGGAAGCGTGGATCAGGGCTGCAGTTTCGTTCCGGTTGAGTGCGTCCTCGACCTTGCCGAAGCCCGAAACGACCTGACCGGCCTTGGCGGCCATTGCCAGGGCCTCGGTGACGCTGCGCACCAGGAGGGTGTCGGTATCGGTGGGAAGGGTCGGCGCGACGCGGACGTCGCGCTTGAATCCCTTGCTAAATTGGTGACGGCGGACCGCTTCCGCAACGCTGCGCCGCGACGCGGAAACCCAGAGTCCGCGGCCGGGCAGCTTGCGCTTGATATCCGGGATCACCTCGCCTGTGGGCGCGACGACGAACCGGATCAGCTCGTCGATCGGACGCACCTCGCGGCTGACCGCGCACATCCGCGTGGTCGCGGACTTCTGCGTCCGCGGCCCATCGTCGAGATCGGGGTCAGCCTGAGCCAGCATCCGTGGGGCATCTCCTTACGAAGCCGTCGTTTCTGCTTCGGCGGCCTCGGCCTCCTCGGCAGGCTTGGCGAGGTCGGCCTCGGTGATCCAGCCGGCCTTCAGACGGGCCTGCATGATCACGGCCTCGGCCTCGTCGCGCGAAATCTCGATGCCGTCGAGGAACCCGGCATGCTTGGTCGGCTCGCCGCCTTCCTTGCGCTCGGTCCAGCCGACCAGGTCGTCGGTGGCGCAGCCGGCGAGATCCTCGACCGTCTTCACATCGTTCTCGCCGAGCTTGACCAGCATCTTGCCGGTGATGCCGGGCACGTCCTTCATGGCGTCCTCGACGCCGAGTTCCTTGCGCTTGGCTTCCAGTTCCGCCTCGAGCTGTTCCAGATATTCGCGGGCGCGGGTCTGCAGCTCGGTGGCGGTCTCCTCGTCGAAACCCTCGATGCCGGCGAGTTCCTTGACATCGACCAGCGCGAGTTCCTCGACCGAAGTGAAGCCTTCGGAGGCGAGCAGCTGGCCGACCACCTCGTCGACATTGAGCGCTTCCATGAACACGCGGGTCGAGTTCTCGAAGTCGGCCTGGCGGCGCTCCGACTCTTCCTGCTCGGTCAGGATGTCGATGTCCCAGCCGGTCAGCTGCGAGGCGAGGCGGACGTTCTGGCCGCGGCGGCCGATCGCCAGCGACAGCTGGTTGTTGGTGTCGGGAACCACGACCTCGATGCGCTCGCGGTCCTCGTCGATCACGACCTTGGCGACTTCAGCCGGCGCCAGCGCGTTGACGACGAAGGTCGCAATGTCGGGCGACCACGGGATGATGTCGATCTTCTCGCCCTGCAGCTCGTTCACCACGGCCTGCACGCGCGAGCCGCGCATGCCGACGCAGGCGCCGACCGGGTCGACCGAGGAATCGCGCGAGATCACGCCGATCTTGGCGCGCGAGCCCGGATCGCGGGCGACCGCCTTGATCTCGACGATGCCGTCATAGATCTCCGGCACTTCCTGCGCGAACAGCTTCGCCATGAACTGCGGATGGGTGCGCGACAGGAAAATCTGCGGACCGCGGGTCTCGCGGCGGACGTCGAAGATATAGGCGCGGACGCGGTCGCCGTTGCGGAACACTTCACGCGGCAGCATCTCGTCGCGGCGCACGATCGCTTCGCCACGGCCGAGGTCGACGATCACGCTGCCATATTCGACGCGCTTGACGATGCCGTTGACGATGTCGCCGATGCGGTCCTTGAATTCCTGGTACTGCCGGTCGCGCTCGGCCTCGCGCACCTTCTGCACGATCACCTGCTTGGCCGACTGCGCGGCAATGCGGCCATATTCCAGCGGCGGCAGGGTGTCGGCGATGGTGTCGCCGACCTGGGCGCCCGGATTGGCGCGCTGCGCGTCGTGCAGCGAAATCTGGTTCGACGAGTTTTCGACGACGTCGACCACCAGCATGTGGCGGGTCAGCCGCAGCTCGCCCTTCTTGGCGTCGATCTCGGCATGGACGTCGGTCTCGCTGCCGTAGCGGGCACGCGCGGCCTTGGCGATGGCGTCTTCCATCGCCGCGATCACGATGGAGCGGTCGATCGACTTTTCGCGCGCAACTGCGTCTGCGATCTGCAGCAGTTCGAGTTTGTTGGCGCTGACTGCCATGGCTTAGTCTCCTTCGGATGGATCGATCTCGCCACGGCGCGCGCGCTCGGCCGCCAGGCGGTGCTTTTTGGTGTTAGTCGGAGCCGGTTTCTTGCCGGGCTTGTGAGCAGGCTTATCACCAGGCTTGGGTTTCGGCTTCTGGCTCTTCGCCGGATCGCTCTTCTTGGCGTGGGCCGGTTGCGGCGGCGCGAGGCCGAGCTCGCGGCGCAGCTCGCGCTCGGCGGCCTTGCCGCGGCGCATCGATTCCTCGATCAGCTCATCGGTCAGCACCAGCCGCGCGTCCGAGATGTCCTCCATCACCAGGAGAACCTCGGCGTCCTCGTCCGGACGCGGATCGTCGCGCCTGATGCGCACCGCATCGCCCTCGACGCCGGCAAGCACGCCGCGAAACCGCTTGCGGCCCTGATGCGCCACCGCCATCTCGATCTTCACGAGATGCCCGGTGTAGCGCTCGAAGTCGGAGCGGCGCACCAGCGGGCGGTCGATGCCGGGCGACGAGATTTCCAGCCGGTAGGCACGCTCGATCGGGTCGGCGACATCGAGCACCGGCGACAGCGCGCGCGAGATCGCCTCGCAATCCTCGAGCTGCATCGAGCCATCGGGTCGCTCCGCCATGATCTGCACGGTGCAGCCGGCATCGCCCGAGACCTTGATGCGCACCAGGCGATAGCCCATGCCCTGCAGCACCGGGACCGCGACCGCGGCGACGCGCGCCGCGACCCCGGGCTCGACGACGAGACGCGGCTCGGCGAGCAGTTCGGTGTCCACGGACGTGGCGGTCGGTTCGGTCATATCCAGTGTCAAAGGCTGTCTAAGGTCTTAAAGGCTGCCGAGGTCTGTTGTGTTGTTCAGGTGGCCTTAAGGGGCCGCTAACGCTACCCAAACCGGACCCGGCCTCGTTGGGTCCCGTCAGGTAATAAAAAAGAGCGGGTCCCGGGGGGCCCACTCTCCTACGCGATCGTATGAGATACCATAAGTTGCGCTGGATATAGCTCTTTTGCCCGGGTCCGGCAAGGCCCCCGGGTCCGGCGGGAGGCGATTTTACGGCTCTCCGGATGCCGGATTGATCTAACCCTCCGTTTACGAACGGGACCATAGATTGCCGAAAATCGGCAGAAGTCGCCGGTTGGACAAGGCCCATGACGACAGCCCCTGCGCTGATCCCGGAACTCGACGATATCGTTCGCCGCGGCGACCCCAAGCGCCGCGCCGAGGCCGCGCGGCGGCTCGGCGAGCTGTTCCTGCAGGGCGCCGCGAGCTTCCGTCCCGACCATATCGACCTGTTCGACGGGGTGCTGACCAGCCTGGTCCCGCATGCCGAGCTTGCCGCGCGGGTCGATCTCGCCGAACGGCTCGCGCTGCTCGCCAACGCGCCGCGGCATCTGGTCGGGCAGCTCGCCCGCGACGACGAGGTCGCGATCGCGGGGCCGCTGCTGCGCCGATCGCCGGTGATTGACGAAAAGGTGCTGGTCGAGATCGCCAATGCCAAGGGCCAGGGCCATCTGCTCGCGATGGCCGAGCGATCGAAGCTCTCGACTGCGCTGACCGACGTCCTCGTCCGACGCGGCGATCGCGACGTCATCCGATGCGCGGCCGGCAATGCGGGCGCGGCGTTCTCGGACGCCTCCTTCACGACGCTCGTGCAACGCGCCAGCCAGGACGGCGTGCTGACGCTGCGGATCGGCCGCCGCGATGATCTTCCGCCCGAGCATCTGAAGGGCCTGCTCGCCGGCTCGATCGACGTGATCCGCCGCCGTCTGCATGCCGTCGCCAAGCCGGAACGCCAAGCCGAGATCAAGCTGGCGATGACCGAGATCGAGGGCGTGACCGTTCAGGTCGAGGGCCGCGATTTCACGGCCGCGCAGCGCGCCATCCTGGCACTGCATCGCGCCGGCGAATTGAACGAGGCCGCGGTGGCCGGCTTCGCAAAGGCCTTCAAATATGAGGAATGCGTGGCGGCGCTCGCCGCGATGGCCGGCGTGAAAATCGTCACGCTCGATCGCCTGATCTCCGGCGACCGTTACGATCCGATCCTGATCGCCAGCAAGACGATCGGCTTCGAATGGCCGACCGTGCGCGCCCTGATCCTGATGCGGCTCGGGCCGAACCGCGTGCCGTCTCCTGCCGATATCGAAGGTGCGCGGGTGAATTTCGTGCGCCTGATGCCCTCGACGGCGCAGCGCGTCGTGGAGTTCTGGAAGTCGCGCTAGTTCACGCTAACTGCTCTTGGCTCCGTCATCCTGAGGAGCGCCGCAGCCGCGTCTCGAAGGATGCACGGCCACGCTGTTGCAGCCGGGCCGTCGTGCTTCGAGACGGCCGCTTTGCGGCCTCCTCAGCATGACGGATCATCGTGCACACTTCCCAAACCCAAAATCGTTCCGCTATGCTTTCCGCAAGGCGCGACACAGCGCCAACAGGGAGATTGCCATGCTGACGGACGCCGACATCCAAACGCACGCCGCGCGGATCCGCGACGACGGATACACCGTGATCGAGCGCGCCGCCTCGCCCGATCTGGTCGAGGGGTTGAAGGCGGCGGTGCTGAGAATCGAGAGCGAGCACAATCTCGCACCTGCCAGGACGTCGTTCGAAGGCTTCAAGACGCTGCGCATCAACAACCTCCTGACCTATGACGATCTGTTCTGGGAGGTGCCGCTGCATGACAACGTGCTGCCGGTGGTCGAACGCGTGCTGGACAGGGAATGCCTGCTGTCGTCGTTCTGCTCGCTGGTGCTCGGGCCCGGCCAGGAAGCGCAGCCGATTCACGAAGACACCCAATTGATCCCGTTGCCGCGGCCGCACATTCCGATCACGATCAATGCGATCTGGGCGCTGTCCGATTTCCGCGAAGATAACGGCGCGACGCGGATCATCCCGCGCAGCCACAAATTCGATTTGTCGCCCGAATACGGCAAGGAGTACGACGCGGTCACCGCGACCATGCCGGCCGGCAGCGTGATGCTGTTCGACAGCGCGCTGTGGCATGGCGGCGGCGCCAACAGCAGCGACGCCAGGCGCTTTGCCTTCTCCTGCGCCTATTGCTGGGGCTGGATGCGGCAGCAGGAGAACCTGCAGCTCGGCATTCCGCGCGAGACCGCGGCTCGCTTTCCGCGCCGGCTGCAGGAATTGTGCGGCTACAGCGTCTACAAGGGCCAGTTCGGCCACATCGACAATCACGATCCGATCGAGCTGCTCGGCCGCGAGCGCGGCAAGCGGATGGTGTGGGAGGCGACCGACGTCAGGAAGGCGCGGCTGGCGGGGCAGGCGTGAAGATATCCGTCATTCCGGGGCGATGCGAAGCATTGAACCCGGAACCTCGAGATTCCGGGTTCGTGCTTCGCACGCCCCGGAATGACGGCGTCAAGGCAAGCGCTTGAACCTCAAATACGCCGCCTTGCGCCCTTCGCGCTCGGCCTTGGCGCCGTAGCGCGTCATTGTGTAGTTCGGCCACGGCTGCTGCCAGTCGATCGCGCGCTCGGCGAGCCAGGCGAAGTCGGGCGAGCGCATCAGATGCGCCAGCGTCCAGGCGCAATAGTCGTCGATGTCGCTGACGAAGCGGAATTCGCCGCCCGGCGGCAGCAATCGTGTCATCGCAGCGACCGTCGCATCCTGCACGAAGCGCCGCTTCCAGTGCCGCCGCTTCGGCCAGGGATCGGGATGGATCAGGTCGATGCGCGCAAGCGAACGCGTCGGCGCCCAGGCCAGCAGTTCGGCCGCGTCGCCGGCGAACAGGCGGATATTGCCGATATTCAGCGCCTCGATCTGAGTCAGGATCTTCGCCATGCCGTTGACATAGGGCTCGCAGCCGATGAAGCCCGTGGCCGGAAAGGCCTGTGCCTCCGCGATCAGATGCTCGCCGCCGCCGAAGCCGATCTCGAGCCTGACATTCTCGATGCCGTCATCGAACAACTCGGTCAGCGCCTCGGGCGCGGGCGCCGAGATGTCGACCGCCAGATGCGGCAGCAGAGTGTCGATCAGGTCGGCCTGATGCGGGCGCAGCTTGTGGCCCTTGCGCCGTCCGAAGAACGAGCCGCGCGCATGCGCCATCGCGCCGTCGTCGGGGGAATCGCGATCGCCGCGGTCGCCTGGAGCCGGTGTCATCGCAGCGTTTGATAGAGACGGTGGAGCAGCCGCGCGCGCGGCTCGATCGACGAGATGTAGAGCTGCTCGTAATGGGTATGCGCGCCCTTGCCGTCGACGCCGAGGCCGTCGAGGGTCGCCGTGTGTGGCGCGGTGAAATTGCCGTCGGAGCCGCCACCGGTGAACACATCCACCAGCTCGAAGCCGAGCTCGGCGGCCAGCCCCTTGGCGTGCTCGTAGAGCGCGGCGCCGGCGTTGCTTTTCTCATAGGGCGGACGGTTCAATTCGCCCGATATCTTCACGCTGACGCCCTCGGTGCGTGAGGTGATTCCGAGGATCCTCGGCACCAGCTCGTCGGCGTCGGCCATCGTCGGCACGCGCATGTCGACTTCCGCATAGGCCTCCTCGGCGATCACGTTCGGCTTGGTGCCGCCGCGGACGACGCCGACATTGACGGTGACGCCGCGCTTCAGGTCGTTCATCGCCTCCAGCGCCTGGATCACATTGCCGAGCTCCCGGATCGCGCTGCGGCCGTCCTCGGGGCGCGTGCCGGCATGGGCCGGCGCGCCCTTGATGAACACGTCGAAACGCGCAACGCCCTTGCGTCCGGTGACGATCTTGCCGCCGTCGCGCGCCGGCTCGGTCACCAGCACGTATTTCGCCTTGCGGCCCTCGGCCTCGATCAGCGCCCGCGAGGTCGGGCTGCCGATCTCCTCGTCCGATACGTAGAGCTGGGTGATGCCGAGCGGCGGGCGCGCGCCGTCGGCGCAGACCTGCCTGAACGCATGATGGGCGAGGTAGGCTCCGCCCTTCATGTCGTAGATGCCGGGGCCGAAGGCGCTGTCGCCGTCGACCTTGAATGGTAACCGTTCGATGAATCCCATCGGATGAACTGTGTCGAGATGGCTCAGCACCAGGATGCCCGGCGCGTCCTGGCCCCAGGACGAGCGCGTCACCAGATGGTCGCCGCAGCCGTCGCGTCCCGCAATGCGCTCCACCGTGGCCGGCAGGTCGCGATAGCCCGACGCGACGAGATCAGCCAGCTTGTTGACCTGATCGGGCCGCTCGGTCGGAGATTCGATCTCGACCCAGCGGCGGATGCCGTCGAGAATCACGGCGGTTTCGAACGGATTGCTGGACATGCTGTTGTCGTCGCCTGTGAGTTCGCTTTGTCATTGCGCGCACGCGCCGAAGCACGATCAGGAATCATGCTCAAAGGAGGCGCTCAAGCGCGATGATGCTCAAGCTGAGCTCATCGCGTTGGCGCGCGCCGGAATGGCATATTCCAGATTTGACGATCTCTCAAACGGATATGGCTGAATCAGGCCTGCTCGGCCGCCTCGCGCGCCGCGATCTGCTCGACAAGTTCGACGATGCTGCGGCGGAGCTTGGCGTCCGCAATCCGCGTGAAGGCGCGGGTCAGGGCCAGGCCCTCGGCGGTTGCCAGAAAATCGGAGACGTAGGTCGGCGAGGCACCCTCGCTGAAGCCGTCGGCGGTCTTGACCCCGCTCGGGCCGCCGTCGAACAGGAAGGAGACCGGCACCTGCAGGATTTCGGAGATCTGCTGCAGCCGGCTGGCGCCGACGCGGTTGGTGCCCTTCTCGTATTTCTGCACCTGCTGGAACGTCAGGCCTAGCGCCTCTCCCAGTTTCTCCTGGCTCATGCCGAGCATGATGCGTCGCATACGGACGCGGCTGCCGACATATTTGTCAACAGGATTGGGCGCTTTGGTGGACATCTCCAACTCTCCTAAGGGATTGCGCGCCCGTGGATGAGGCAAGTTGGAAGTGGAGTATGCCTCAGGCGCCGGTGCCGTCAAATCCTGCAAGGAGGATCGGGACGAAATGCGGACAATTTGCGCAAAGGGGCTGACTTGGCTTGTGATTTCGCGTGGACCCGTACAATGCGAAGTGCACGGTCGATCTGTCAACTGGTGGAATCATACTGAGGTAAATTTCGACGTTTTTTCGGGTTCGCGACAACCGGCGATATGCAGCCGTCAGGCTTTTCGCCTCACAAACCGCCGCCGCAACACGAACGCCAGGGCTGTGATCACAATCACAGCGGCGGGGACGTTCCCGACACGCGCATAGATCGTCGGCGCGATGGCCGCCGGCAGGCCGGCATCGAGCACGCCTTCGATGCCGAGCCCGAGTTGCGCGACGATCCGGCCAACCGGGTCGATCACGGCCGAGATGCCCGTATTGGCGGCGCGGACCATCGGCAGGCCTTCCTCGATGGTGCGCAGCCGGGCCTGTTGCAGGTGCTGGTAAGGGCCGGTCGAGATTCCGAACCATCCGTCATTGGTGACATTGACGATCCAGCCGGGACGGTCGTCGCGGCTCACGACATTGCCGGGAAAAATCGCCTCGTAGCAGATCAGCGGCAGGGCGCGCGGTGCATTCGGAATATCGAGCGTGCGGCGGATCGTGCCGGGAATGTAGCCGCCCTGCACCTTGGTGAGCTGCACGAAGCCGAGCTTCTCCATCCAGTCCTGGAACGGCAGATATTCTCCGAACGGGACAAGATGCAGCTTGTCGTAGACCGCAAGCACGTTGCCGTCGTGGTCGATGACGTAGATGGAATTATAGGCGCGCGTCACGCGGACGCCGGGCGGCAGATCGGGCGCGCGCACCGAGCCGGTGATCAGCACGGTTCCCTTCGGCAGCAGGTCGGCGATCTGCGCCATCGCGTCGGCTTCCTTGGTCAGGAAGAACGGAAACGCGGATTCCGGCCAGATCAGGATGGTGGCATCCTTCACGCCGGTGGCGTGCGGCCCGGAGGCGCGATCCGACAGGGTGAGATATTTCTGCATCACCGCCGCCTTGGCGGAGTAGTTGAACTTGGCGTCCTGCTGCAGATCGGGCTGCATGATGCGCAGCTTGACGCCGTCGACCAACCTGGTCGGCTGCTGCGCGAGGCGGACCACGCCGAACGCCAGCATCGCCGCCAGAACCAGCACCGCGGCCACCGGCGCGCGCCACGGCTTGCGGCCGCGCGAGGCGCCATCGATCAACACGGCCGGACTTGCGAAGATCGCGACGGCCAGGAACGTCATGCCCCAGAGCCCGATCAGCGACGCGGTCTGGGCCAGCGCCAGCGGCTCGGTCAGTGCGTAGCCGAACGCATTCCACGGAAAGCCGCTGAGGAGATGGCCGCGCAGCCATTCCGAAATCGTCAGGCTGACCGCGAGCGCCAGCACGCGCGAGGCGTCGCGCGGCCAGATCAGCCGCGCCAGCGCGAAGCCGAACGCGGTGAACAAAGCGAGATAGGCAGGCAGGCCGAGCACCGCGAACGGCGTCAGCCAGGCGAAGGTGTCCGCATCGACGAAGAAGGCGTAGCCGATCCAGTACAGTCCCGGCACGAAATAGCCGAGGCCGAACCAGAAGCCGGACAGCGCCGCGGCAGGCAGACCGCGCCAGCGGCCGGCCGCGCTGCCGTCGATCAGCCAGACCGCGATGGAAAAGGTGAGAAACAGAACCGGCCAGGCGTTGAACGGCGCCATCGCCAGCGCAGACAGCGCGCCGGCCGCGAGCGCGAGGACGGCGCGTTTCCATCCCCAGGTCAGGATGATTGCAAGGCCGATCGATCGGAGCTTGTCGGACAGCCTCACTGCGGACCGGCTCCCTCGCCGGGCGGCGGCAGGTTGTCATTCGCCTGCGGGTTTCCGGAGTCCGGCGCCTGCTCGCGGCGCCGCTCGCGCTCCTTGCGCGGCGTCGGCCGGTCCTTGCGCGCGCTGATGCGCACGCGCTTGACCCGCCGCGGATCGGCGTCGAGCACCTCGACCTCGTAATTGCCGGGTCCCGAAATCACCTCGCCGCGCACCGGCAGGCGTCCGACGAACGATACGAGGTAACCGCCGAGCGTCTCGACCTCCTCGCCGGCGTCGCCGATCACGAAATCCTCGCCGATCACCGAGCGGACATCGTCGAGGCTGGCGCGCGCATCGGCGATGAAGGAGCTGTCCGGCTGGCGCACGATGGACGGCGGCTCGTCGGAATCGTGCTCGTCGTCGATCTCGCCGACGATCTGCTCGACGATATCCTCGATCGACACCAGTCCGTCGGTGCCGCCATATTCGTCGACCACCAAAGCGAGATGGATCCGCGAGGCCTGCATCTGCGCCAGCAGGTCGATCGCGCGCATCGACGGCGGGATATAGAGCAGCTTGCGGATGATGTTGGCTTCCGACAGCGGCAGCGCGAGATCGACGCTGCGCAGATCGAGCCCCGCCGGGAACGGCTTCTTGCGCTTCGTCTTGGTCGCGTCGGTGACGCGGGCTCTCGCGGTCATGAAGGCGAGCAGGTCGCGGATGTGCACCATGCCCTCGGGGTCGTCGAGGGTTTCGTTGTAGACGACGAGCCGCGAATGCGCCGCGCTCTCGAACAGGCTCATCAATTCGCCGAGCGGAATGTCGCGCTTGACCGCGACGATGTCGGCGCGATGCACCATGACGTCGGCGATCCGCCGCTCGTTCAGCGACAGGATGTTGCGCAGCATGGTGCGCTCGATCGCCGAGAAGCCGACATCGTCGGGCGTCGAGGCGTCGAGCACCACCTGCAAATCGTCGCGCACCGAGCCGGCCTTCCAGCCGAACAGGGTGCGGATCGCGCGCACCAGCCAGCCCTCGGCCGCCGGGCGCTGCACCTCGCCCTCATGCACCACGGCGGGCAGGTTGCTCACGTTGCGCGGGTTGTCGTGGGTCGGTTCGGAATCCGGCATGTCAGGCGGTCCGATCCGCATAGGGGTCGGGAATGCCGAGGGAAGAGAGGACCTCGCGCTCGAGCGCCTCCATGTCCTCGGCATCGTCATCGTTCTCGTGGTCGTAACCGATCAGGTGCAGGAAGCCATGCACCGCGAGATGGCTCAAATGATGGTCGAACGGTTTCCCTTCTTCATCGGCTTCCCGCCGAGTCGTCTCATAGGCGATCGCGATATCACCGAGCATGCGCGGGGCATCGTCGGGTCCGCCGGCGCCTTCGGGCTGCAGCGCCGGGAACGACAGCACGTTGGTCGGCTTGTCGATGCTGCGCCAGTTGGCGTTCAGCGTGCGGATACCGGCATCGTCGGTCAGCATCACCGCAAGCTCGGCGTCGGCGACATCGGCATCGGCGATTTCAGCGGCAGCCTCGATGGCGCGGTGGATCACCGCGTCGGCATTGGGCTCGGCCTGCCAGCATTCGGCGGTGACGAGAACCTCGGTGGCAGGAAAAGCGGACACGTTGGTTTCAAAATCTGCGTTATGGCCGGATCCCGCATCGTGCGGGCTCGCGGCCGAAGCTATTGGTCTCAAGATCTGGCGTTTGCCGGCTTTTGCGGCAATCCCTCATAGGCGGCCACGATGCGCGCCACCAATTCATGGCGGATGACGTCCTCGGCCTTGAAATGCACCTGGGCGATGCCCTCGACGCCGTCGAGCAGCTTCACGGCTTCCGTGAGGCCCGAGGCCTGGCCATGCGGCAGGTCGACCTGCGACGGGTCGCCGGTGACGATCATCCGGCTGTTCTCGCCGAGACGCGTCAGGAACATCTTCATCTGCATCGTCGTGGTGTTCTGCGCCTCGTCGAGGATGATGGCGGCATTGGTCAGGGTGCGGCCGCGCATGAAGGCGAGCGGGGCGATCTCGATCTCGTTGCCCTGCAGCGCGCGCTCGACGACGCGGGCGTCCATCAGATCGTACAGCGCGTCATAGATCGGGCGCAGATACGGATCGACCTTCTCCTTGAGGTCGCCGGGCAGGAAGCCGAGCCGCTCGCCGGCCTCGACAGCGGGCCGCGTCAGGATGATGCGATCGACCTCCTTGCGCTCGAACAGCTGCGCGGCATGGGCTACCGCGAGCCAGGTCTTGCCGGTGCCGGCCGGGCCGATGCCGAACACCAGCTCATGCCGCTTCAGGGCGCGGATGTAGGAATCCTGCGCCGCGGTGCGGGCGCGCACCGGACGCTTGCGCAGATTGATGGTCTCGAAGGTCGGCTTGGCGGTCTTGTTGTCGAATTCGAACAGCGAGCCCTGTGCGATCACGGCGCGGATCGCGCCTTCGACCTCGCCCTGATCGAGGTCGTGTCCTTCGACGGCCTGCGCGTAGAGCGTCTCCAGCACGCGCCGCGCCGCGTCGCAGCCGTCGCGGGAGCCTGCGATGGTGAGATGATTGCCGCGGGAATCGACCACGACGCCGAGCCGCCGCTCGATCAGCGCCAGATTCTGTCCGTAGGGGCCGACCAGCGCGGATGCCGCGCGGTTGTCGTCGAAATCGATGACGACCTGAGTTTCAGGGGGCCGGGTCTCAGGTGGCATTTGCATGTCGCGGTCAGGTTTGCGGCTGGGAGCGAGCGAAGACGAATCCGATGCGCTTTTGGGCAAGGATTTCAGGCTCCAATGGTCTGCGAAATGAGGCCGGGCACGGGTCGCGTCGCGAGCTCGCCGATCAGGCTGTAGCGCTCGAGGCTGTCGATCCTCACCGGGAGGACCTGGCCGATGATGTCAGGCGACGCCATCACATGGGCGGGCTGCAGATAGGCGGTGCGGCCGACGATCTGGCCCGGATTGCGCGCGGCGCGCTCGAACAGCACATCGACCGTTGTGCCAATCGCAGCCCGGTTGAAGGCCGATTGCTGGCTGTCGATCAATTCCTGAAGCCGCCCCAAGCGCTCGTCCATCTCGGCTGCTGACACTGTCTCCCGCATCTCCGCCGCCGGCGTGCCCGGTCGTGGCGAATACTTGAATGAATACGCCGCAGCGTATCCGATTTGCGTGACAAGCGCGAGGGTGGCGGAAAATTCTTCCGCGGTCTCTCCGGGGAAGCCCACGATAAAATCTGATGAAAAAGCAATGTCTTGCCGCGCGGCGCGGAACCGGTCGATGACGCGCCGGTAGTCATCGGCGGTATGCTTGCGGTTCATGGCGGCAAGGATCCGGTCCGACCCCGATTGCACCGGCAGGTGCACGAACGGCATCAATTCGGGCAAATCGCGATGGGCCGCGATCAGGGCGTCGTCGACGTCGCGCGGATGGCTGGTCGAATAGCGCAGCCGCGCGACGCCGGGGATCTCGGCGAGGCGCTGCAACAATTTGCCGAGCGGCCAGACGCGGCCGTCGGGGCCTTCGCCATGATAGGCGTTGACGTTCTGTCCGATCAGCGTGAATTCGCGCACGCCATTATCAGCGAGCTGCTTCACGTCGTCGATGATCCTGGCGACCGGACGCGAGACTTCCGCGCCGCGTGTGTAGGGCACCACGCAGAAGGTGCAGAACTTGTCGCAACCTTCCTGCACCGTGACGAAGGCGGAGATGCCGCGGGCGCGGATCGCATCCGGCTTCGGCTGCGGCAGGAAGCCGAACTTGTCCTCGACCGGGAATTCCGTTTCCAGCGCGCGGCCGTTTGCCTTGGCGCGCTTCAACAGCTCGGGCAGATGATGATAGCTCTGCGGCCCGACCACGATGTCGACGGTCGGCGCGCGATGGATGATCTCTGCGCCTTCGGCCTGCGCGACGCAGCCGGCGACCGCGATCTTCATCTCGCGGCCCGCCCGCGCGGCCTCGTCCTTGGCGACGCGCAGCCGCCCGAGCTCGGAATAGACTTTCTCCGACGCCTTCTCGCGAATGTGGCAAGTGTTGAGGATGACGAGGTCGGCGTCTTCGGCGCTCGCGGTCTCGACAAAGCCCTCGCCGGCCAGCGTGTCCGCCATGCGTTGCGCATCGTAGACATTCATCTGGCAGCCATAGGACTTGATGTGCAGCTTGCGCGGCGTCGTCATGGAACCCTGAGAGTGAAAAATGGAAACGGCGCCATCGGGGCGCCGAGGCTGAAATATAGCTTAAACCGGGGAAAATCCAGCGGTCTGGACGTCATTCCGGGGCGATGCGTCAGCATCGAACCTCAGGTGCGCAATTACGCACCGGGGAATCTCGAGATTCCGGGTTCGCTCCCTTCGGTCGCGCCCCGGAATGACCTCGCAGGGTCAGTCAGCGCTCGCCGTGGCCCCCACCCGGGCGATCAAATCGGGCAATTTCCGCATATCGGCGAAGGTGACGGCCGCGCCGGCCTGGCGCAGCATCCCCTCATGTTCCGCCGTGCAGTGGCTGCCGCCATAAAAACCGAGCACGGTCATCCCGGCGGCGCGGGCGCCGGTGACGCCGGCCACGCTGTCCTCGATCACGACGCAACGCGCGGGGGTGGCGCCCATCTGCGCCGCCGCGAACAGGAAGAGATCGGGCGCCGGCTTGCCGCGCTTGACCTGGGTGGCGGAGAAAATATGCGGCGCGAGTTGGTCGTAGAGCCCGGCGCAGGTCAAGCCGTGATGGATCTTTTCCGGCGTGCCGCTCGACGCCACGCATTTCGGTAAGCCGAGCGCGGCGATCGCCTCGCCGACATGCGCGATCGCGCTGAGATCGTCGGCATAGAAGCTCAGCGTCGCGTGCTTGACCTCGGCCTCGAAGGTCTCGGGCAGCGCGCGGCCGATCTCGCTCTCGACGATCCGCCGCGCCTCGCGGTCGGACACGCCGAGGAAGCGCTTCAGCACGCCGTCGGGTGTAATCGGAAAGCCGTGCCGCGTCAGCGTCTCCGCATGCGCGCGACAGGAGATCACCTCGCTGTCGACCAGCACGCCGTCGCAATCGAAGATGACGAGGTCGAAACTCACCCGGCTTACGACTTGCTGTCTTCGTCGAGCGGGACGCAATACAGCTCGAGACGGTGATCGACCAGCTTGTAGCCGAGCTTGCGCGCGATCTCGGCCTGCAGCTTCTCGATCTCTTCGGAGGTGAACTCGATCACCTTGCCGTCGCGCAGATTGATCAGGTGGTCGTGATGGCTCTCGGGCATCTGCTCGTAGCGCGCGCGGCCCTCGCGGAAGTCGTGGCGCTCGATGATGCCGGCATCCTCGAACAGCTTGACGGTGCGGTAGACGGTCGAGATCGAGATCTTGTCGTCGACCGCCACGCAGCGGCGGTAGAGCTCCTCGACGTCAGGGTGATCCATGGCCTCCGCCAGCACGCGTGCGATCACACGGCGCTGTTCGGTCATGCGCATGCCGGTCGCGGCGCAGCGCGCCTCGATGCCGGTATTCTTCTGCGCAGGCGTGATTTTCACCGTCGTCATGGGTCCTTGGCAGGTCCTTGGCCAGTCCTTGAGCCTTGGATGGCAGAGCAGGGCGCTGTTCTGCCATCGCGCCGATGTTACGACAAGTCGCGCCGCATCAGAAGCGCGTTCAAATGTTCCCCGCCGGGCTGCTTGTAGTAGCGTTCGCGGCGGCCGATCACGCCGAATCCGGCCTTTTCATAGAGCCGTCGCGCCGGCTGATTGTTCTCTTCCACCTCGAGGAAGATGGTGCGGATGCCGCGGCCGGCAAGATGGCCGAGATGGGTCAGCAGCAGGTCGCGCGACAGGCCGCGGCCGCGCTGATTGGAATCGATCGCAATCGACAGAATTTCGGCTTCGTCCGCCGCCATCCGCGAGACGGCAAAGCCGATCACCTTGCGTCCCTGCCGCAGCCGGTGCACCAGCGTGTTGCGCTCGGTCAGCATCGCCTCGAATTCGCCTTCGCCCCAGCCGCGATGAAACGACGCGCCGTGCAATTGCGCGAGTCGCGCCGCATCGCGCAGCGATGCGGGCTCGACCGCGGGCGGACCGCCGCCCCACCATCGTGACAGCCAGCCGATCATGTCGATCGCGGCGTGCTGATCTCGAGCCGGTCCTTCGGCGGCTTGGCGTCGGGCGCACGCAGATAGAACGGTCGCGGCGGCGCGGTTTCAGGATCCACAGCCGCGCCGATCCAGGCGACCCAGGTAATATCGGGCGCGGGCTGCCGGTCGACCTTGACCGGCGGTGCGGCGTCGGCGGGCCAGCGCTCGGCGAGGATATTGGCGGCGTTGCCGACCAGATGCAGCGCGCCGTGTTGGGAGGCCTCGAGCGCTTCCGCGATCGGCGCCACCTCCGGCTTGATGATCGGACTGCCGTCGCCGCCGACCAACTGGAAATAGACGTGATCATGCCGCGCATCGATCGCCGACAGGATCGCGGCCGCGCCATTCTCGGCGACGACGGGCGCGGCGTAGGCGGCGAGCGTCGACAGTCCGACCACCGGCTTTTCTGCGGCCAGCGCCAGGCCGCGCGCCGCCGAGAGGCCGACGCGCAGGCCCGTGAAACTGCCGGGGCCGGTGGTGACGGCGATGCGGTCGAGCCCGGCGAAGCCGATGCCGCTCTCTTTCATCACCCGAGCGATCAGCGGCATCAGCGCCTCGGCATGGCCGCGCTGCATCGCCTGCGATTCAATGGCGATTGTATTGCCGGAGGTGGTGTCGAGCACCGCCGCGGAGCAGGCGTCGAGCGCCGTATCGATGGCGAGAATCATCATGGGAGGGCGAATAGCGAATAGGGAATGGCGAACAGGGGTCTTGCGGAGAATGCTATTCGCGATTCGCCACTCGCCATTCGCCGCTCCATCACATCGGCCGGACTTCCTGCACGTCGGGCACGAAGTGCCGGAGCAGGTTCTGGATGCCGTGTTGCAGGGTTGCGGTCGATGACGGGCAGCCGGCGCAGGAGCCCTTCATGTTGAGATAGACGATGCCGTCCTTGAAGCCGCGGAAGGTGATGTCGCCGCCGTCATTGGCAACCGCGGGACGCACGCGGGTCTCGATCAGGTCCTTGATCTGCTCGACCGTCTCGGCGTCGGCCTCGTCGAAGAACTCGTCCTCCTCATCGCGGGCGTCGTCGCTGGCCGCGGTGCCGTCGGCGAGCAGCGGCGCGCCGGACATGTAGTGCTCCATGATGGCGCCGAGGATCGCGGGCTTGAGGTGCTGCCAGTCGCCGTCCGCCTTGGTCACGGTGATGAAGTCGCCGCCGTAGAACACGCCGGTGACGCCGGATACGGCGAACAGCCGTTCGGCGAGCGGCGAGCGCGCGGCGGACTCGGGCGAGGAAAATTCCATCGTCCCGCCGTCGAGCACCATGCGGCCCGGGATGAATTTCAGCGTGGCGGGATTCGGCGTGGCTTCGGTCTGAATGAACATCTGCTGTCTCCGGCGTCGCCGGTTTAAGGCCGGCGCGTTGGGTTCCATTATAGCGTTTTCGAGCGAAGTGACACCGGTTCGCGAAGAAAACGCGTCAAATCAAGGAGTCAGATGGCAACTAAAAAGCCCGCGATCAAGCCGCAAAACCGCGGTTCCAGGCGCATACCCATGCCCGGAAGCGGGTCCGGCGCCGGTAACGCGTTAGGACAGGGCGTCGATCTCGGCGTCGGTCAGGCCGCCCGGCACGATGGTTACCGGGATCGGGAATGCCCCCATGGTCTTGGCCATGGTGGTGATGATCGGCCCGGGCCCCTCGGCGCCCGGGTTGGCGGCCAGCACCAGCGCTGCAATATCGACGTCCTTGTCGATCACGTCGAGGATCTGTTCGATCGGGTCGCCCTCTCGAATCACCCGCTCCGGGGTGATCGCGGCGATGCCGTTGGCGCGGCCGGCGGCGCGGTCGAGCGCCTCGTTGGCGGCTTCCTCGGCCTCCGCGCGCATGATGTCGGCGACCCCGAGCCATTGCTGGTTCTGGTCCTCGGTCTCGATCACCCGCAGCATCACGACGCCGCCGCCGACCCGGATCGCCCACCGGCTGGCGTAATAGACCGCGCGGTCCCATTCCGCCGTGTCGTCAACGATGACGAGGCATTTCGGCTTGTGACCTGACTCGTAGCTTCGTCGCTGGGTGGTCATGCATGTCCCGGTGCTGAACCAAACCAACCCATGGTGCCATACTCCCTCGCCGTTTGGGAGAGGGAGCGCGCAGTTCCTGCCTCGCGCGTCAGCGCGGGCAGATGAAGCCGACGATGTCCTTGGTGATGCGCATGGTCTCGTCGGCGATGCCGCGGGCGCGGTTGGCGCCGTCGGCGAGGACCGCGTCGACATGGCCGGGATCGGCGACCAGCTTCTTCATCTCGGAGGCGATCGGCGCCAGTTTCGCGACGCAAACCTCGACCAGCGCGTTCTTGAAGCTGGAGAACTGCCCGCCGCCGAACTGCGTCAGCACCTCCTGCTTGGAGATGCCGGCCAGCGCCGCGTAGATGCCGACCAGGTTGTCGGCCTCGGGGCGGGTTTCCAGACCCTTCTCCTCGGACGGCAGCGGCTCCGGATCGGTCTTCGCCTTGCGGATCTTCTGCGCGATGGTGTCGGCGTCGTCGGTGAGGTTGATGCGCGAATTGTCCGACGCATCCGACTTCGACATCTTCTTGGTGCCGTCGCGCAGGCTCATCACCCGCGTCGCCGGCCCCGTGATCAGCGGCTCGGGCTGCGGGAAGAACAGGCCGTCGGCGAAACCATGACCACGAATTGAATCAGCGAAATCGTTGTTGAACTTCTGCGCGATGTCGCGGGAGAGCTCCAGATGCTGCTTCTGGTCCTCGCCGACCGGCACATGGGTCGCGCGGTAGAGCAGGATGTCGGCGGCCATCAGCACCGGATAGTCGTAGAGGCCGACCGAGGCGTTCTCGCGGTCCTTGCCTGCCTTCTCCTTGAACTGCGTCATGCGGTTCAGCCAGCCGATCCGCGCGACGCAGTTGAAGATCCAGGTCAGCTCGGCATGGCCGGCGATCTGGCTCTGGTTGAACACGATGTGCTTCTTGGCATCGATGCCGGCGGCGATGAAGGCCGCGGTGACCTCGCGGGTGTTGCGGGCGAGCTCGGCCGGGCCGCCCCAGACCTCGACGCCCTGCGTGATCGCATGCATGTCGACGACGCAATAGATGCAGTTGTGGGTCTGCTGCATCTTCACGAAGTTGACGATGGCGCCGAGGTAGTTGCCGAGGTGCAGATTGCCCGTCGGCTGGACGCCTGAGAAAACCCGTTCAACGAACGCCATGGTCTAATTCCCGGAAATGGCTAGTTTTGCCGCGTCGTTTGCCACTTAAGCTCCGCGCGCGCAAGTCAGGCGGGGCGCCTTTGCCTGACGGCGTTAACCGCCTCGCGCCAGCCGGTGACGCCGAAAAGCTGCAAGAACAGCCCGTAAGCGGCGATACCTGCCGCGATCAGCACGAGCAGGGAGGCTGCTTGCACGAAACCGTGGCTACCGGCCGACGGCAGCCCGCCCTCCGCGAACCAGAGCAGGGCGCCCATCGCGAGCGCCGCGGCCAGGATGCGCGGCAGCCGGCGGCGCGCATCGGCATCGATCGAGAAGCCGAAGGTCGCGGCCCCCTTGCGGATCAGTGCCAGTGCGTTGCTCCAGGCGCCGAGCGCGATGCCTGCGGCAATTCCGCTCGCACCGAAAATCTGCCCGAGCAGAAAGGCCGCCGCGATCGTCACCACGACCGCCTTCAGCGTCGCGAGCAGCGGCGTCAGCGTGTCCTCGCGCGCAAAGAATGCCGGCGACAGCGCCTTCACCAGCACATGCGCCGGCAAGGCCAGCGTCAGCCAGATCAAGGCTTGCGCGGTTGCCGCGCTATCCTGGGCGGTGAACGCGCCGTGCTCGAACAGCATCCGCACGATCGGTTCGCTCAGCACCATCAGGCCGAGCGTCGCCGGCAGCGCCAGCCCGACCGCGAGCTCGAGGGCACGTGATTCCGCATGCGCGATTGCGCTGGATTCGCCGCTGCGCACGGCGCGCGTCATCTCCGGGATCAGCACGGTGCCCATGGCGACGCCGACAATGCCGAGCGGCAGCTCGAGCAGGCGGTTGGCGAAATAGAGCCAGGACACCGCCGACGGCGAGGTCGATGCGATCACCGCGCCTGCCACCATCAGCCATTGCGGCGCGCTACTCGCGACCATGCCGGGGATCGCGCGGCCGAGAAAGCCGCGCATGTCAGGATCGAAGGACACGCGGAGCGGCGAGGCGAGCCTTGCGCCGCGCAGCGCCAGCATCGACAGTTGCAGGAAGCCGGCGACGCCGATCGTTGCCGCCATGACAATCGCGGCCTGCGCCGGCTCCTGCTGCCGCACCAGCAGCACGGCCATCACCGATATCAGCGCGATGTTGA
Organism: Bradyrhizobium sp. KZN70725; assembly: GCF_055264925.1. Classification (NCBI taxonomy): domain Bacteria; kingdom Pseudomonadati; phylum Pseudomonadota; class Alphaproteobacteria; order Hyphomicrobiales; family Nitrobacteraceae; genus Bradyrhizobium; species Bradyrhizobium sp. KZN70725. Next base: position 36,369 of record NZ_JBUYWT010000046.1, read on the forward strand.
ACAACAGCGGCGAGAACGCGGTCAGCGCGAAACGTCCCTGGGCGCTGAGCAGCGCCATCATCACGGTGACCGGGCCGGCGAAGGCGAGATAGGGCAGCATCAGCCTTGCATCGTCGACGGCGAATTGCAGCGTGTCGCGGCCGACAAAACCCGGCGCGATCGCCGCGATCACCAGCGGCATCAGCAGGCCGATGACGAGCGCGGATGCGATCACCGCGGCGCTGACGGTGCCGAGCACGCGGCCGGCAAAGGCGGTTGCCGCCTCCAAGCCGCCGGCATCGCGTGCCTTCAGCCAGGCCGGCACCAGGGCGGCATTCAGTCCGCCCTCGGACAACAGCCGTCGCACAACATTCACAAGCTGGAATGCCGCCAGGAAGGCATCCGCCACCGGTCCCGCGCCCAGCAGCGCCGCGATCGCGGAATCGCGCACGAAGCCGAGCAGTCGCGAGGCCAGCGTTCCCGAGGAGACCGTGAGGAAGGAGCGGAACATGAGGCTTGTATAGCAGTAGCAGGTATAGCTTCCAGTGGTGCCGTCTTAAACCCGTCATCCTGAGATGCGAGCGAAGCGAGCCTCGAAGGATGAATCGGCCAGAGCCGGGCCGTTCATCCTTCGAGACGCGCTGCGCGCTCCTCAGGATGACGGGGAACAGGCAGGTTCAGCTTCGCTTGCTGCCCCGAGGCGTAACGTGATAGGCCGCCACTCTTGTTGGGTGGCGTTAACACAGGGCAGGTCTATGGCTGATGCAAAATACGACGTTCTTGGGATCGGTAACGCGATCTTCGACGTGCTGGTGCAGACCGACGAGGGGTTCCTTGCCCGTCACGGCATGACCAAGGGCTCGATGCAACTGATCGACGAGGCGCGCGCCACCGCGATCTACGGCGACATGGGCGTGGCGACCGAGATGTCGGGCGGCTCGGCTGCCAACACCATCGTCGGCGTCGGCAGTCTCGGTGCCCGCGCCGCCTATGTCGGCAAGGTCAAGGACGACCAGATCGGCAAGCTTTACGTCCATGATATCCGCGCCGCCGGCGTGGCGTTCGACACCGCGCCGGCCAGGACCGGACCGGCCACCGGCTGCTCCTACATCCTGGTGACGCCGGACGGCGAGCGCACCATGAACACCTATCTCGGGGCCGCGCAGGATCTGACGCCGGACGATATCGATCCGAACCAGATCGCAGCCGCCAGCATCATCTATCTCGAGGGCTATCTCTGGGATCCGAAGAACGCCAAGGACGCGTTCGTGAAGGCGGCTGACATCGCGCATGGCGCGGGCCGCCAGGTCGCGCTGACGCTGTCGGATTCGTTCTGCGTCGATCGCTACCGCGACGAGTTCGTCGATCTGATGCGCAAGGGCGTGGTGGATCTGGTATTCGCCAACGAGTCCGAGCTGCACTCGCTGTACCAGACCTCGGATTTCGACACCGCGCTGAAGCAGTTCGGCAAGGACACCAAGCTCGGCGTCGTCACGCGCAGCGAGAAGGGCTGCGTCGTGATATCAGGCGACAGCGTCGTCTCGGCGCCCGCCTCGCCGATCGACAGGCTGGTCGACACCACCGGCGCCGGCGATCTGTTCGCCGCCGGTTTCCTCGTCGGTCTCGTGCGCAATGTCGGCCATGAGAATGCCGGTCGGCTCGGCGCGCTCGCCGCCGCCGAGGTGATCCAGCACATCGGCGCCCGGCCGCTGGTGTCGCTGCAGGATCTGGCGAAGCAGCAGGGGCTGCTGGTTTAAGGGCGCCGCTCTTTCTCGCCTCGCCCCGCCTGCGGGGAGAGGCCGGATCGCATCGCAAGATGCGATCCGGGTGAGGGGGAGTCTCCGCGTACTCATCTTCATCCAGTTTGCGGAGGCGGCCCCTCACCCCGACCCTCTCCCCGCAAGAGCGGGGCGAGGGAGAAGAGAGATCACGCCGTCTTCGCCGCCTTGAGCCCGAGCCGCTGCTCGACCGCGTCGCGCATCACGAACTTCTGGATTTTCCCCGTCACCGTCATCGGGAATTCCTCGACGAACTCGACATAGCGCGGGATCTTGTTGTGGGCGATCTGGCCATGGCAGAAGGCGCGGACCTCGTCGGCGGTGAGCGTTTCACCCTGCCTGATCCTGACCCAGGCGCACAGCTCCTCGCCATAGCGCTCGTCGGCGACGCCGAAGATCTGCACGTCCTGGATCTTCGGATGGCGGTAGAGGAATTCCTCGATCTCCCTCGGATAGAGGTTCTCGCCGCCGCGGATCACCATGTCCTTGATGCGGCCGACGATGTTGCAGTAGCCCTCGTCGTCGATCACGGCGAGATCGCCGGTGTGCATCCAGCCATTGGCGTCGAGCACGTCTGATGTCTTCTCCTTCTCGTTCCAATAGCCGAGCATGATGCTGTAGCCGCGGGTGCAGAGCTCGCCGCGTTCGCCGCGCGGCACCACCTTGCCGTCGAGATCGACGACCTTGACCTCGACATGCGGATGGATGCGACCGACGGTGGAGACGCGGCGCTCCAAGGGATCGTCGGTCGCGCTCTGGAAACTCACCGGGCTGGTTTCGGTCATCCCATAGGCGATCGTCACCTCGCGCATGTTCATCTCGGTGTTGACGCGCTTCATCACCTCGATCGGGCAGGGCGCGCCGGCCATGATGCCGGTGCGCAGCGACGACAAGTCGAAGCGCGCGAAGTCGGGATGGTCGAGCTCGGCGATGAACATGGTCGGCACGCCGTACAGCGTCGTGCATCTCTCCTGCGCGACCGTCGTCAGCGTCGCCAGCGGATCAAAACCTTCGCCGGGATAGACCATGGTGGTGCCGAGCGTGACCGAGGCGAGGTTGCCCATCACCATGCCGAAGCAGTGATAGAGCGGCACCGGAATGCAGATGCGGTCCGCTTCGGTCAGGCGCATGGCGCGGCCGGTGAAGTAGCCGTTGTTGAGGATGTTGTGATGGGTCAGCGTCACGCCCTTGGGCGAGCCGGTGGTGCCGCTGGTGAACTGGATGTTGACGGGATCGTCGAATTGCAGGCTCTCGCCGAGCGCCGCAAGCAGCTCGCGATGGCGATCGCCGCCCATCTGCGATACCGCATCGAACAGAATGGTGCCCGGCGCCGCCGGTCCGCCGATCTGGATCACGGCGCGCAGTTGCGGCAGCCGCGCCGAGCGCAGATGGCCGGGCTCGGAGCTCGCAAGCTCGGGCAGCAGCGTGTTCAGCATCTCCATATAGGCCGAGGTCTTGAATGCGGTCGCCGTCACGATCGCGGCGCAGCCGACCTTGCCGAGTGCGAATTCCAGCTCGCTGAGGCGATAGGCCGGATTGATGGTGACGAGGATCAGTCCGGCTTTCGCGGCGGCGAATTGCGTTAGCGTCCATTCCGGCCGGTTTAGCGACCAGATCCCGATCCGCTCGCCGCGTTGCAGCCCGAGCGCGATGAAGCCCGCCGCCAAGGCATCGACGCGCTCGGCGAACTCGTTCCAGGTCCAGCGCACATTGTGGCTGGGCGAGACCAGCGCCTCGCGCGTGCCCCAGCGCGCCCGTGCGCGGTCGAGGCTGCGGCCGATGGTTTCACCGAGCAGCGGCGTATCGGAAATGCCGCAGACATAGCTGTCTGCCTTGCTGTTTCCCTTGGGTGTGGGTGCCAAGCTCGTCCTCCTCGTGGTCGTGTTCATGTCGTCACGCTTTTTGCGCGATCTTAGTCGTTTGGCGCCGATGGGACAGGCCCGACCTATGGCGGGTATGGTTTTCGATTGTGGCGGCGACGGGTTCCGCTTCACCTCGCCCCGCGTGCGGGGAGAGGTCGGATCGCATCGAAGATGCGATCCGGGTGAGGGGAGTCTCTGCGAGTCCAATTGCGACCGTCTGCGCGGAAGCAGCCCCTCACCCCAACCCTCTCCCCGTAAGAACGGGGAGAGGGAGAGGAGTCCCGTCACGGTTGGTACGACTTATCTCATCGAGCCTTACGCCGCCCTTTGCCCGCTGCCGGCGTCGAGCCCGGCATAGATGCCCTTCTCGAAGCCTGCGAAGGCTTCCAGGCTGTGCTTGTCGGCGAACGGCAACAGCTGGGTCAGGATCACGCCGCAGACGTCGCGCGACGGATCGATCCAGTAATAGGTGTTGGCAAGGCCCGCCCAGGCGAGGCTGCCGGCGCTGCGGCCTTCCGGCGTCTTGGCGGTGTTGATGAGGAAGCTCAAGCCCCATTTCTTGACGATGTCGGGATAGAGATCGACATCGTTGGTGTACATCGGCAAGGCCGTCGTCATCTTGCCGACGGTGAGCTCGCCGATGTGATTCTGCCCCATGGTCGCGACCGTCTCGGCCTTCAGCACCTGATTGCCGTTGCCTTTGCCCTTGTTGAGGATCATCTGGCAGAACTTGATGTAGTCGGCCGCGGTCGAATACAGGCCGCCGCCACCCATGTGGAATTCAGGATTCTGCTCGAGCTCGAACGGGATTGCCGCCAGCGTGCCGTCCTCGCCGCGGGCATGCATGCCGACCAGCCGCTTGCGCATGTCGTCGGAGATCTTGAAGGCGGTGTCGCTCATGCCGAGCGGCGCGAACACGTTGTCGCGCAGATAGGCATCGAGCTTCTTGCCGGATGCGGCCTCCACCGCCTTGCCGACGAAGTCGATATTGGTGCCGTATTCCCAGCGCGTGCCGGGATCGGTCATGATCGGCGTCTTGAGCGCGGCATTCAGGCAGGTGATGATGCCGGGCGTGCCGGTCTTTTCGAGATACTTGCCGAGATTGCCGTCCCACATGTCGTAGGCGAAGCCGGCGGTGTGGGTCATGAGCTGGCGCAGCGTGATCGGCTTTTTCGCCGGCCGCAGCTGCGGTTCGCCCTTGGCGTCGAAGCCGTCGAGCACCTGCACCGCGGCGAGATCGGGCAACAGCTTGCCGATCGGCTCATCGAGCGAGAGCTTGCCCTGCTCGACGAGCTGCATCGCGCCCGCCGAAGTCACCGCCTTGGTCATCGAGGCGATCCAGAACACGCTGTCCGCCGTCATGGGATCGCTCTTGGAGAGGTCGCGCTTGCCGAACGCGCCTTCATAAATCACGTCCTTGCCGGTGGCCGCGATGGCGACCACGCCGGGAATTTCCTTTGCCTCGCTTTTCTGGCGCAATACCTGATCGATCTGAGCCTTGCTCTGCATTGGGCGCTTCCTCCGGTGGGGTTTATTGTTTTGAAGTGGGCGGATCATCCTCCCGCTTTTCCGCTCCCGCAAGGCGGGCGCGATGCGACGACGTCGCGATGTCGTGAAGGCCGGCCGCTAGGAACGGCCTTGGTCGGGAGGCGTTCACCACGCGCGCAGATTTTGCAGGGGACTTCGAGCAAGTCCCGGTGACCTTCGCGGGTGGCCACGGTAACGTGATCAAGGAATGATTTTCGTACCTGATTATTTGCATTAACGCATTCAGATCGCTGCACAAACGGTGCGGCGGATTGGACCGGATTTGACGAAAAGATTCGTCATTTCCCGCCTTGCGGGGGCGCAGCAATGATTTCGACATGGAGTGAATGGAAGCGCTATCCGCGGCCGGGCCGCGGCGAGAATATCGAAGCGCCGATCAGCCCAGGTCTCTACGAAGTCCGCTACGCAGGTACCGGCGCACTGCACTCGTTCGAGGCCGTCGCGAATGTCGCCCGGGCGCTGGCGCTGCTGCAGACCGGCGCCAAATCCTGGTTCGGCCGCCGCGATGCGCGGGCGCAGGCCGACCTCGAATACCGGACCTGCGCGACCTCGACCAAGGCGGACGCCAAGGCCGCGGCCGAGCGCATGATCGGGCGTCGTGAAACCTATATGTCCGGCGGCGCGGTCTGATCAGAGCCGTCATTCCGGGGCGATGCGCAGCATCGAACCCTCAGGTGCGCAACTGCGCACCGAGAATCTCGAGATTCCGAGTTCGGCTCTTAGAGCCGCCCCGGAATGACAACCCTCCAACAATCGCGCCGCGTTTGCGTCCAAGCAGGGTCGCGCCCGGCGCCGGTGCATCGCAGCGGCTTTCCGCCTATATAGGCGGTGAACACCCCCAAGAAATTCCAGAAATGACAGGAGTAACGCCATGACCCCGCCCGTCGCCGCACGCGCCACCCAATCCGCAGCATCCTCCCTGCAGAGCCGCCTGAAGGACCCCTCGCTGCTGCGCGACCGCTGCTATATCGATGGCGCCTGGGTCGGCAGCCCCGAATTCGCCGTCAACAATCCGGCGACCGGCGTCGAGCTGATCAAGATCCCGCAGCTGAGCGCCGATGACGCGACCAAGGCCGTCGAGGCCGCCGAGCGCGCGTTTCCGGCCTGGGCCAAGCTGACCGCGAAACAGCGCTCCAACATCCTGCGCAAATGGTTTGATCTGATCATCGCCAACCGCGAGGACCTTGCGCTGATCCTGACCTCCGAGCAGGGCAAGCCGCTGGCGGAAGCGCTCGGCGAGGTCGATATCGGCGCCGCCTATGTCGAATTCTTCGCGGAAGAGGCGCGTCGCGTCTATGGCGAGACGATCCCGACCCAGCGTCCGGACGCGCGTCTGCTCGCGATCCGGCAGCCGATCGGTGTCTGCGGCGCCATCACCCCATGGAATTTCCCGAACTCGATGATCACCCGCAAAGTCTCGCCGGCGCTGGCGGCCGGTTGCACCGTGGTGCTGAAGCCCGCCAACGAGACGCCGCTGTCCGCGCTCGCGCTCGTTGCGCTGGCCGAGAAGGCCGGCGTGCCGAAGGGCGTGTTCAACATCATCACCGGTGATGCGCCGCCGATCGGCAAGGTGCTGTGCGAGCATCCGGCGGTGCGCTTCGTCGGCTTCACCGGCTCGACCGAGGTCGGCAAGATCCTGTACCGGCAGGCGTCGGTCGGCGTGAAGAAGCTCGGCCTCGAGCTCGGCGGCAACGCGCCGTTCGTGGTGTTCGACGACGCCGATATCGATGCCGCCGTCGAAGGCGCCATCGTCTCGAAGTATCGCAACATGGGCCAGACCTGCGTCTGCGCCAACCGTCTCTATGCCCAGGACAAGATCTACGACGCGTTCGTCGCGAAGCTGTCGAAGAAGGTCGCGGAGATGAAGATCGGCGACGGCACGGAGCAGGGCGTGACGCAGGGGCCGCTGATCAACATGGAAGCGATCGAGAAGGTCGAACGGCACATTGCCGATGCGGTGAAGGGCGGCGCCAAGATCGTCACCGGCGGCAAGCGTTCGTCGCTCGGCCGCAGCTTCTTCGAGCCCACGGTGCTGTCGGATGTGCGGCCGGACGCGCTGGTGTCGCACGAAGAGACCTTCGGCCCGCTCGCGCCGGTGATCCGCTTCAAGGACGAGGCCGACGTGATCGCGATGTGCAATGCCTCACCGTTCGGCCTTGCCTCCTACTTCTATTCGCGCGACATCGGCCGCGTCTGGCGCGTCGCCGAGGCGCTGGAGTCGGGCATGGTCGGCGTCAACTCCGGCCTGATCACGACCGAAGTGGCGCCGTTCGGCGGCGTCAAGGAATCGGGCCTCGGCCGCGAAGGCTCGCGCCACGGCATGGAGGAATATGTCGAGATCAAATACGTGATGATGGCCGGCGTCTGATCGCCGTCATTACCTTTGAGAGTGTAGCGAGATTAGGCCGTATCGTGACGGCAACTGCCGCTGCGCACCCTCTCCCCGTTCTTGCGGGGAGACGGTTGGGGTGGGGGGCATGCCGGGCAGCATCCATTGCCGGCCCGACGGCGGCGATCACGGCGAGTGGATCAAGCTCGGCTGGGCGTTCAACGCGGAACAGATCACCGAGCCGATTCGCGAGCCGGAACTGAATCCCTATTTCCCCGAAGTCGTGCTGCGCGCGGCGAGCCGGCTGCAGCCAAAGCTCGCGCACTATCTCGGCGCGCTGCCGCGCGACCGCGTGCATTACGGCGGCTACTATCCGATGACGAGAGAGAATTGGCCACTGATCGGGGCGGCGAAGACGCCAAGCGTGTTCCTCGCCACCGCGCTGTCGGGCTACGGCACGATGGGCGCCCGCGCCACCGGCGACCTCTGCGCCCGCGCTGTGGTCGGCGCGCCCGTGCCAGTCTTCGCCCGCAGCCTTTCGCTCGCGCGCTATGACGACAAGGCGCTGATGGGTCAGCTTGCGGCGAGCGAAAGCCGCGGGTCGCTGTAGTTCTCGCCTTCGTAGCCCGAACGAAGCGAAGCGAAATCCGGAGTCTCTCCGCATTACCTTCCCCTGAAATGGGGAGGTCGCTTTGCTCGTCAGAGCAAGCGGGTGGGGATCAGCTCTCTCCGCATACGGCATCGCCTGCGGCTCACCCCATCCCGACCTTCCCCCTTTCAGGAAAAGGAGAAGGCTAGCGAGACGTAATCTTCAGCCGTGGCCGCTCTCAGTGCCGAAGGCGCCGTGACGGCCGACGCCGGAGGCAAAGCGCGCCGCGCCCGACAGCGTTTCGCCTGACGCTATCACGTCGAGCCCGCCGCGCATCTCGTTCCTGATCGCCTCTTCCTCGTCGAGGTCCCACTGCCGCAGCGCCGACAGCCGGTCGGCGCGCATGCATTTCTGCGGGAATCTCGCGATGTCCTTGGCGAGCGCAATGGCGTGGGCGCGGGCCTCACCCTTCGGCACCAATCGGTTCGCGAGTCCCATGCGGTGGGCTTCGGGCCCGGCAACCGGGCGTCCGGTCAGGATCATGTCGATGGCCTGCGAATGGCCGATCAGTCGCGGCAGGCGGATGGTGCCGAGATCGATCAGCGGCACGCCGAAGCGGCGGCAGAACACGCCGAAGGTTGCGTCCTCGGCCACGACGCGCATGTCGGCCCACAGCGCGAGCTCCATGCCGCCGGCGACCGCAAAGCCTTCGATCGCGGCGACCACTGGCTTCGACAACCGCAGCCGGCTCGGTCCCATCGGCGCGATCGTGTCGTGGCCGCCGACCTCGCGCTTCTTCTCGGGATCGCCCGCCGCCACCGCCTTCAAATCGGCGCCGGCGCAGAAATAGCCGCCGGTGCCGGTGAACACCGCGACCGATGCGCTCGCGTCAGCATCGAAGGCGAGAAACGCGTCATACAGCTTGCGCGCGGTGGCGCCATCGACGGCGTTGCGGTTGTGCGGACGGTTGATGGAGATAATGGTGACAGGACCGTCGCGCTCGACGAGCACGGTATCGGCATCGGACATGGGGCGCTCCCTGGGCTGTTCTTGTTGTGCCCGGAGAGTGGCATCAGAGGTGAGTTCGTTGCAATCCCACGACAGACAGCGCAATTCCGCAGGGTGGGCAAAGCGAAGCGTGCACCGCTCGTTCCCCGTCATCCCGAGGTGCGAGCGGAGCCAGCCTCGAAGGATGAATCGGCCACCAGCCGGGCCGTCGACCCTTCGAGACGGCCGCGTTGCGGCCTCCTCAGGGTGACGGTGAAAGAGCGAACGCGCCGACGGTGCAGCTAAACCTTCAGCTCGCTTCCCGTCACGCGGCGATACGCTTCCAGATACCGCTTGCTCGTCGCATCCACCACGCTCGCTGGCAGCGGCGGAGCGGGCGCATCGCCGTTCCAGCGGCCGGCGCGGCGCTCGACGTCGAGATAGTCGCGCAGTGGCTGCTTGTCGAAGCTCGGCTGCGGCTGGCCGGGCTTGTAGGCATCGACCGCCCAGAAGCGCGACGAATCCGGCGTCATCACCTCGTCGATCAGGATGATGCGGCCGTCCTTGTCGCGGCCGAACTCGAACTTGGTGTCGGCGATGATGATGCCGCGGGCGCGGCTGGTCTGCTCGCCGTAGCCATAGACGTCGCGCGCCATCTTCTCCAGCGTCGCGGCGACGTCGGCACCGACGATCTCGCGCACCCGCTTAACCGTGATGTTCTCGTCATGGCCGGCCTCGGCCTTGGTCGCCGGGCTGAAGATCGCGGGTTCGAGCTTCTGGCTCTCGACCAGGCTGGCCGACAGCTTCTCGCCGGCAAGCGTGCCCTCGGCCGCGTATTCCTTCCAGGCCGAGCCGGAGATGTAGCCGCGGATCACGCATTCGATCGGAAACACCGTGGTGCGCTTGCACAGCATCGCGCGGCCGAGGATGTCGGCGCGATGGTCCTTCAGTTCAGGCACCGCGCGGATGATCTCGTCGGCATCGGCGCTGATCATGTGATGCGGCACGGTGCCCTCAAGCTGCCGGAACCACCAGGCGCTGATCTGGGTCAGCACCGCGCCCTTCATCGGAATGGTTTCCGCCATCACCACGTCGAATGCCGAGATGCGATCGGTGGTCAGCAGCAACACGCGATCGTCGCCAACGGCGTAGATATCGCGCACTTTGCCGCGGCCGATCCGGGGCAGGGGCAAATCGCTGGATAGCATCGCGGTCATGGCCTGATCTCTCTAGGTGGCTTTTCAAAATAGGTGGCTTGCAAAGACGAGCGCCCGCACGCGGCCGTGCGGGCGTTCGAGGTTATCACAGGAAATAACTCACTCCGGCAGCGGAATGAACTCGTGTTCGTGCGGAACCTGCGCGAAACGGCCGGTTTTCCAGTCCTGTTTGGCCTGCTCGATCCGCTCCTTGGATGACGAGACGAAATTCCACCAGATATGGCGCGGCCCTTCCAGGGCGTCGCCGCCGAGGAACATCATGCGGGTCGGCCGCAGCGTCTTGACGGTGATGCGGTCGCCGGGCCGGAAGATCAGGAGCCGCGGCCCCTCGTGGCGGTCGCCCGCGATCTCGACCTCGCCGTCGACGAGATAGATCGCGCGCTCCTCATGGTCGGGGTCGAGCGGCACCGAGGTGCCGGCCTTCGCGGTCACCTCGGTGTAGAACCAGGGCGAGACCATGCTGACCGGCGAGGTGATGCCGAATGCCGAGCCCGCGATGATGCGCGCGGTGAAGTCGCGCTCGGAGATCATCGGCAGGTCGCCGGCGCCATAATGCTGGAACGACGGCGCGATCTCCTCCTTGCCCGCCGGCAGCGCGATCCAGCTTTGCAGGCCCAACATCTTCTGGCCGTCGCGGCGCTGCACGTCGGGGGTGCGCTCGGAATGCGCAATGCCGCGGCCCGCGGTCATCAGGTTCATCGCGCCGGGCTGGATCTCCTGGATGTTGCCCTCGCTGTCGCGGTGCATGATGCTGCCGTCGAACAGATAGGTGACGGTGGCGAGCCCGATATGCGGATGCGGCCGCACGTCCATGCCCTTGCCGGCGAGATACTGCACCGGCCCGAAATGGTCGAAGAAGATGAAGGGTCCGACCATCTGGCGCTTGCCGTGCGGCAGCGCGCGGCGCACCGCAAAGCCGTCGCCGAGATCGCGGGTGCGCGGCACGATGATCAGATCCAGCGCGTCGCAGGTCTTGGGATCGCCGAGTTCGGGATCGGTCGAGGGCTGCCAGCTCATGTCGGACTCCTTACAGTAGTGTAGCGATGATACTCTTTTGCCGTGATCATACTCTCTATCCGTCGTCCCGGCCAAGCCAACGGGTTGGCGCGAAGCGCCGCCCGATGACAGGCTCCGCGCGAGCCGGGGCCCATAACCACCGATGCTAGTCTTGCGAAGGCTGGGGCCCCAGCTTTCGCTAGCAACACACATCGGTGGTTATGGGTCCCTGCTTTCGCAGGGACGACGAATTACTTGTGGCTTGCACCTGCTCTCGATGGCAGCAAGTTCAAACTTGGAAACCGGAGACAGTCATGGTTTCTCTGATCAAGCCAGGCGCAAGTCTGCTGCAGGTCGACGGTCCCGTGATCGAGACCGCGCGGCTCATCCTGCGGCCGTGGCGCGCATCGGATATTACTGCGAACACGCGGATGCTGTCCGATCCCGAGACGGCGCGCTTCATCACGCCGGATCACCAGCCGGTCACGTCTGAGCTGAAGGGCTCGCGCAATGCCGCCGTCATCTCGGGCCACTGGGCGCTGCACGGCTTCGGCATGTTCGCGGTGGAGGAGAAATCTTCCAGCCGCTACATCGGCCGCGTCGGCCCGTATTATCCGCCGGAATGGCCCGGCTTCGAGGTCGGCTGGGGCATCGCCAAAGAGCATCGCGGCAAGGGCTATGCGGTGGAAGCGGCGCGTGCCGCGATCGACTTTGTGTTCGCGAACTTCACGGTCGACCGCATTATCCATTGCATCGATCCGGCCAACGCAGCTTCCCAGGCCGTGGCGCGGCGGCTAGGTGCCGTGAATGAGGGGCCGGGCCAGCTCGAGGGTGATGTCGTCGACATCTGGGGGACGTCGCGTCAACGCTGGCAGCGCGAGCCATCTTGAAAAACCACGTCCGACCGACGATTGTCCGGCGATGACATCGGCTGCTTCACATTGGCCTGCACTTGAACTCTGCCTGCGCAGCGCCAGCGTGGCGCTGCTGCTGGTGCTTGCCGCCTTGCTGCTGACTGATTTTCGTAAGGCGCTTTCCGGGCGCCTTGCGGCCGCTTTCGCGCTCGGTTCGGCCGCGCATGCGGTGACCGCGTCGATCGGTGCCGGGCCGCCGGTCTCGGACTGGCATGCGCCACTGATCGCGCTCTCGACCGGCGATATCGTGGTGTTCTGGCTGTTCACGCGCGCGCTGTTCGATGACGCGTTTCAGCTGCGCTGGTGGCACGGCCTGATCTGGGCCGCGGTCGTGGCCTACAGCTTCGTCAATTGCATGTGGATTGCACCCGCCGGTCACGCGCGGATCGCGATCATCATGGTCAATTCGCTCACGCTCGTCTTCGTTGCGCTCGCGGTGGCGCAAACCATCGGATCGTGGTCGGCGGATCTGGTCGAGCGTCGCCGACGTGTCCGCGTCTTCATCGTCGCCGCCTCTGCGCTGTACGGCGGAATGAACGCGCTGCTGCAGATTGCCTATGCCGGCAGCCGCGTGACCGTGGAATGGGCCAACCTGGTGAACGCGGCCGTGCTCACCGCCATCGTGGCCGCAATCACCTGGGCGATGATGCGCGTCGACGGCGCCGACCTGTTCACGGTGCCGGCGGAGGCCGTCGTGCCGACGAAGCCGGCCGCGGCCGAGGAGGCGGCCGACCGCAAGCTGATCGATGCCCTGATGCGGCTGATGGCGGACGAGCGGATCTACCGCCATGACAACGTCACCATCGGCGCGCTGGCGACCCGGTTGAAAATCCCTGAATATCGTCTCCGACGGCTGATCAACCAGCGGCTCGGCTACCGCAACTTCAATGTCTTCTTGAACAACCACCGGATCGAGGAGGCCAAGGCGGCGCTCGCCGATCCCTCCCAAGCCGAAGTCCCGGTCATCACCATCGCCATGGACGCCGGCTTCCAGTCGCTCGGCCCCTTCAACCGCGCCTTCAAGGCGACGACCGGCGTGACCCCGACAGAGTACCGGAAGCTGAAGGCAAGCGCGGTGTAGATGTCCTGCTTGCGGCGGATACCGCTGCACCCTCTCCCCTTGTGGGAGAGGGTGGATTCGATGCGGTAGCATCGAAGCCGGGTGAGGGGTTTGTCTCCTCGGATAGAGAGAGACCCCTCATCCGTCGCGGACTTCGGCCGCGCCACCTAAGAGGCGTCGCGATTACAGGCCCTTGTAATCGCTGTAGAATTCCAGAATCGACCAGTCGCCTCCAATCCTCGACCAGCCCGATTTCCAAATCCGGCGAGCGCTCTCTCGTCCCCGGCGGCCCGATCCGGCCACGCGCCCGTTGCGCCATGCCGGAGGATCCCGTGACCCGTCGAAAGCTCTTTCTCATTCTCGCCGCCACCACCGCCTTCGGTGCGTTGGCGCTGTCCGCCGCCCGCGCCCGCGATGTGCCTGAGGTCGCGACCGGCTTTGTCGCCAACGTGATCTGCTCGGAGACCTTCGTCAGCGGGCTCGACCCCAGGCGAAACCTGACCGAGACCACTGACGCGATGCCGGGGGCCGGCCTGATCACTTGGGCGATGGACACCGAGGTCGACCTCGACCGCAAGGACGTCACCGTGACGCTGTTCGGGCTTGGCCGCAGCCATGCGGTCTATCGCGAGGGCATGGGCTGCACGCTCGAACATGACGAGACGCTGGGCGAGACTGCGTTGCCGCCTTTGAGGCCGCAGGCCGCGCTGCTGCCCGAGATCGCCGGCCCCGCGCTCGTCGCGCCGCAAACCCCGCAGCTTGCGGCTGCGCTCGACCGCGCCTTTGCCGAGCCGGCCGAGCCGCCGTTCCGCCGCACCCGCGCTGTCGTCGTGATGAAGGACGGCCGCATCGTCGCCGAGCGCTACGCCGCCGGCGTTGGCACCGACACGCCGCTGCTCGGTTTCTCCGCGACCAAATCGGTGATCTCGGCGCTGATCGGAATCCTGGTGCGCGAGGGCAGGCTGACGCGCGACCAGCCGGTCCCAATCGCGGCCTGGCGGAATCCTGACGATCCGCGCCACGCGATCACGGTCGACGAGCTGTTGCGCCACACCGCGGGCCTCGCACTCGGCAGTTCGCTGCAGGCGTCGCTGGCATCCGTGCTCGAGCCGGTCAACCGCATGAAGTTCATGGAATCGGATATGGCCGCCTTCGCCGAGAGCGCTCCGCTGGAGAGCGCGCCCGGCCGGGTCTGGAACTATCACGACGGCAACTACCTGATCCTCTCGCACCTGATCCGCAACGCCGCCGGCGGGCATGCGACTGATGTGATGCGCTTCGCGCGTGAGGAGCTGTTCGGACCGCTCGGCATGCGCAATGTCGTGATGCAGTTCGATGCTGCGGGCACGCCGGAAGGATCGGGCGCGATGATGGCGAGCGCGCGCGACTGGGCGCGCTTGGGTCAGCTCTATCTCAATAACGGCGTGGCCGGCGGCAAGCGTATCCTGCCCGAGGGCTGGGTGAAATACTCGGCATCGCCGACGCCGAATGCCTTGGTCGGCTATGGCGCGGGCTTCTGGACCAATCTCGGCGACAGCTTTGGCGCTCGCTTCCGTGTCGAGCACGGCTGGCCGCGCGATGCCTTCTTCGCCAAGGGCACGATCGGGCAATATGTGATTATCGTGCCGTCGCAGCACCTCGTCATCGTCCGCCTCGGCCGCTCGCCGAACATGCCGCCCGAGGCGGACGGCGTGTTCGATCTGGTCCGTGACGTCGTCACAGCGACGTCTGCAAGTGCGCGGCTCGCGGGCGGCAATTGACCGGCATGTCACACAACACCCGCGCGATCGTGAATTGAATCTCGGCCTCCGGAATTTTCTGATGCTGTGGCGCATCTCGCGAGGAGGCGCGCCATAGTTTCTTGAAGCACGCGTCAACCGGAGACCATCATGCCGAAAGCCTACTGGATCGTGCACGTCACGGTTCACGATGAAGCGCGCTATCCCGAATATCTCGCCGCCGCGATGCCGGTGTTCGAAAAGTACGGCGCCAATTTCATCGTGCGCAACGGCCCCTATGACGTGATGGAAGGCGCAACGCGCCAGCGCAACTTCGTCATCGAATTCAGGGACCGCGCCACTGCGATGGAATGCTACACCTGCCCGGAATATCAGGCCGCGAAGGTGATCCGGCAGAAATATTCAGAGGGGGATTTTGTGATTATCGATGGAGCGGAGTAGGACGCGCCGTCATTCCAGGGCATGCGAAGCATGAGCCCGGAATCCATTTCGCCACGCGGGCGATGACACCGCGCTGTTTGACTTCTTGAATTACGACGCATCCCCGCCGTCGTCGTCCCGGCGAAGGCCGGGACCCATTACCCCAAATGAGACTTGTTGCGCGACGCTGGGGCCACGATCCCCTTCATGATCAAATGCGGTGGTTATCGGTCCTGGCTTTCGCCAGGACGACAGCTGTGGGCGTGGCGTGCAGCCTGCGCCTCGACGGCCTGCTTACTGCCTTCCCAGCTGCGTCGCCTTCTCCACGCGATCGAAGCGCTCCAGCGTCAGGATGGCGTCGGCGAGCTGGTCGGCGCGCTTGTCGAGCACCGGGCGAGCCAGCGTCAGGAATTTCTGCTGCATCGCCTTTGCGTCGGGGAACGAGGTCGGCTCGCCGGAGGGATCGGCATAGAGGCGCTCATGGGTGCCGTCATCTGTCGTGATCGAGACGCGGGCGCCGAACGGATGGGTGCGGCCGACCTCGAGCCGGTCGTCCTGCACCACGTCGAACTTGTCGGCGAGCGCGTCGATGGCCTTGTCGCCCAGCCGGTCGTAATCGTCCCAGCCGAAATGGCCCTGGTCGAGCGCGATCGCGCCGGTGAAGAACATCGAGAACTGGCCGCCGACCACCGAGGTCGGGTGGCGCTTGGTGGCGGCGTCGCCGGTCAGCGTGATGCCGTTGCGGTGCAGACCGATTTCGACCTTCCTGATCTGGTCCGGCGTCAGATTGTGCTCGCGCCGCATCGCGATCAGCGCGTCGATCGCGGCGTGGGTGTAGCGGCAGCTCGGATACGGCTTCACGCCGATCTTCAGCGTCTCATAGGTGTGGCCCAAGTCCGCCACCGCCTTGTCCGGATGCGCATCGTCGCTGTAGCCGACCAGCAGGCCGTGCTTGCCTTCGACCGACTCGCTCGAGCCGATGAAGTCGTTGCGCGCCAGGGTCGCGGCGATCACGCCGTTCATCGCGGCGGCACCGACCTGGTAGCGCTTGTTCCAGGCGCCGTTGACCAAAAATTGCAGCGAGCCCGCGGCCTGGCTGCCGGAGACGCCGAACGCGGAAACGATCTGCTCCTTCGACAGGCCGAACAGCTTGGCCGCCGCCGCGGCAGCGCCATAGGTGCCGGCGGTCGCGGTCGGATGGAAGCCGCGGGCGTAATGCGAGGTCGGGTCGAGTGCGTTGCCGAGCCGGCAGCACACTTCATAGCCGGCGACGATCGCGGTCAGCACGTCGCGGCCGGAGGCGCCGACCATCTCGCCGACCGCAAACGCGGCGGGCACCACCGGTGCGCTCGGATGCAGCGAGGAATCGGCATGGGTGTCGTCGAAGTCGAGCGAATGGCCGAGCGCGCCGTTGAGCAGCGCCGCGACCGCCGGGGTCCAGGTCTTGGTGTCGCCGAATACGGTGGCCTCGCCCTTGCCGTCGAGCGCCAGCGCCTCCAGCATCTTCATCAGCGACGGCGTCGATTCCGCATCGCGCCGGGCGCGGATGGTGCTGCCGAGGAAATCCAGCGTCAAAACCTTGGCGCGCTCCAGCACCTCCGGCGGAATGTCGGAATATTTCAGGTCGGCGACATAGGCGGCGAGCGTTGCGGTTTCGTGGGCCATCGTGTTTCCTCAATTTTGCGGCGCAGGGTAGGCGGGCAGGTCAGGCCTTTCAAGCCACCTTGCCGCCGCGGGCAGCTGCCATGCTCCAGATCGGTTAGCTTCAGGTCGGTTAGCTTCAAGTCATGTAACACGGGCCTTTCCTTTGATTGCGGATCACGGTGCATGAGGACCTTCGCAAAACGCATGTTCGACCAGCTCTGGGCTCGCAAGACGCAGCTGGCGCTGGCGGTCCGGATCGCGTCCGCCGGCGTGGCGGCCTATACCATCGCGCTGGCGCTCAACCTGATGCTGCCGCTCTGGGCGGTGCTGACCTCGCTGATCGTGACCCAGATGAGCGTCGGCCGCTCGCTGAAGGCCAGCCGCGACTACATGCTCGGCACTATCGGCGGCGCCGTCTATGGCGGCGCGATCGCGGTGTTGATCCCGCATTCCGGCGAGGGCAGCCTGCTGGCGCTGCTGGTGCTGGCGATCGTGCCGCTGGCCTTCATCGCCGCGCTCAATCCGAGCCTGAACTCGGCGACGGTGACGGCGGTGATCGTGTTGCTGCTGCCGACGATGCATCACTCCAACCCGCTGGACTCCGCGATCGACCGCGTCCTCGAGGTGACGGTCGGCGCGCTCACCGGGCTTCTGATCTCGTTCCTGGTGCTGCCGTCGCGCGCGATCAGCCAGATCAGGGTCAACGGATCGAAGCTGCTGGAACTGCTGTCGGCGGCGTTCGCCGAATTGCTCGCCGGCCTGACCCGCGGCCTCGACAACGACGCGCTGCACCGGATCCAGGACGGCATCGGCACCGCGGTGACCAATCTGCACGCGACCGGCCTCGAGGCCGAGCGCGAGCGCTCCATGCATCTGTCATCAGGACCGGACACCGGCCCGTTGCTACGGACAATCCAGCGGCTGCGGCACGACGTCGTGATGATCGGGCGGGCCTGCGTGGTGCCGCTGCCGGCCGATATCCAGGCGAGGCTGGCGCGCCCATTGGCAGACGTCAGCAAGGCGATCGTGACTTACATGGTGGCGGTCGCGACCGCTCTGCGCGCCGGCAGCGGCCCGGCCGACATGGCGCCGGTCGATGCGGCGCTGCACGCCTATAGCGAGGAGGTCGCCGCGGTGCGCAGGGATGGCCTGATCCGCGGCCTGCCGGTCGATGCCGCCGAGCGCTTCTACGCGCTCGGCTTCTCGCTCGACCAGATGCGGCAGAATCTCAACGACCTCAAGCGCTGCCACGGCAATTGGTGCACCAACGCCGACGCCTCCGAGAAGATCGTCGCCGACACGCCGGAGAAGAGCGCGGCTTGAGATCGAGTACTACTTCAGCGTCCGGCCTTGCGCAGCATCGCGGGCACGATCAGGCGATGGAACGGCAGGATCACCGCGAGATAGGCGCGCCCGAACCAGTTGTGGGTGAGCACCAGCGTGGTCGCGGTAATGCTGCGCACAGCTCCCGCGGAGGCGACGTCGACGACGAGCCGGAAGTCGAGATGCTTGTCGTTGAATCCCGCGACCAGCCGCTCCGGCGTCTCGCTGACCACCGGAAAGATGCCGATCATATCGCGTGTCGCGCCGTCGGCTGCGCCCGAGGTTTTCAGGCCAAGCGGCGCGACGATGAAATTACGCAGGGCAAGCAGCCATTCGATCCAGCGCGGCTGCCGCGCCACCATCGCCTCGGCGGCGTGCCGCGCATCGAGGTCGGGGCGCGCGGTCGCGATGCGGAACGCGTCGACGAACTGCGCGCCGGCGAGCAGCGCGGCGGAATCCACGTTCGGCGTGACCTCGTCGACCCTCATTTGCCCAGTCTGCGTGCCAGCAGGCGGAAACGCAAGACAAGGAGGGTCGCATAGACCGCCGTCCCGAGCGACAGCCCGATCCAGACACCGGCGGCGTCGAGCTTGACCCAGAAGGCGAGCGCGGAGGCCGACGCGAAGCCGATCAGCCAATAGCTGATGACGGCAAACAGCAGCGGCACCTGGGTGTCGTTCATGCCGCGCAGCGCGCCCGCGGTGGTGGTCTGGATGCCGTCGGCGATGAAGAAGGTCGCGCCAATCAACAGCAGCGCCGCGGTGAGCTGCGCGGTGGTATCGGAGGCCTCGCCGAGGAACAGCGCCGCGATCTCGAAGCGGGCCAGGATCACCGCGAACGTCATGATGCTCATGAAGATGCCGCTGAGCGCGATCGCGACAAAGCCGGCGCGCTGCACCGCGTCGGTATCGCGGCGGCCGACGGCCTGACCGACCCGCACGGTAGCGGCCATGCTGACGCCGAACGGCACCATGAACAGGATCGCCGCGATCTGCAGCGCGATCTGGTGCGCGGCCAGCGCCGTGGTGCTGATCAGCCCCATCAGCAGGCCGGCCGCGCCGAACAGGCCGTACTCCAGCAGGAAAGCGATCGAGATCGGCGCGCCGACGGCGACCAGCTTGCCCATCAGCGGCCAGTCGATGCGCCAGACGCGGCTGAATACGTGGTACTTGCGGAACGGGCGGCGGCGCGCCGCGAACCACACGCCGGCAAGGAAGGTGCCGAGATTGACGATCGTGGTCGCAAGCCCGGCGCCGAACATGCCGAGTTCGGGCATGCCCCATTTGCCGTAGAGCAACAGGTAGACCATCAGCGCATTGGCCGGGATCGCCGCGAGCGTGATCCATAGCACCGGCTCCGGCCGGTTCACCGCGCTCATGAAGCCGCGGAGCGCGATGAACCACAGCGCCGGCAGGATGCCCCAGGCGAGACCGAACAGATATTGCTGCGCCAGATGCGCGGTGGCCTGGGTCTGGCCGAGCATAAGCAGGATGCGCTCGCCCTGGAACGGCAGCGCCATCAGCGGCAGCACCATGAAGAAGCCGGCCCACAGGCCGACGCGGAGCGCGCGCCGCATCACGCGCGGGTTGCGCGCGCCGAACGCCTGCGCGGCCAGGGGCGAGACCGCCGACATCATGCCCATGCCAATGGTGAAGCTGACGAAATACACGGTGTGCGCCAGCGCCGCGGCGGCGACGTTTTCGCTGCCGAGCCGGCCGATGAAGGCGAGATCGGTCGTCATCATCGCGATCTGCCCGAGCTGCGTCAGCGCGAGCGGCACCGCGAGCTTCAGCGTTTCCGCGAGCTCGGCCGTGAACAGGTTGCGAGGGACGACAACGGCCGCGTTCGGCGCGGCCGGGTCGATCTTGTCGATGCAGGTCATGACGGCACGCTTAGCACGGCAAACCGGCCGGAAGGATGGCCAAGCTGCCGCAGGGAATCACGATCGCGCGGGAATCCGCTTGATCTTGGCGCCGAGGGCGTTGAGCCGCTCATCGATCCGCTCATAGCCGCGCTCGATCTGGTCGGCGTTGTTGATTGTGGAGGTGCCCTCGGCACACACCGCGGCCAGCAGCATCGCCATACCGGCCCGGATGTCGGGCGAGTTCATCGGCGCGCCGCGCAGCCGGCTGGGGCCGGCGACGATCGCGCGGTGCGGGTCGCACAGCACGATGCGGCCACCCATCGCGATCAGGTTGTCGACGAAGAACATCCGGGATTCGAACATCTTCTCGTGCATCAGGATGACACCGTCGCACTGCGTCGCGGTGACGATCGCGATCGACATCAGGTCGGCCGGGAAGGCCGGCCAGGGCTGGTCCTCAAGCTTCGGCACATGGCCGCCGAAATCGTCCTGGATCTTCATGGTCTGGCCGGACGGTACGACGAGGTCGTCGCCCTCGACGCCGCAGACGATGCCGAGCCGCTCAAAACCCATCCGGATCGAGCGCAGATGCTCGACGCCGGCGCGCGCGATGCGCAGCGGCGAGCGGGTCACCGCGGCGAGCCCGATCAACGATCCGACCTCGATATGGTCGGGCTGGATCGCGAAAGTCGTGCTGCCGAGCGTTGTCGGCCCGTGCACGATGATGGTGTTGGTGCCGACGCCTTCGATCCTGGCGCCGAGCGCGATCAGGAAATTGGCGAGGTCCTGCACATGCGGCTCGGAGGCGGCGTTGCGCAGATAGGTGGTGCCGCGGGCGGCGACCGCGGCGACCAGCGCGTTCTCCGTCGCGGTGACGCTGGGCTCGTCGAGGAACACGTCGGCGCCCTTCAGCCGCGTGGCGCGGAATTCGAGCCGGTGCGTCGCGGTGACGGTGGCGCCGAGCTGCTCGAAGGCCAGGAAGTGCGTGTCGAGCCGGCGGCGGCCGATCACGTCGCCGCCGGGCGGCGGCAGCGCGACCTCGCCGCAGCGGGCGAGCAGCGGGCCTGCGAGCAGAATCGAGGCGCGAATGCGCGCGCACAGCGCCGGATCGAGATCGGCGGCGCGGATCTCCCTGGCATGAATCTGCAGGGTGTTGCGTTCGGTCCATTCGGCGGTGGCGCCGACCGAGCGGCACAATTCGACCAGCGTTTCGGTGTCGCGGATGCGCGGCACGTTGGTCAGCGTGACCGGGTGCTCGGTGAGCAGTGCCGCGGCGATGATCGGCAGCGCGGAGTTCTTGTTGCCCGACGGCTCGATGGTGCCCGAAAGGCGGCGGCCGCCTTCGACGATGTATTGGATCGGCGGCACGCGGAATGTCCCCTAACGCATCATTCAGACTGGGCCATTGGAAATTCCGCAACGGAATCAACGGCCGTCCGGCACCGTAACACAACTGGCGGCGCAGCTTCCACACGAAAGGTAGCGCCGCGACGGCGCCGAAAAGCGCACACCCGCTTGGCCGTGCGCGGAACCTAGATGTCGATGGTTGCGCTGAGCGAATTGTCCTGGATGAACTCGCGGCGCGGCTCGACCACGTCGCCCATCAGCTTGGTGAAGATATCGTCGGCCTCGTCGACCTCCTTGATCTTCACCTGCAGCAGCGAGCGCGCCTCGGTGTCCAGCGTGGTCTCCCAGAGCTGCTCCGGGTTCATCTCGCCGAGACCTTTGTAGCGCTGCAGCGAGATGCCCTTGCGGGCGGCGTCGGTCACCGCCTCGAACAGGTCGATCGGGCCGTGGATGATCTGCTCGGCATCCTTGCGCCGCAGCTTGCCCGCGCGCACGTAGATCTCTTGCAGTTCGGTCGCATACTCATCGAGCTTGCGGGCGTCGGCCGAGCCGAGAAAGGCGTCGTCGATCACGGCGAATTCCCTGACCCCGCGCACGGTGCGTTCGAACTGGAACCCCTGGCCCTCCGTGAAGGTGCCGATCCAGCCGCGCTCGACTTCTTCGGCCACGGCGTCCAGCCGCTTGGCGATGTATTCGGCCGCCGAATTAGCGGTGGCGATATCGCTCGTGATCCTGGGATTGAGCACGCCCGCGATCGCGGCCTGCTCGATGACGGCGCGATTATAGCGGCTATGCAGGTTGCGCAGCACCGAGCGGATGACCCGGGCGTCTTCGACCAGCGACAGCAGATCACGGCCCGAGCGGTCGTCGCCGGAGGCCGGCTTGAAGACGCATTCGTCGAGTCCGGTCGAGATCAGGTAGTCCTCGAGGGCGCGCTCGTCCTTCAGGTATTGCTCGGACTTGCCGCGCGAGACCTTATAGAGCGGCGGCTGTGCGATATAGAGATAACCGCCATCGATGATCGAGCGCATCTGACGATAGAAGAAGGTCAGCAGCAGCGTGCGGATATGGGCGCCGTCGACGTCGGCGTCGGTCATCACGATGATCTTGTGATAGCGCAGCTTGTCGACCGAGAAATCGTCGCTGATGCCGGTGCCGAGCGCGGTGATCAGCGTGCCGATCTGCTCGGACGACAGCATCTTGTCGGGACGGACGCGCTCGACATTGAGGATCTTGCCGCGCAGCGGCAGCACCGCCTGGAATTCGCGGTTACGGCCCTGCTTGGCGCTGCCGCCTGCCGAGTCGCCCTCGACGATGAACAGTTCGGATTTGGCCGGGTCCTTCTCCTGGCAGTCGGCGAGCTTGCCGGGCAGCGAGGAGACGCTGAGCGGATTCTTGCGGGTCAGCTCGCGGGCCTTGCGCGCAGCCTCGCGGGCCGCGGCGGCCTGGATCACCTTGCCGACGATCTCCTTGGCTTCCTTCGGATTCTCCTCGAACCAGGCGGCCAGCGCCTCGTTCAGGACGTTCTCGACCACCGGTCGAACCTCCGAGGACACCAGCTTGTCCTTGGTCTGCGACGAGAATTTCGGATCGGGCACCTTCACCGACAGCACCGCGGTGAGGCCTTCGCGGCAATCGTCGCCGGTCAGCGCGATCTTTTCCTTCTTCGCATTGGCCTCGGCATAGCCGTTGACCTGGCGCGTCAGCGCGCCGCGGAAGCCGGCCAGATGGGTGCCGCCGTCGCGCTGCGGGATGTTGTTGGTGAAGCACAGCACGTTCTCGTGGTAGCTGTCGTTCCACCACAGCGCCGCCTCGACGCCGATGCCGTTGGCTTCCGAACGCACCATGATCGGTGCCGGCACGATCGCCTTCTTGTTGCGGTCGAGATATTTGACGAATTCCTCGACGCCGCCGGAATAGTGCATCTCCTCGCGCTTCTCGACCGCGTGACGCATGTCGGAGAGCACGATGTTGACGCCGGAATTGAGGAAGGCGAGCTCGCGCAGCCGGTGCTCGAGCGTCGCGAAATCATATTCGATGTTCTTGAAGGTCTCGACCGAGGCGAGGAAGGTGACCTCGGTGCCGCGCTTGCCTGGGGCATCGCCGACCACTTTGAGCGGCGCCACGGCATCGCCGTGCGCGAATTCGATGTAGTGCTCCTTGTCGTCGCGCCAAATCCGCAGCGCGAGCTTGCTGGAGAGCGCGTTGACGACGGAGACGCCGACGCCGTGCAGGCCGCCGGAAACCTTGTAGGAGTTCTGGTCGAATTTTCCGCCGGCGTGCAGTTGGGTCATGATGACCTCGGCTGCCGAGACGCCCTCTTCCTTGTGGATGCCGACCGGTATGCCGCGTCCGTCGTCGTACACGGTGACGGAATTGTCGGCGTTGAGGGTGACCAGGACGCGGCTGGCATGGCCCGCCAGCGCCTCGTCGATGGCGTTGTCGACGACCTCGTAGACCATGTGGTGCAGGCCGGAACCGTCGTCGGTGTCGCCGATATACATGCCGGGGCGCTTGCGGACGGCGTCGAGGCCCTTCAGCACCCGGATCGATTCCGCGCCATATTCGGCCGGAACGGGATGCTCAGATTCGGCAGGGGTCTGCCGGGCAGGTTCAGTCATGTGAGGCCTTCGAGGATATCCGAATCAGCTGCGCAATATGAGGCGCTGATTCCGCTATTTGTGCCATGAAAGAGGGGTTGCGCCTAGCGCAAAGTCTCCATCTACAAACTATTGAATAAATAGGATTTTTTAGGCCTGTTTCAAGGCTTTCAAAGGCGGATTCCGAGGGCTTTGAAAAGCCCGATTCGGTGGCGGATTCGGAGCCCCTATCGAGGCCGATTCTGCGCCGCCAGAAACATGATGAGACCAAGCTGAATTGGAGCGACTTCGGAGGTTCGCTTCTCCCCGCTGGGCAGGGCGAACCGGGGCGAGGGATGCTCGCGTAATTTCGGAATATTAGAATATTGTTCCTGAGTTGCCCGACGTGTCAAGCCGCTTGGTCGAACGCCTGCCGCCGCTGGCCACTTTGCATGGGGTTGTTTTCGATATTTTGGCAATGCGCTCTGCGACGGCGCCATCGCTTCAGATTGCCCTAGACTAGAGCCTGTCTTCAGTTGAGGGATTCCCAAATCAGGGGATAAGTGATTCATGGGTGGTCGGCTTTTGGAGGGGCCGGCCGATGCGACGCTATGCATTGCGCGACGAC
>NZ_JBUYWT010000047.1:0-60712 GCF_055264925.1 Bradyrhizobium sp. KZN70725
CATCAGGCGACGGCCTTCGCGCCGATCCCGTACAGAAGCAAGTGCCCGGCGAGTGGATGACGCGAAAAGGGATTGACTAACCAAGGCCCGTTACAGAAGCCCGGATGCAGCGAAGCGTAATCCGGGATAGACTGCGACGGAACGACGGACCGGCCCCGGATTTCGCTTGCGCTTCATCCGGGCTACGGGTCTGGATAGACCTTTCTTCCCTTCTCCCCTTGTGGGAGAAGGTGTCGCGGACAAAGTCCGCGACGGATGAGGGGTCTCTATCCGCGGAGACAGACCCCTCACCCGTCCGCGATGCCTTGCATCGCGTCCACCCTCTCCCACAAGGGGAGAGGGGAAGAAATGCGGGGTGCACTCCATGCAGTTCTTCTCGTTCTGGCGCTCGCTGGCGAGCTTTCGGGTGCGGATTGCGCTCAGCCTCAAGGGCGTGGCCGCCGACGTCGTCTTCGTCGATCTCGATGCGGACGCGCATCGCACCGATGCCTATCGCAAGATCAATCCGCAGATGGCGCTGCCGGCGCTGGTGACCGACGACGGCACGGTGCTGTTCCAGTCGCTCGCGATCATCAACTGGCTCGACGAGACCTACCCGAGCCCGCCGCTGCTGCCGGCAGATGCGCTCGGCCGCGCCCGGGTGCGCGGGCTGGCGCTGATCGTCGCCTGCGAGGGCCATCCGCTGCTGACGCCGCGGGTGCGGCGCTATCTCGACCGCGAGCTCGATCTGCGCGACAGCCAGCAGAACGCGTGGCGGCGGCACTGGACGGTCGAGACGCTGGCGGCGCTCGAGGGGCACCTCGCCGGCCACAAGGCGACCGGCCGGTTCTGTCACGGCGATGCGCCCACCCTTGCCGACATCTGCCTGGTCGGCCATGTCACGGCGGCGATCAACCAGCAGATCAGCCTGTCGCCCTGGCCGACCGTGAAGCGCATCCACGAGACCGCCATGGCGCTGCCGGCGTTCGCCAAGGCGCATCCGTCCGCGCAACCGGATACACCGGAAGCGATGCGGGCGAAGTAGTTTGCGGACGCGCTGCAAAGGACAGGCAGAGGCGCAAACGTGTGCGCGGTTCTCTCGATCGTCGTCCCGGCGAAGGCCGGGACCCATACTCCGCGGCGGATGTTGTGGATGGGACTCGTCGTTGCAGCACTGCTCAACAATGACCATCGGTGGTTCTGGGTCCCTGCTTTCGCAGTGACGACACCGAATGTGTGGCGTCGTCTGTGACACACTTCCGCGTTCTCGCGACATGATTTGTCCGAGCTTTGTCTTTTGCTCCGCCCTCTCTTGAACGGAGGGCGCAGGGAAAGCCGGGTGCCGATCGCACCCATGGGCCCCGAGCAATGAGTAGAAAGAGGAAGCCTGCAGGGCGTGCTCACCTCACGCTCGCCATGTTCCGACCGATGCGATCCCTGACCGTCTGCGCGATCGCCGCCGGCGCTTCGTCGGGGATCGCGAAGCACGAGCTCGCGTTGATCTCGCAGAGCACGTAGGTGTCGGCGCCATCAGCATCGCGTGGACCGTAGAGGAAATCGGCATCCCAGATCACCGGCAGCGACGTCTCATCGATCGTCAGCGCGGCCATCATTTGCGGGATCCATTCGTCCTCCATCAACCTTCGCAGTGCCTGGAATTGCGGCGCATCGGGGCCGTGCATGATGCGCGGTCCGGGTTGGGCTTCCGGAGAATCCGGGCCTTGCGGGGGCGGCGGGATCAGGGCCTTGATCAATTGGTGCCCGAAGCCTGCGACCTTCGCTGCGCTGACATAGCAACGGATCATGCCCTCGGGCAGGCGCGGCTGGAAAGCCTGATCGATGATGCAGCCGCCCCAGCCGAAATAATGCTCGCAGCGCGCCATGAAGTCTGCCAGCGGCATCTCCTCCGGCTGGCTGCCGCGCAGCGCATGCAGCACGCGAATCGTCGCGTCGGTCTTTGGCACGGTTTCCACCTTCCAGACGCCCTGCCCGCCATTACCGCGGTTCTGTTTGAGCACGCGCGGACCACCCGCGCGCAAGCGCGAGGGAAATTCGGCGCGGAACGCATCGACCGTCGCGTATCGATGGGTGTCGGCGCCCCAGCCGAGGTGTCGCGTCCGGTACAGCACGTCCTTGACGCCCATCTTGAGGATGACGTCGGGATGCGCGCTGACCCATGGTCCCGCCGCCGCGACCTCGCGCAGCAGCGGATCGAGGGCGGCGCGCGTCTTGCCCTGATGGATCGGATCGACCCAGACCAGAACGCCGTCCATCGTCAGCAATTGGTCGCGAACGGCATCGGCGAATGTCTCGTCATAGACGACGGGAACGGCCGCGATGCCCGAAGCGGCGAGCGCTTCGAAGACGCGGACGAAACGGCTGTTTTGTGGGGTCGCCTCCCGGCGGGACGCGGCGTCGCCACGCGACAGGATGGCGATTTTGCAACGACGATTTTCGGAACGAAGACGTGTGTGTGGTTGGGTGTCCATGTGAAAGCTCCACGACGGTGAGTGTCGCGCAGAGCTTGGACCGAGGTCTCACGGGGAGTCTGCCTTGTCCCCTTGGGGCAAATCTAGACCACCGCGCGCAGGTTTCAAGATGGAAGTGGGGCGAAGCGGATCAGGCCACGATCCCGGATCACGCCGTGATCCCGGATCAGGCCGTGATCCCGTGCAACCCGAGCCAGCCCGTGTAGAGGCCGACGAGCACGATCAGCGCGGCCGACACGTAGGGGGCGCGATGGGCAAAGCGGCTGAAACCGGCCCAATGACGTTCGACATGACGCAGGCTGAGCGCGGCCGCAACACCGGCAGAGACCATGGTGAGCGCAAGCCCGATGCCGAAGCAAAGCACCAGCACGAAGCCGAGGCTGAACTGCTTGAGCTGGAGACAGAGCAGCAGCACGGTGATCGCCGCCGGACACGGAATCAGCCCGCCGGTCAGGCCGAACAGGATAATCTGCCATGTCGTGACGGTGCGTCCGGCAAAGCGCTTGCGGATGTCGGCGGCGTGCGCGCGCGCATGCGCGTCGTCCTCGTCGCCGAGATTCATGTGCGCATGGTCATGCTCCTCGAACAGGACTTCCACCATGTCCGCGCGCACCGAGACGCGCGCCTTGAAGGCATGCGGCTCCGGAATTTCGTCGATGCTTTCCAGATAGCCGTCCCTGTCGGCGAAGCGAAAGCGTTGCTCGCTGCCGTCGGGGCGGATCGTCACGACGTCAACGTCGCCGGCCGCCGGCAGCGCTCCGGCCTCGCTTCGCAACCGCCAGCGCGGCGGCACGCCGTCCTCGAAGACCTCGAGCGACAGCGATTGTCCGGCCAGGACCAGCTGGCGCGTTTCGTCGTGATGATGGTGATGATCGTGTTCGGCAGCCTGCTCGCGCCAGGTGCGCCAGGCCATCCAGGCCGCGATCGCGATGATGATCACCGCCGAGGCCAGTTGCAGCCAGGCTTCGCTGCGTTCTCCGGACCATTGCTGGCCGAAGTGAAGCCCGGCGAGCGCGACCAGCCAGACGATGGCGGTGTGCGAGATCGTCGCCGCCACGCCGAGCAGCGCCGCCTGCACCACCGTGCCGCGGATCGCGATGATGAAGGCCGCCATCATCGTCTTGGAGTGGCCGGGCTCGAGCCCGTGCAACGCGCCGAGCAGGATCGCACTGGGCACGAACAGCCATGCATGGGCACTGCTCTGCTGGAGCAGCTGAGACAGGTCGGTCATGGCGCTCACTTCAAATAGGTACGAACGACGTCGATCAGGTCCGCGGCGCCCTGCGCCTTCTCGGGATCCTTTTCCCGGGCAGGATCCACGACGTGGTGGCGGATGTGATCCTCGAGCAATTCCGCGGTTAGCCCGTTGATGGCGCCGCGGACCGAGGCCACCAGCATCAGCACGTCGGCACAACCAATCTCGGACTCCAGTGCGCGCTCGACGGCCTCCAGCTGGCCCTTGATGCGGCGAACCCGGCCGACGAGCTTGGACTTGTGCTTGATGGTATGCGACATGAAAGTAATATAGGGGGGTATCCTATATCGGTCAACCATGCTGGCGGCCAACCGGGGCGCGCATCGAGACATGGCGGCGGGATGTCAGCGGCGGGCGTCAGCCCATGCTGCCAGGCATGAAGCAGCGCGCCTTCGGATGACCATCTATGTAATAGGGCCACACGATGGGTCGGCCGGACAGGTTCGGCCCTGGCACGACGGCTTCGTTGGGTACGTCAACCCACTCGCCATCGATGCGCACCCGATAATGGCCGTTCCTGGTTTCCCAGTCGACGTCGTCGATGTGCTGCGCATCCGTGCCATCGCAGCAGGGACCCTTGCTGCTATGCAAGCCCTCATACCAACCGTTCAATTCGGGGTGCTGGTGATCGTGGGCGAGAGCGCCGCCGGTTGTTGTGATGAGCAGCATAACGAGGGCAACAGGCGTCGCATGCCAACAATGACTGTCCATCAATCGGCATTGCTCCAATGAATGCAGGCGGGAGCGCGACACGTTCGCGGTGTCGGCATCTACCTGAGTTGGTCCCTGCCACCGCGCAACTCGGCAGCGAATTGTATGTTCCTATTCGCAACTCGCCGGAGATGGAGAGGTGAGCCATCGGCGCGAGCCCACGGATGTTCGTTCCATGCTGCGCGATGAAGTTTTCGTGACTGTCGATCGGCGATTGCTGCGGGATTTGGCAAAGTCAGGTTGACAGCCCGGAGATCAGGGTTTTTGATGTGGCTACGGGGATGTGCGATCTCCCCGCGAGGCGACATGCCCAAGAATCGCGTCCTGTCACCAAGGGCGCACCATGTCGTCATACACATCGATCTCATCAGAAAAATTGTCCCGTCTCATCGGTACGGCGAAGGCGCCGACGCTCGTCGACGTTCGTCTCGATGAAGATTTCGCTGCCGATCCGCGCCTGATTCCGGGCGCGGTCCGCTATTCCCATCTCGACGTCCAGGACTGGGCTTCCCGTTTCACCGGGCAGTCCGTGGTCGTGGTCTGCCAGAAGGGACAGAAGCTTTCCGAAGGCACCGCCGCCTGGCTGCGCTGCAGCAACATCGCGGCCGAGATTCTCGAGGGCGGCCACCTCGGCTGGCGGGAAGCGGAGCTACCGACCGTTCCCGCCGACAAGATTCCGAAACGCGACGGGCGGGGCCGCACCGTCTGGGTGACGCGATCGCGGCCGAAGATCGACCGCATCGCCTGTCCATGGCTGATCCGCCGCTTCGTCGATCCCGCGGCCGTGTTCCTGTTCGTCACATCGGCGGAGGTCGAGGCGGTCGCCGAACGGTTCGACGCCACGCCGTTCGACATCGAGAACGTGTTCTGGAGCCATCGCGGCGAGCTCTGCACCTTCGACGTGATGGTCAAGGAATTCGGCCTCGCGACGCCGGCGCTGGAGCGGCTCGCGACGATGGTGCGGGCGGCCGATACCGCGCGGCTCGAGCTTTCGCCGGAGGCGCCCGGGCTGCTCGCCGCCTCGCTCGGCCTGTCGCGCATGTTCGACGACGACCTCGAGCAGTTGAGCGCCGGGCTGCTGCTCTACGACGCCTTCCACCGATGGTGCCGCGACGCGACCAAGGAGACGCACAACTGGCCGACCAGCAAGGTGAAGCCATGACCGACGTCGCAACGACAGCGAAAGCGCGCGGGCATGAACCCGCGCACGGCATCTCCTTCAACGAGGCGCTGCTGGTCTGGATACGCGTCGCCATCCTGAGCTTTGGCGGACCGGCCGGCCAGATCGCGGTGATGCATCGCATCCTGGTCGAGGAGAAGAACTGGATATCCGAGGGGCGTTTCCTGCACGCCCTCAATTACTGCATGCTGCTGCCGGGGCCGGAGGCGCAGCAGCTGGCGACCTATATCGGCTGGCTGCTGCATCGGACGCTCGGCGGCATCGTGGCCGGCGGGCTGTTCATCCTGCCCGGCATCTTCGCCATCATGGGCCTCAGCTATATCTACGCGGCGTATGGCAATGTCGGGTTTGTCGAAGCGCTGTTCTTCGGCCTGAAGGCCGCGGTGCTCGCCATCGTCATCCAGGCCGTGGTGCGGGTCGGCAAGCGCGCGCTGCGCAACCGGGTGATGATCGCGCTCGCGGCGATCGCCTTTGTCGCGATCTTCTTCTTCGCCGTGCCGTTTCCGCTGATCATCGGCGCCGCCGCGGTCACAGGGCTGGTCGGCGCACGTCTCGGCCGGAGCGAATTTGCGGCGATCGAGCATGGCGGCAAGAATTCCGCCGTGATCGACAGCATGCTCGGTGAAGCGGTGCCGGACCATGTCCGTCCCAACGCATCGCGCACTTTGCGGGTCGGCGCCATCTGGCTCGCGCTCTGGCTGGTGCCGGTGTTCGCCCTGCTGATTGCGCTCGGGCCCGGCGACGTGTTCACCCAGATCGCGATCTTCTTCAGCAAGATGGCGATGGTGACGTTCGGCGGCGCCTACGCCGTGCTCGCCTATGTCGCGCAACAGGCCGCCGACTATTATCATTGGGTCAGCCCGCGCGAGATGCTGGACGGACTCGGCATGGCCGAGACCACGCCCGGACCGCTGATCATGGTGGTGCAGTTCGTGGGCTTCATGGCCGCGTTCCGCGAAGCAAGCGGGCTGTCGCCGATGTTGGCCGCCACCCTCGGCGGGTTGCTCGCGACCTGGGCGACGTTCACGCCGTGCTTCCTGTGGATCTTCGTCGGGGCGCCCTACATCGAGGCGCTGCGCGGCAACAAGGCGCTGGCGGGCGCGCTTTCGGCGATCACCGCCGCCGTGGTCGGCGTGATCCTCAATCTGTCGATCTGGTTCGCGCTGCACACGCTGTTCCGGCAAACATTCCCGGTGCACGGGCTAGGCCTGTCGTTCGACGCGCCGGTGCCTGCCAGCCTCGACTGGCCAGCGATGGCGCTGTCGATCGCCGCCGCGATCGCGATCTTCCGCTTCAATGCGGGGATGCTCAGCGTCCTCGCCGCCTCCTGCATCACGGGCGTACTGCTGCGCCTTGTCGGCATCATCTGAGCGGAACGGCGCGCAGCTTGAGAACCTGGGGCAGCACAACACAACCAGGAGAACAACCATGCAGACACGACGACTCTCCCATTCGATTCTCGCCCTGACGATCGCGGGCGCGGTCATGCCGGCCCATGCCCTGACGCAGGACGAACTCGTCGCAAAACTTCGCGCCGCCGGCTACGCCGAGATCAGCGAGGTCAAGTCGACGGCCGAAGGCACGACGGCGAAGGCGATGAAGAACGGCAAGCCGGTGCGGCTCGTGATCGACAGCAGCGGCCAGGTCAAGGAGCGGGACTGAGTGCCCGCGCGCGCGAAAGCCGTCAACTAATCGATGGAGTGATAATCATGATGAGAGCAATTGTGGCCCTGTGCATGGCGGTGCTGGGGCCGGGCGCAACCCTGGCAGCGCCGGCCGCCCTCGATGAGCGGCAGGACGCGGCCGTTACAATGCAAGCGGCGATGGTCCACCCGCAAGCGAGCGAGACGCTGCGCGGCGTCGTCGATCGCGTCGATGAACGCAACGACACGCTGCTGATCCGGTTATCTCCGGACCGGACCGAACCGTTCAAGGTCCAGGACGGCCTGATCTTCAATGCCGTCCGCTTCGGCGATCCCGTCGAAATCGCGGTGCAGAACATCGCCGGGTTCCGCACCATTGTCGGGCTCTCGAAGCAATAGAGCCACGATCCGAAGCATCGAAAGAGGTTCAAGGGAGCAATCCAATGCGACATACGATTTCGGCGCTGATCGGCGTCGGTGCCTGCCTCTTCGCCACCGGCGGGAGCGCGCAAAAGATCGACTGGCAAGTGTTCACCGAGCCGTTCGTCTCGTCGGCACATGCGCAGGCGATCGATTGGCAGAAGGTCGACGACATGCTGGGCAGAAAGCCCGCGGTCACCGGTGACGTGCATCGCTACGGCTTTCCGCGGAGCGATCTGACGGTGACGCTCGACGGCATCACCATCAAGCCGGCGCTGGCGCTCGGCGGCTGGGTCGCCTTCAAACCCATGCACGACGACGTCATGGCGATGGGCGACCTGGTGCTGCTCGAATCCGAAATCAACCCCGTCATGCTGAAGATGATCGGCAACGGCCTGCAGATCACGGCCGTGCACAACCATTTGCTCGGCGCGAGCCCGGCCACCTTCTACATGCACGTCGCCGGTCACGGCGACCCGGTCAAGATCGCCGCCGCGATCCGGGATGGCCTCGCCGAAAGCAAGACGCCGCTCAAGGCCGCGGCGCCGGCCGCGCCGCCGCCGGCCATCGATCTCGATACTGCACAGCTCGATCAGATCATCGGCGTCAAGGGCCAGGCCAATGGCGGCGTCTATCAGTTCAACGTGCCCCGTCGCGATCCGATCACCGAACAGGGCATGGCGTTAAGCCCGGTTGGCCCGATGGGCGTCGCCATCGGCATCAACTTCCAACCGACCGGCGGCGGCAAGGCGGCGATCACCGGCGATTTCGTGCTGACAAATGACGAGGTCAACCCCGTCATCATGGCGTTGCGGACGCACGGCATCGACGTCACCGCGCTGCACAGCCACATGCTGGACGAACAGCCGCGCCTGTTCTTCATGCATTTCTGGGCCAATGACGACGCCGTCAAGCTCGCCAAGGGCCTGCGTGCCGCGCTCGATAAGACGGCCACGACAAAAAGTTGACCCTGGTCTCGGAGGGATCAACGATGCGAAGCCTCACGGTCATGTCCATGTGGCGCACGCTGCTCAGGAGTGCCCACGTGATGCTGCGCATTGCCGCCGCGGCGCTTGCGATCGCGCTGACATCGGCTCGGCCGGCGCCGGCGGACGATGGCAAGATCGTTGTCTTTGTCTGCCTGCACGGCGTGGTGAACAGCCAGATGGCGGCGGCCTATTTCAACAAGGCTGCCCAGGAGCGCGGATCGCGGATAAGGGCGGTCTCACGCGGCATCGACCTTTATCGGTCGGTGCCGGTCAAGGTGCAGGACGGCCTTGCACTCGATGGTCTGGAGGCGGCCAATACGCCGCAACAGCTGACCATCGACGACATGGCCGCGGCAGACCAGGTGGTGGCGTTCGATCAGATCCCCGCCGAGCGGCACGGACGGGCCGACGTGACCTACTGGTCCGGCATTCCCCTGGGTATCGATGATTATGAGTCGGCCCGGGATCAGATCGTCCGGCGCATCGACGCCCTCATTCCGACGCTGGCAGCGGCAACTGAACCGGCAGGAGACAAAACTCCCCTTCAGCTCGAAACGAAGATCCCGCTCGGCGATGTCCGCGGTCGGATCGATCACCTGGCGGTCGACCTGAAGCGGCAGCGACTGTTCGTGGCCGAGCTCGGCAATGACAGCGTCGGCGTCGTCGATCTGGCTGCGCGCAGTTTGCTTCGAACCATCACCGGATTGAGCGAACCCCAAGGCGTCGGCTATGAGCCGTCGACCGACACCCTCTACGTCGCCAACGCCCGCGACGGGTCGGTGCAGCTGTACGAAGCCAACGAGTACAGGGCGACCGGGCGAATCGAACTCGGCAGCGACGCCGACAATATCCGGGTCGACGCGGCGGCCAAGCGCGTCATCGTCGGCTATGGCGATGGTGGCCTGGCAGTCGTCGACCCATCCACCCGGACAAAGGTTCGGAGCCTACTCCTTAAGGCACATCCGGAAAGCTTCCAGCTTCAGCCCGATAGTGGGCGCATCTTTGTCAATCTGCCTGACGCGCGAGCCGTCGCGGTGGTGGACGTTGCTTCCGGGAAACAACTCACCAGCTGGCCGTTGGACAAGGGCGGTAATTTCGCGATGGCCATCGATCACGAACGAAGTCGCGTTCTCCTGGCGTATCGCAGCCCAGCCGAGCTTGCAGCCTTTTCGACCGACGGCAAGGCGATTGCGGCCACCGGCACTTGCGGCGATGCCGACGACCTCTTTGTAGATGCAAAGCGCGGACGCATCTATGTGAGCTGCGGCGGTGGATATGTCGACGTTTTTGAGATTGATGGAGCGGCCTATCGACTGATCGCGCGCTTGCCGACAGCGACGGGCGCGCGAACGTCGCTCTTTGTGCCGGAGATGGATCGTTTGTTTGTTGCGGTCCGCGCGGGACCCGCGGGACCGGCGGCAATCTGGGTGTTCAAGCCAATGCCTTGAGATCGACTTTGTGGGGAGACGGCGCATGTGCAAACGTAGCCGGGGCTTTCGCAGCTGCTCGATGGGCCTTGCGCCGAGCTTCATGGTCGCCTTGGGACTGAATGCGTGGTCTGCCCCCGCCTCGGCCTATCGCCCCTTCGATGGCACCGATGCCGCCGTTGCCAAGAAGGGGGAGATGGAGGTCGAGCTGCAGCCGGCGGGACGTTTGCGCGACGAGAGCGGAACAAGCCTGATCGCGCCGGCCTGGGTTCTCAACTACGGTCTGAGCGAGGATTGGGAAGCCGTCTTCGAAGGCCAGGGACAAACGTCGCTTTCTCCGCCCGGCCCAACCAGCCTGACCGCAGCCGGGGCGTTCCTCAAACACGTGGTCGTACCCGGTAGCCTGCAGGACAAGACCGGTCCGAGCATTGCGACCGAATTTGGCGTTCTTCTTCCTGACAGTACCGGCAATTCGGGCGTTGGCGTAAGCTTGGCCGGCATTGTCTCGCAGCGCTGGGATTGGGGCACCATTCACTTGAATGCCGAGACCGCCATCACCCGCGACCATCATGGCGACGTGTTCGTGGGTGCCATCGTCGAGGGGCCGATGACGTGGACGGTGCGCCCCGTCGCCGAGATATTCTACGAGAACGAGTTCGGCAAAGAGGAGACGTTCTCGGGGCTGGTCGGGCTGATCTATCGTGTGCGCGACGACCTCAGCTTCGACATCGCGGTTCGGCATGCGCTCACAGGTGGCCATCCGGTGAACGAGACACGTGCGGGTTTGACCTTCGGCTTTCCGCTTTCCTTCTTCGAAGGTCACGCCATGCGCCAGGCGCAGCCAATTCCGCCTCGATAGCTACTGGCGGTCCCGGCTCTCTGGATGGGCGCGCCAATCGCGGCCGACCGTTTGATGTTCGTCGGGGGTGGATGCCTGGCCGGTGTGGTCCTTCTCGCCGCCTTGAGCCTTCCAGTCGCGCCCGATCTTGACGTCCTCGGCGCGACTGCGATCCTGCTCGCGGGTTTGCTCCGACTGCTGAGGCGGCTGGGCCTGTTGGACAGGCGTGGACTGCGCTCTTGCATCGCTTCCGGCGAATGCGAAGGTCATTGCCACTACGGAGATGAACGCAACCGATGTAGAATTTTTCATGGTGTTGTCCCTTCCTCTTGCTCTGCACTAACGCTCCGTCATCGCCTTTGTTCGGAAACAACCGGGCTTTTGGCTGCACGTGGCGGTCGGAACCGGATGCTCTGCACGCGAACCGTGACGGTCAATATTTCGGCCGGTGCGAAGTGGCCCATTTGCGCGCGTGTTCGATCGGAACGCGCTCAACGGCCGCGCGAACTTTCTGCGTTGCGGGCAGATTGTCCATGCGTTCCCGCCAGCGGCAGAATGCCGGGAATTTCGGATACATCGACTGCCCTTCGGCGGTGAGGCTGAAGGCGAACGTGCTCGGCAGCAGATAGAAATCCGCAATCGAGAGCTCGCCCCCAAGCAAAAAATCCTTGCCGTGCGCAAGCTGGCGCTCGGCCACCGCAAGCCCGGTCTCGACCTTGGGTAGCGCGTGTGCCACGACCTTCTCGTCGGGGGCAATGCCGAGCTCCGGGAAAACCAGACGCTCATGCGTCACGTGATAGATCATGTAGGGGTAGTAATAGTTGTTAACAGCGCTGATCCACTGGTTCATGTGCGCCCGCGCCTTGATGTCTTTCGGCGTCAGCGACACGCCGCCAAAGGCTTCGTCGACATAAGCGACAATCGCACTCGTCTCGTAGACGGTGAGATCGCCGTGTTTCAGAATTGGGACACGGTTAAACGGGTGCAGCGCCAGGTGATCGGGCTTGCCCATGACCGGTTCAAGGTCGTGGAATTGGTAAGCTACGTCCTTGTGCGTCAGGATCAAGCGGACGATGTTGACAAAACTGCTGCGTGGGAAACCGTAGACGATCGGATCGGACATCCGTTTTCTCCTTTCTGATTTGGTCTCAGCGCCAGAACGGCTTGGAGGCCTCGCGCAGCGCCTGCTCGCGCGTCAGGCCGAGATCGCAAAGCAGATGCGGGTCGTCGGCGATCGCGCGAAGCGCGATGCGCTGAAACGGCCGGTCAAGCAAGCTCCACCATACGGGGCGCGGAGCGCCAGGCGACCTTCCTGAGCTGAATTGATGAAGTGGTGTGGCCGGGTCGGCGGCGGGCACCGGCGGGATCGACCGAGATGTATCGGTTAAAAGGACGGACACGACAGGCTCCAAATCGCTTGAAATGCTTCACTGGAGCTGTTCAATAATAGTGCGGGGCGGTTTCCCGCAAAGCATCGTTTCTCGTGCCTGCCCTAATTTTTCTCATGAAGTTGTGCGATGCGCCCACGCCTGCCGCCGCTCAATGCCCTGAAGGCCTTCGAGGCGGCCGCGCGCCATGAGAGTTTTACGCGCGCGGCCGAAGAGCTTTGCGTCACGCAGGGCGCGGTCAGCCATCAAGTGAAAGCGCTGGAAGCGGAGCTCGCGATAAAGCTGTTCAACCGCGAGCGCCAGCGCCTGATCATCACCGAGGCCGGGCGCGACTATCTCGCTGTCGTGCGCGACGCGCTCGACCGCATCGCCATCGGCACCGAGCGGCTATTGCAGCGGCAGAATACCGGTGTGCTGACCGTATCAACGTCACCGGACTTTGCCGCGAAATGGCTCGTGCACCGGCTCGGCCACTTTGTTGAGGCGCATAGCGGCATCGACCTGCGCGTCTCCGCCACGCTGCACCACGTCGACTTCGCGCGCGAGGAAGTGGATCTCGCGGTGCGCCATGGCGACGGCAACTGGCCGGGGCTTGACGCGGTGCGGCTGAGCCCGGAGCGGCTATTTGCCGTGTGCAGCCCAAAGCTATTGTCCAGCAAGCGACGCCTGAGCAACCCCGCTGACATCCTGAAATTTCCGCTGATCCATATGGACAGTCGCGCCGACTGGAAGAACTGGCTTGAGGAAGCGGGACTTGACGATGCTGCCGCCACGCATGGCCCGGTCCTCAATCGCGCCAGCATGGTGATTGATGCCGCCATCAATGGGCAAGGCATTGCGCTCGCGCGCACCACGCTGGCGGCGTGGGACCTCATCAACGGCCATCTGGCGCGGCCGTTTCCGCAGTCGCTGCCATTGTCGAAGACCTACTGGATCCTCTGTCCGAAGGCGACCGCAAACCTGCCGAAAATCGTGACGTTTCGCGATTGGTTGCTCTCGGAGGCCGCAAGCGACCTGCGCCGACTTAGAAAGCTCGGCGGAACCTCTCATCGACTGAAGTGAGTGCCGGCAGGCTTCCAAATACAGGGAACGGCCCTGCGGCCCTCAGGATTGTCGTGGGACGGACCACCCACCATGCATGGAGCCCGATCATTGCTGCAGCTGTACAGGTCGGCGACCCCCGATTGGCGGAGCATCGGCGCCGAAGTGCCGCCCGAGGTCATCTGGATCGATCTGCTCGATCCTACGGAAGACGAAAAGCAGTTCGTCGAGCGCGCGCTCGACATCCGCGTCCCGTCCGAGCGATCGTTGAGCGAGATCGAGGCGTCGAGCCGCCTGATCACCGATCATGACCGGCTCTATCTGAGCTCGCCGGCGGTGCGGCTCGACGACAACAATGAAGCCGAGATCACCAATATCGGCTTCGTGATCGGCCCAAAGGTGCTGGTCACGGTGCGGTTCGCGCAGCTGACCACGTTCGACGACGTCATGAAGCGGATCGGCACCGACAAGAGCCTGCAAAACGGCATGTGCGTGTTCACCGCGCTGCTCGAGGCCATGATCGATCGCGGCGCCGACGTGCTGGAGCAGCTCGGCGCCAAGACCGACAGGCTGTCGCGGGGCGTCTTCAAGGGCGGCCTGGTGCGGAGCAAGCGTCCGGTGCGCTCCAGCCGCAGGTTGCGCGAGGCGCTGGAGAACATCGGCGAGCTCGCCGATCGCCTGGCGAAGGCGCGCGACGTGCTGCTCGGCGTCGGCCGGGTCGCGAGCTTCGCCGACGACGTCGGCAATGAATGGATCACGTCGGCATCGAAGCGCCGGCTCGAGGCCGTCACCAAGGACGTCGCCTCGCTCGGCGACTACGAGACCCGGCTGTCGGACAAGATCCAGCTGCTGCTGGACGCCGTGCTCGGCTTCATCAACATCCAGCAGAACGACCTGTTCAAGATCCTGACCATCGTGTCGGTGGTCGGCGTTCCCCCGACCATCCTGGTCGGGGTCTGGGGTATGAATTTCAAGGAGATGCCGGAGCTGAGCTGGACCTTCGGCTATCCCTTGGCCTGGGCCGCGATCATCGCCAGCGGCATCCTGCCGGTGCTCTGGTTCAAGCGGCACGGCTGGTTCGATTAAAACAAGCGAAGTTGAAACGCCGCCGCGTTATCCGCGTTGAGAACCTGCCTGCGCGTCTATTAATCTGAAGCTGCCCCACCCGCCCCTGTGGCGCGGTCATCCCCCACCGAAGAGTTCAGCCTATGCGCCCCCACATCATCTGCCACATGGGCACGTCGATCGACGGCCGGCTTCATCCCAGCCGCTTCACCAAGGCCGCCGCCGGCATCCCGGCCGACGTGCTGCGCGGCCACTACGAACGGATCCATGACGGCTTCGATGCCGATGGATGGATCATCGGCCGCGTCACCATGAACGAGATGGCCAAGGGAGCCGAGCGGCATATCGCCAACCCACTGAGGCTGCCGCGCGAGGCGCATCTCGGCAACCGTAGCGGCCGCAAGCTTGCTGTCGGCATCGATCCGTCGGGCCGCGTGCATTTCGGCAAGGACAATGTCGGCGGCGATCACGCCGTCGCGGTGCTCGGCGAACAGGTATCCGATGCGCATCTCGCCGAACTGCGCGAGGACGGTGCGTCCTACATCTTTGCAGGCACCAAGGGCGACGATCTGCCGGGCGCGATGGCGCAGCTGGCGTCGCTGTTCGGCGCCAGGACGCTGCTGCTCGAAGGCGGCGGCGGGATCAACGGCGCCTTCCTCAAGCATGGGCTGATCGACGAATTCAGCACATTGATCTTTCCGGCGGTCGACGGCGTCGCCGGCTCGCAAAACATCGTCGACTATCACGGCCCCGACGGCGACCGCCCCGGCGCCGGACAATCGCTCCGGCTCACTCATTGC
The DNA here is from genome assembly GCF_055264925.1 of Bradyrhizobium sp. KZN70725. Classification (NCBI taxonomy): domain Bacteria; kingdom Pseudomonadati; phylum Pseudomonadota; class Alphaproteobacteria; order Hyphomicrobiales; family Nitrobacteraceae; genus Bradyrhizobium; species Bradyrhizobium sp. KZN70725. The sequence goes on from NZ_JBUYWT010000047.1 coordinate 15,226, forward strand.
GAGACACTGGAAGGCGGCATGGTCTGGCTGCGTCACGCGGTGGAGCGCGCGCCGGATTAAGCGCGCCTATGGCTTGGGATTCTCCACCCAGCCGGTCCGGCATGCAGCAACGAAAAACGCGACGCCGCGCGCGACATGGGCGTCGATCTCGGGATCGAGCGCCTTCAGGTCGACCTCAAACAGCGCCCGGAGCAGCATCGGCACCGCGATGATGTCGAGGAACATCCGCGCCGTGGTCGGCAGGTGTTCGGGCGCGAAGGCCGGCAGCTTGCCGAGCTGGTCGGATTGCGTCAGGTCGCGCAGCAGGTGAATGCCGAGCTCGGTGCTGAGCGCGCGCGCCCTGCGGTTGACGTTGGCGGCGAGATCCGGGAAGCGGTGCGCTTCCGCGATGGCGAGCCGCATCAGGCCGATCCGGTCGGCATCGAAGCCCCAATGCAACAGGGTCGAGGCAACGCTGGTGAGGCGCTCCTCGATGGTCGCGCCGACCGGCGGATCGGCCTTGAACTCGGCGATGCGTGCCAGGATGTCCCGCGTCACCACTTCCGTGAACAGCGCCCGCTTGTCGCGGAAGCGCGCATAAATCGTCCGCTTGCCGGAGCGCGCGACTTCCGCGATCTCGTCGATGCTCGCGCCCTCGAACCCGCGCTGCAGGAAGACCTGGCGCGCGGCATCGAGAATCCGCGCATCAACCTCGCCGGCGAGTTCCTTCGGCGGCCGGCCGGCGCGCACCTCGACCGGCCTGGTTTTCGGTACGCGCGGCTTCTTCAGGGTGCTGGTGGTCATCGCATCGACCCGGGTTCGATGGGCCGGTCAGGCCGGCAATATCAGGCAATATAGCCTTATCACATCTGGTTGTAAATAGAACGATACAGTTCCGTTTCTATTGACGACGCACTGCGGCGGGACTATTTGCCGCATAGAACGGAACGGTTTCGTTCCTTTTGGCGAAGGCCTTGCAGACCTCGCCTGACAGCAGGAGCCGCCATCATGTTTGAAGACACTGTTTTGGAGCGCGACCAACCGGGGCATGAGGGTATCGAGGGGGCGTCCTCGGCTCCGGCCTCCCATGAGCCTGACCGGCCCTCGGTCACCGCACGAGCTCCGGCGCAGGAGCATCCCGCGGGCAAGCAGCCCGCCCCGCCGGCAACAATCCCGCTGGGGGTCATCGGCAAGGCAGCACGGCCCAGCTTTCTCCGCCGCCGTCCGGTCGTCTCCGCGATCGGCGCCGTGCTGCTCGCCGCAGCCATTGGCGGCGGCTATCTCTACATGGACTACAGCGCGCATTTCGAATCCACCGACGACGCCTTCATCGCCGCGCGTCAGTCGGCGCTGGCGCCGAAGGTCTCCGGCTACATCACAGCCGTCCCGGTCACCGACAACCAGCATGTCGCGGCCGGCGACGTGATCGCCCGGCTCGACGACCGCGACTATCGCGTCGCGCTGGCGCAGGCCGAGGCGCAGGTCGCTGCCGTGCGCGCCAGCATCGAGAATGTCGATGCGCAGCTCGACGTGCAGCAGGCGCAGATTGCTGCCAACCAGGCGCAGGTCGACCAGGCGCAGGCGGCGCTGGTGTTCGCCCAGCAGCAGGCGACGCGCTACCAGCATCTGGAGCAATCCGGCTACGGCACCGTGCAGAATTCCGAGCAGTTCACCTCGCAGCTGCATCAGCAGCAGGCTGCGCTGTTGAGCGCGCAGGCGACGCTCAACCTCGCGCAGCGCCAGGTCGAGTCGCTGAAGGCGCAGCGCAAGAGCGCGGTCGCCAACCTCGCCCAGGCCGAGGCGCAACGCGACCAGGCCAAGCTCAATCTGTCCTATACGACGGTCACCGCCGCCCAGACGGGCCGCGTCGTCAGCCTGTCGGCCGCGGTCGGCCAGTTCGCGCAGGCCGGCACCAACCTCACGATGTTCGTGCCCGACCAGACCTGGGTCACCGCGAACTTCAAGGAGATCCAGCTCGACAAGATGCGGCCGGGCGAGAAGGTGACGATGAAGATCGACGCCTATCCCGGACGCACCATCCAGGGCCATGTCGAGAGCGTGCAGCCGGGCTCCGGCACCGCATTCTCGCTGCTGCCGGCGCAGAACGCCACCGGCAACTACGTCAAGATCGTGCAGCGCGTGCCGGTGAAGATCGTGATGGACAACCCGCCGGCCGACGTCGCGCTCGGCCCGGGCATGTCCGTGGTGCCGACGGTGCGGATCAATCCCGCGCCGTCCCTGTTCGAGCGCCTTGAGAAGTCGAGCCTCGGGAGGCTGTGATGAGTGTCGCCGCCATCGATGCCAAAGGCATTCCGGCTCCGAGCGTCACCGTCAATCCCTGGCTGATCGCCATCGTGGTCGCGCTCGCGAGCTTCATGGAGGTGCTCGACACCACCATCGCCAACGTCGCGCTGCCCTATATCGCCGGCGGCATGGGCGTGAGCGAGGACGAGGCCTCCTGGGTGGTCACCACCTATCTGGTGTCCAACGCCATCATCCTGACCGCCTCCGGCTTTCTCGCCCGCACGCTCGGGCGCAAGACCTTCTTCCTGATCTGCCTCGGCATCTTCACGGTCAGCTCGATCCTGTGCGGTTTTGCACCCAATCTGAACGCGCTGCTGCTGTTCCGTATCCTGCAGGGTCTCGGCGGCGGCGGCATGGTGCCGGTTGCGCAATCGATTCTCGCCGACGCCTTCCCGCCGGCCAAGCGCGGGCAGGCGTTCGCGGTGTTCGGCATTGCCGTCGTGGTGGCGCCGGTGGTCGGGCCGACGCTCGGCGGCTGGCTGTCCGACAACCTCTCCTGGCACTGGTGCTTCCTGATCAACGCGCCGGTCGGCGTGTTCGCGATCGCGCTGATCGCGACCGTGCTGCAGGAGCCCGCGACCGCGAAAGCCAAGGGAGCGCAGCCCCAGGACAACAGGTTCGACTTCATCGGCTTCGGGCTGGTCGCGACCTTCCTCGGCGCGCTCGAGGTGGTGCTCGACCGCGGCCTCGAGGACGACTGGTTCGCCTCGCCCTTCATCATCGCCTTTGCAGCGATCTGCGCCGCGGCGTTCGTGCTGATGATCCCGTGGGAGATGACCCGGCGCAATCCGATGATCGACCTGCGCATGGTCGCAACCCGGCAGTTCGGCGCCTGCTTCCTGGTGATGCTGGCAACCGGCGCCATCCTGCTCGCCACCACGCAATTCTTGCCGCAACTGGTGCAGCAGGATTTCGGCTACACCGCGACCTGGGCCGGCCTCGTGCTCTCGCCCGGCGGCGTCGTCACCATGATGATGATGTTCGCGGTCGGCCGGCTCGCCGCCAGGGTGCAGCCGAAATACCTGATCGTTGCCGGCGCGCTGGTGATCGCCACCTCGATGTACAGCATGACCAACGTCTACGGCGATCTCGGCTTCTGGTTCATGGCGCGCTCGCGCATGCTGATCGGCGTCGGCCTGCCGCTGATCTTCGTGCCGATCATGGCGGCGTCCTATGACGGCATTCCCGCTGGGAAGACCGACCAGGCCTCCGCGCTGATCAACGCGGCGCGCAACACCGGCGGCTCGATCGGCGTCTCGATCGTGTCCAACGTGCTGACGCATCGCCAGCAATTCCACCAGAGCCGGCTGGTCGAGCAGGTGACGCCGTCGAGCCCGCAATACCAGGACACGCTGCACCAGGTCACCGACTTCTTCGTCGCCCAGGGCAGTTCGCTGGCGCAGGCGCACAGTCAGGCGATCCAGTGGATCGGACAGCAGGTGCAGACCCAGGCCTCGTTCCTGTCCTACATGGATGCGTTCTGGGTCCTGATGCTTATCTCGCTGTCGGCGATCCCGCTGGCGCTGACCTTGCGCAAGGTCAAGCTCGGCGGCTCCGCCCCCATGGGTCATTGATCCCGGCGCGGGCATGGATGCGTTACGGCAGAATGCAAGCGTGGCGCGGCCGCGCTATCGACCGGACAGGTTCGCGCGCCACGCGCGGGCCTTCGCGGTCGTCTCCTCGACGAAACGCGTTTTGCCGTTGCGATAGGCCGCGATGTCCTCTCTCGAGGAGGCAGCAAGGGCCTGCTTGATCTCGGCGTAGGCACGGGACACCTCGGGGTGCGCGCGAAGATAGTCGCGAAACACCAGCAGCGTTTCCCAGCGCGGATTGGATGGCTCCATCACATGCAGATGATGGGTCCACGGCCCCGGAGGACCCTTGCGGAAGAACAACTCGCCAGGCAGCCACGCCGCGTATTCCGGTATGTAGGTGCAACCGAGCGCCTCGATCGGCTCGATGCAGCGCTCCCGTGCCTCCGCGAGGCTGGGGACACCGACCATCAGGTCGATGATCGGCTTCGACGCCAAGCCCGGAACCGCGGTGCTGCCGACATGCTCGATGGCCAGGGCCTGCGAGCCGAGCGCGTGCGCGATCCTCGCGCGCTCCGTCTCGAACATGGCTGGCCAGTTGGGGTCATAGTCCAGGACAACGATTGGCCCGGCGCCGTATTTCTCCATGGCACACCCTGATTGCTTGCCGCGAAGTCCCCTTCGCGAGTCAATCAAACCATGATGGGGCTAGGTTCGACCAGAGGCACGCTGCCGGTGGCCGCGCCACCACAGGCCGAAGGCGATCGTGACCGCAGCGGCCAGCGAGAACCACGTGATGGCGTACTGCATGTGGTCGTCCTTGAGCCGCACCTTGAGCGGTCCGGGCTTCGGCGTGCCGCTGTCGGGCACCGGCGCCTCGAGGTCGATATAGATCGGTGCGACCTGGCCCCAGCCGAGCGCCTGCGCCATCGCGCGATGGTCGCGCACGAACCACAGCCGCTTCGAGATATCTTCCTTCGGCGTCAGCCGGCCCGGTGGCTCGGGAAAGCGGATATAGCCCGTGAGCTCAACCGGCGCGCCGGTGACGAGGCGGCCGACGACGCGGTCCTCGAAGGCACGATCCTGCATCGTGTTCTGGACAAAGCCGGTGTTGATCACGACGGTCTCGCCGCTGGCGAGCTTCGCCGGCAGCAACGCCCAGGTGCCGGGACCCGAAATGTCGTCGCGCACGGCGGAGCCGGAGCTGAACACCATCGCGTCAGGCTGCTTCGCATAGGTCGCGGTCAGGGTCACGCGGCGGAATTCATCCTTGGCGGAGGTCAGCGTCGGCCATGCCGACGGCGGCGGCAGCGCCTCGGTCGGCGCGGCCAGCCGCGCCTCGAGCGCTGCGATCAGCGCGTGCTTCTCGACCCGGCGCTGCAATTGCCAGAAACCGAGGGCGATAAACACCGCGATCAGGATCAACGTGAAAATGCCGAAGCCGGCCGCGCTCGGCCGGCGCGTCGTCACATCATTCATTTCGGGTCGCGCTCGATCAATTGGCCTTCGGCGGCCTTGTGGTGGAATTGCAGCGCGATCAGAAGTGCCTTCATCGATCGTAGCGGCAGGATCGTGGTAACCAGGATCAATGGCAGCCACAGCGCGGCATGCACCCAGAACGGCGGCTGGTACTTCACCTCGACGATCAGCGCCGCCGCGACCACGATGGCGCCGGCCAGCATGATCACGAAGATCGCCGGCCCGTCGCCGGAATCGATGAAGGCGAAGTCGAGGCCGCAGGCCTGGCAGCGCGGCGCCAGCGTCAGGAAGCCGGAATAGAGCTTGCCCTTGCCGCAGCGCGGGCAGCGGCAGGCGATGCCGCGCAATGCGCTCTCAGTGACGGTCGGCGGGGTATCGGTCATTTGGCTCCTTCCCCTCTCCCCTTGTGGGAGAGGGTGGCGAAATCGAGCGGAGCGAGATGTAGCCGGGTGAGGGGTCTGTCTCCGCGGATGGAGACCCCTCATCCGGCGCGGATTACATCCGCACCACCTTCTCCCACAAGGGGAGAAGGGAAACAAAAAGGGGCGGCCATTCGGCCGCCCCCTCTTAGCACGTCGGCCGGCAATTAGTGTGCGCCGTGGGCCATCGTCTCGGCGCCATGGCCCCAGACGTAGATGCAGATGAACAGGAACAGCCAGACCACGTCGACGAAGTGCCAGTACCAGGCGGCAAACTCGAAGCCGAGGTGCTGCTTCGGCGTGAAGTGGCCGGCATAGGCGCGGATCAGGCAGACCAGCAGGAAGATGGTGCCGACCAGCACGTGGAAACCGTGGAACCCGGTCGCCATGAAGAAGGTCGCGCCATAGACGTTGCCGCCGAACGAGAACGTCGCATGGGCGTACTCATAGGCCTGCACGCAGGTGAAGAGAGCGCCGAGGATCACGGTGAGGATCAGGCCCTGCTTGAGGCCCTGGCGGTCGTTCTCGAGCAGCGCATGGTGCGCCCAAGTGACCGTGGTGCCGGAGGTCAGGAGCAGCAGCGTGTTGAGCAGCGGCAGATGCCAGGGATCGAAGGTCTCGATGCCGTGCGGCGGCCAGGTACCGGGAACGGAGCAGGCGCCCATCGCCGTGCCGGCGCCGCAGCCGAACACCGCATCGCGGGTGGCATGCACCGCGTCAGCCGGGAACAGCGCCGCATTGAAGAAGGCCCAGAACCAGGCAACGAAGAACATCACCTCGGAGGCGATGAACAGGATCATGCCGTAGCGGTGGCTGATCTGCACCACGCGGGTGTGGTCGCCCTTGTACTGGGCTTCCTTGATCACGTCGCCCCACCAGCTCGCCATCGTGTAGAGCACGCCGATGGTGCCGACGCCGAACACGATCGGGGCGGCGGAGAACATGTGGTGCATCCAGCCGATCGCGCCGAACGCCATGATGAAGGCCGAGATCGAGCCGACCACCGGCCACGGGCTCGGGTCGACGAGATGATAGTCGTGATGCTTGACTTGCGCCTCAGCCATTGCCGTCTCTCCATTCGCGTGCCGCAAGGCACGTCTTAAATCTTAAATTCCAAAACTAGCCGCCCTTGCGCTGTTCCGCCTCGCCCGCCGCCACGGGCTTCGGCGCGGCGTCGCGCACGGGGAAGAAGGTGTAGGACAGGGTGATCGTCTTCAGCGTGTCGTTCTCGCTGTCCTTGGCCAGCGCCGGATCGACATAGAACACCACGGCCATCTCGCGCTTTTCGCCCGGCGCCATGGTCTGTTCGGTGAAGCAGAAGCAGTTGATCTTCTGGAAATAGGCGCCGACCGTCAGCGGCGCGACATTGTAGGACGCCTGGCCGGTGGTGGTGCGCGCCGACTGGTTGGTGACGGTGTAGTAGACCGTGACCACCTGGCCGATCTTGACGTCGATCGTGTTCTGCTCCGGCTCGAACTTCCAGGGCAGGCCCGGCGCGACGTTGGAATCGAAGCTGACCGAAATGGTCCGCGCGAGCGGCGCATCCGAAGGCACCGAGGTCGCGACCTGGGTGGTGCCGTTGAAGCCGGTGGTGCGGCAGAACCAGTTGTAGAACGGCACGGCGGCGTAGGACGCGCCGACCATCAGCACCACGACGAAGCCGCAGATCGAGGCAACCACGGCGTCGCGCGTCAGCGTGCGGCGCGTGACCTTGGCGCCCTCACCCTGCTGCGGTCCCTGGTTGGCCATCTCACTCACAGCGGCCGCACCAGCACGGCCGGCCCCTTGACGAGGGTGACGGCGAAGAACAGCACGACCAGGATGCCGAGCGCGAGCGCGATGGCGATCGAGCGCTGGCGGCGGCTCTTGAGCTGCGCCTCGGTGAGGACGATGCCTTCTGGTTCGCGTTTCTCGTCCATTGATATCCCATGCGCCCCCATCTCGCCCCCCGGCTCCCTATCCGATGAAGACAGGCGCAATCGCGCGGACCACGACCTCGGCGAGGAGGACGGCAAACAGCGCGAACAGATAGAGGATCGAGAAGGCAAACAGCCGGCGCGTGGCGCGGTTGGCAGCCGTACCCTCGCGGCGGCGATAGACTTCGATGGCCAGCCACAGCATGCCGGCGCCGAGCACCAGCGAGGTGACGCCGTAGATCGCGTCGAAATAGCCGAGCGGCCACGGCGCCATCGCGATCGCGACCAGCACGATGGTGTAGAGCAGAATCTGCAGCCGGGTCGCGTCGGGACCGGCGACGACCGGCAGCATCGGGATGCCGGCGCGGGCATAGTCGTCGCTGCGGAACAGCGCCAGCGCCCAGAAGTGCGGCGGAGTCCAGAAGAAGATGATCAGGAACAAGAGGATCGGCTCGACCGAGAGCGATCCGGTCGCGGCGGCCCAAGCCACCACCGGCGGCAAGGCACCGGCGGCGCCGCCGATCACGATGTTCTGCGCGGTCCAGCGCTTCAGCCACATCGTGTAGACCACGGCATAGAAGAAGATGGTGAAGGCAAGCAGCGCACCCGCCACCCAGTTGACCAGAATGCCGAGTGTCATCACCGAGAAGAAGGCGAGCGTGATGCCGAACGCGGCCGCCTCGGTCTGCGTGATGCGGCCGCGCGGAATCGGCCGGTTGGCGGTGCGCGTCATCAGCGCGTCGACGTCGCCCTCATAGGCCATGTTGAGCGCGCCGGAGGCGCCGGCGCCAACCGCGATGCACAGGATCGAGGTGAATACCAGCACCGGATGCACGTGCACCGGCGCGATCATCAGCCCGACCAGCGCGGTGAAGATCACCAGCGACATCACGCGCGGCTTCAACAGCGCGATGTAGTCGCCCACTTCGGCCTCGGAGATCCGGGGCAGCTCGATGGCGTTGTGATCGACAACCGACAAGATCAGGTCTCGCTTCTCTCAAAAGGCGCGGCGCACCCTTAAAGTGCGCCGCGTTGTCGTGGACTTACTGCACGCGGGGCAGCACTTCGAACTGGTGGAATGGCGGCGGCGAGGTCAGCGTCCACTCCAGCGTGGTCGCACCGGCGCCCCACGGATTGTTCGCGGCCTGCTCCTTGCGGACGAAGGCATCGATCACGCCGTAGATGAAGATCAGGACGCCGATGCCGGAGATGTACGAGCCCCAGGAGGAGATCAGGTTCCAGCCGGCGAACGCATCCGGATAGTCGACATAACGGCGCGGCATGCCCGACAGGCCGAGGAAGTGCTGCGGGAAGAACACCAGGTTGACGCCGACGAAGGTAAACCAGAAGTGCGCCTTGGCGATCCGCTCCGAGTACATGTAGCCGAACATCTTCGGGAACCAGTAGTACCAGCCGGCGAAGATGCCGAACACGGCGCCGAGCGACAGCACGTAGTGGAAGTGCGCCACCACGTAGTAGGTGTCCTGCAGCACGCGGTCGACGCCGGCATTGGCCAGCACGACGCCGGTGACGCCGCCGACGGTGAACAGGAAGATGAAGCCGATCGCCCAGATCATCGGCGCCTTGAACTCGATCGAGCCGCCCCACATCGTGGCGATCCACGAGAAGATCTTCACGCCGGTCGGCACCGCGATCACCATCGTGGCGGCGACGAAATAGGCCTGCGTCGCCGAGGACATGCCGACGGTGTACATGTGGTGCGCCCACACCACGAAGCCGATGCCGCCGATCGCCACCATGGCGTAGGCCATGCCGAGATAGCCGAACACGGGCTTGCGCGAGAAGGTGGAGACGATCTGGCTGATCATGCCGAAGGCGGGCAGGATCAGGATGTACACTTCGGGGTGACCGAAGAACCAGAACAGATGCTGGAACAGCACCGGGTCGCCGCCGCCGTCAGCCGCAAAGAAGGTGGTGCCGAAATTGCGGTCGGTCAGCAGCATGGTGATCGCACCGGCGAGCACCGGCAGCGACAGCAGCAGCAGGAACACGGTGACCAGGATCGACCACACGAACAGCGGCATCTTGTGCAGGGTCATGCCCGGCGCGCGCATGTTGAAGATCGTGGTGATGAAGTTGATGGCGCCGAGGATCGACGAGGCACCCGCGAGATGGAGCGAGAGAATCGCGAAATCGACCGCCGGTCCCGGATGGCCCGAGGTCGACAGTGGCGCATACATGGTCCAGCCCGCGCCGACGCCGTTGGCGCCCGGCTCACCCTCGACGAAGGTGGACATCACCAGCAGCGCGAACGAGGCCGGCAGCAGCCAGAACGAGATGTTGTTCATGCGCGGGAACGCCATGTCCGGCGCGCCGATCATCAGCGGCACCATCCAGTTGCCGAAGCCGCCGATCATCGCCGGCATGACCATGAAGAAGATCATGATCAGGCCGTGCGAGGTCACGAACACGTTATAGGTGTGCGTCTCGTGGAATATCTGGACGCCCGGATACATCAACTCGGCACGGATCGCGATCGACATCGCCGCGCCGATGATGCCCGCGATCACCGCAAAGATCAGGTACATCGTACCGATGTCCTTGTGGTTCGTGGAGTAGAGATAACGCCGCCATCCGGTCGGATGGTGGGCGTGATCGTCATGGGCGTGATCGTCGTGTGTCGCTGCGCCTGTCGCCATGTTCAAAATCCTGCCTTGCAGTCCCTCTTGGACCTTGCGGTCCCGTCGCCCTTATTCCATCCGCGCCGTAAGCCGTGAGGCTTACTGCGCCGCCTGACCAGCCGAGGCGTAGGAATTCGCCGGGTTGGTCGCAAACTTCTTCTTCGCGCCTTCGACCCAGGTCGCGAATTCCTGGTCGCTCACGACCCTGACCGCGATCGGCATGAAGGCATGGTCCTTGCCGCACAGTTCCGAGCACTGGCCGTAGAACACGCCGGTCTTGGTGGCCTTGAACCAGCTCTCGTTGAGGCGGCCGGGGATCGAGTCGATCTTCACGCCGAAGGCCGGCACCGCGAAGGAGTGGATCACGTCGGCGCCGGTGGTCTGGATCCGCACTACCTTGTTGACCGGGACCACCATCTCGTTGTCGACGCCGAGCAGGCGCGGCTGCTTGTCCTTGTCGAGCAGCGAGTCGAACTCGAACTTGCCGTTATCCGGATAGGCGTAGGACCAGTACCACTGCTTGCCGGTGACCTTCACCGTGAGATCCGGCTTCGGCACGTCGAGCTCCAGGAACAGCAGGCGGAACGACGGCACCGCGATGCCGACCAGGATCAGCACCGGGATCAGCGTCCAGGCCACCTCGATCAGCGTGTTGTGGGTGGTCCTGGAGGGGACCGGGTTGGCCCTGGCGTTGAACTTCACCACCACGATGATGAGCAACGCGAGCACGAACAGCGTGATCAGGGTGATCAGTACCAGCAGGAAATTGTGAAACCAGATGATGTTTTCCATCACCGGGGTCACGCCTTCCTGCAGCGTGTGCTCCCACGGCGCCGGCTGCCCCATTTCGGCGAAGGCCGATCCCGCGGCGACAGACGCCACACCCGCCACCGCCAACCCCAGCAATTGCCTGCCCAACCGGCCAATCGACATCTTCATGCCGCTCGCGCTCCCTTGCATTATTCCCCAAAGCACCCCCGGCATGTGGCCGAAAATGCAGCACGATCCGCCCTGACAAACGGCCTTCCGGACATACCCGTCTCTGAGTCAAGGTGGGTACGGGAGCCAGATCGCTAGAACGCGTCGAAATCCAGCCTCTCAAACCATAATTCTCCGGCGCTCGCAATGCAGTAGTGGGGCCGAAAGCCATGCGCCTGCGATGAAGCTGCCGCTTGCGATTTTTCCCGCAAAATCAAGCGAAAGCACTTGGACCAATTGTCCATGCCGCTTGACAGGGGGATTACCGGATGTACCCACAGACAGGGCAGCGCACAGGAACCTGATTCGCTGCGGGCTGCCCCAATCCGGCGCGAGAATGGCTTCACGATCGCCTTCAAGGCGCCGTCATTGCGGTATCAGTCGACGCCTGAGCATGATCCGGAAAAGTGGAAACCGGTTTTCCGAAAGATCATGCTCAAACAAGAAGATGAGATCATGATTCGCTTCCGGGAAGCGCATCGTGGCGCGCGTGCTACCGGCGGCCGGACGGCCGGACCGACCGAACATCTACCGAACATCTATAAGGATCGACCCGGATGGGCGCTTCGAACATTCGTTTGACGATGGCCAGCCGGCTCGGCGGCCTCGCGATTCTGGCCCTCTGCCTCGGCCTTTCTCTTGGCCTTTCTCTTGGCCTGACCCAGCCGGCGAACGCGCAAGGCGCGGTGCGCTCGGTCCACGGCGACTGGCAGATCCGCTGCGACACTCCGCCCGGCGCCCAGGCCGAGCAATGCGCGCTGATCCAGAGCGTGGTAGCGGAAGACCGCTCCAATGCCGGCCTGACCGTGATCGTGCTGAAGACCGCCGACCAGAAGAGCCGCCTGATGCGCGTGGTCGCGCCGCTCGGCGTGCTGCTGCCCTCCGGCCTCGGCCTCAAGCTCGACAATCAGGACGTCGGCCGCGCCGGTTTCGTCAGATGCCTGCCCAATGGCTGCGTCGCCGAGGTCGTGATGGACGACAAGCTGCTCGGCCAGCTCAAGAACGCCAAGACCGCGACCTTCATCATCTTCGAGACGCCCGAGGAAGGGATTGGCTTTCCGCTCAGCCTGAATGGCCTGGCGGAGGGGTATGACAAATTGCCCTAGCGGCGCCGAGCGGCACAGGAAAGCGTAGCCCGGATGGAGCGCAGCGCAATCCGGGGCCGCCATCATCGCGGATTGACCAGTCCCGGATTGCGCTGCGCTTCATCCGGGCTACGCCATCTCAACGGACGCCGGCGTAATAGTCGAACAACGCGATCGCCTCCGTGGACAGCCAGTCCGCCTCACCCGTCATGTAGCCTTCGACCTGCCCGGTGATGCCGATCAAAAATGAGATCGGCATGCCGTAGAGCGCGAACGGCGTATCGACCTCGGCGGCGTCGACGCGCGAGACGAGACCACCGGGATCGAAGCCGATCGCGAGGTGGCGCAGCTTGAGCTGCTTGACGTAGGGCGCGACCGGCGCGCGGTTGCGATCGGTGCTGATAGCGACGACCACGAGATCGCGACGGCCGCTGGCGGCAAGGCGGTCCAGCATCGGCAGCTCGGTCCGGCACGCCGCGCACCAGGTGGCCCAGAAGTTCACCAGCACCATCTTGCCTTTGAACGCCGTGAGATCGAGCGCGCCGCCGGCGAGCGCCGGGATCGCGACCGGCGGCACCGGGCGGGCGCCTTCGACCTGCGTGAACTGATGCCGGATGGTGCCGAATTGCGGCGGTCCCGACGCTGCGCGCGCAGCTCCGGTGGGCATTGCGAGCGAGGCGCCGGCGCCAATCATGCCGGCAACGACCGCGCGGCGCGTCGGTGCGTGAGCTGACGTCATGACAAGTTCTCCGCTTGGCTTGATGGCCACATCGCTCAGGACCGGATGTAGGACCAGCCGGCTTCCTGCAATTCGATGATGCGCCCGGGCCCGTTCGGCACCAGGTCGACATGATCGAGCAGCACCAGCGGATGTCCCTCGGCGCGCTCCATGCCGAGCTTGGTGGCTTCGCAGACAACCAAGCGGATGTCGGGCGTGAGCCCCCGCACCACCCGCAGCAGATCCTTCACCGGCGAGGTATCGGCGCGCAGCATGTGGACGCCAGCATTGTAGGCGACGACCTCGATCTCGAACGGCTCGTTGCGCTCCCGATAATATTTCGGGACGTTGAGCGCGGTCGAGATCAGCGCCCGCATCGTGGTCGGGTCGTCGCTGTTGATCGGCAGCACAACGTGGTGCACGCGCGGCTCGGGCTTCTTCGGCTCGGGCTTCGAGACCGCCGCGACCGAACCGGTGAGCAGCATTGTCGCGGCGAACGGCACCGCGAAGGCCAGCACCAGCCCGGTCACGACCGTCAGCGTGCGGCGAGAGATGCGCATCGCGCTCGCCTCACGGCGCGCTCGCGAGCAGGGCGAACTGGCTACGCTTGGCGTAGGCGACGATCACACTCAATGTCAGCAGCACGAGGGCGGGCACCGGCGAGCCGCCGATCACGAACAGATGCGTGATGGTGGCGCCGACCATGATGCAGCTCAGCAGCACGCCGCCGAACGCCGCGACCGGGGGCAGCAGGATCAGGACCGCGCCGAGCAGCTCCAGCGATCCGGTGAAATAGCGGAACCACTGACCGAGCCCAATATGCTCGAATTCCTCGACCAGCATAGGCACACCGTAGAGCTTGGCGGCGCCAGCGGCGGCAAAGGCCAAAGCGAGCAGTCCCCTGACGACCCAGAGGCTGACGGATTTCCAGCGCGACGGCGCCGCGGCAACTGCAACTGACATTGATGACTCCCGAGTTGTTCGTAAGGCCGGACCGCGGCCACCCGACCGATCGGCGGCTGGCCCGCGGCTTTCGGTGGTCTAAATTCGGGAGTAAGATGAAAAGAACAAGTAGGATGCTTTTTGTGAGGTAGTATGAAAAAACTGACTATTGAGCCCGCCGAGCCTCCGGTGGCGTCCGAGCCGTGCAACGGCGACCTGTCCGCGCAATTTCATCGCGCGCTGTCGGTGCTGGCCGGGAAATGGAAGGGCGACATCCTCTGGCAATTGGTCGAGCGCAAGCGGCGATTCGGCGAGCTGCGCCAGTCGATCCCCGGCGTAACCCAGCACATGCTGACCACGCAGCTGCGCGATCTCGAGGCCAACGGTCTCGTCAAGCGCACGGTCTATCCCGAGGTGCCGCCTCGGGTTGAGTACGAGATGACGCCGTCCGCCAAGGCGCTCAAGCCGGTGTTCGACGAGCTGTACCGGTGGGCGCAGGAGCATGGCTTTCCGACCTCGGCACAAGGCACCGCGCAGCCGAAGCCGCAATCGGCCGATGCAGCCGAGCGCGAAAGCCAGCCGCGGAAGGCGGATCGGCGCTCAAGGTGATGACGACAAGGTGACGAGCCCGACGGGGCACTGTGATCGACCGCATAGCCGCAGGCACTCCCGGTTTGCCACCCCAACCACTATCTTTGATGATCGCCGTCCGGGCCTGAACCGGGACCGGTACAGGTTTCCGGGTTGTAAGATGAGTTTTCCGCTCGTCTCTGCTTCAATCCCCCGAAATCCTTGGCTTCCGGGTTCCCCACTGGCAATCAGTTGCGCTTCAGGCAAGGATGACGAGGAATCGCCAAGCAATCGCATTGCGTCGGAGTGACCATGACCAATCCCGCCACGACCTCCCTGCTCGACCGCGCCAATCTAGACCGCGATGCTGTCCGCCGCGAGGTGTCCCGCGGCCTTGAAGGCGCCGACGACGGCGAGCTGTTCCTGGAGTTCGGGCAGACCGAGGCGCTGGTGTTCGACAACGGAAGGCTGAAGCAGGCGACCTATGACACCTCGCAGGGCTTCGGCCTGCGCGCGGTCAAGGACGACGCGGTCGGCTATGCGCATTCCTCCGACGTCTCGATCCCGGCGCTGATCCGCGCCGCGGATGCGGTCGCGGCCGTGCGCGGCGGCTATGCCGGCACTTTCGCCGCGGCGCCCGCCCACACCAACATCAAGCTCTATGGCGACGAGAACCCGCTGGACGGCCCGGCGTTCGAGGCCAAGGTCAAGCTGCTCGGCGAGATCGACGCCTATGTCAGGGACAAGGACCCGCGGGTGCGTCAGGTCTCGGCCAGCCTCACCGCGACCTGGCAGGTGGTCGAGATCCTGCGGCCCGACGGCGAGAGCTATCGCGACATCCGCCCGCTGGTGCGCGTCAACATCTCCGTCGTCGCCGGCCAGGGCGACCGCCAGGAGAGCGGCAGCAAGGGCTATGGCGGCCGCGAGGGCTATGCCCGCTTCATCGAGACCAAGGCCTGGCGCGACGCCGCCGACGGCGCGCTGCGCGAGGCGCTGGTCAATCTCGAATCGGTGCCGGCGCCCGCCGGCGAGATGGACGTGGTGCTCGGCGCCGGCTGGCCCGGCGTGATGCTGCATGAGGCCGTCGGCCACGGGCTCGAGGGCGACTTCAACCGCAAGCAGACCTCCGCCTTTGCCGGCCTGATGGGCCAGCAGGTCGCCGCCAAGGGCGTCACCGTGGTCGACGATGGCACCATGGCCTCGCGCCGCGGCTCGCTCTCGATCGACGACGAGGGCACGCCGACCAACCGCACCGTGCTGATCGAGGACGGCATTCTGGTCGGCTACATGCAGGACCGCCAGAACGCCCGGCTGATGGGCATGAAGCCGACCGGCAACGGTCGTCGGCAGAGCTATGCCCATGTGCCGATGCCGCGCATGACCAACACCTACATGCTGTCGGGCGACCGCGACCCGGCCGAGATCATCGCCTCGGTGAAGAACGGCATGTACGCCGCCAATTTCGGCGGCGGCCAGGTCGACATCACCTCGGGCAAATACGTGTTCCAGTGCACCGAGGCCTACAAGATCGAGAACGGCAAGCTCGGCGCGCCGCTGAAGGGCGCCATGCTGATCGGCAACGGACCGACCGATCTCCACAGGATCACCATGATCGGCAACGATCTTGCGCTGGATACGGGAATCGGCACCTGCGGCAAGAACGGCCAGGGCGTGCCGGTCGGCGTTGGCCAACCGACGCTCAGGATGGAACGGATTACGGTCGGAGGAACGGGCTAGTGAGCAGCGGAAACGAAGTCGTGACGGCCAAGCCGACCAGCTGGCGCGGGCAGGCCGTGCAACTGGCCGCGATCGTGGCCGTCGTGTTCCTCGCCAAGGGCGCGATCGCCGAGCCGTTCTACGTGCCGTCGGGATCGATGGAGCCGACGCTGCTGATCGGCGACGCGCTGGTCGCCTCGAAATATCCCTATGGCTACGGCGCGGCCTCGCTGCCGATCCAGATCACGCTGCCTGAAACCGGCCGCGTGTTCGGCGAGACGCCGAAGCGCGGCGACGTCGTCGTGTTCCGCTGGCCGGGCGACCGCTCGCAGGCCTGGGTCAAGCGCGTGGTCGGGCTGCCCGGCGACCGCATCCAGATGCGGCAGGGTCAGCTCTTCATCAACGATCATGCGGCGACGCTGAAGCCCGACGGCACCGGCTTCGCCGAAGACGATCGCGGCGGCGGCGAGGAGGCGTATCGCTATATCGAGGCGCTGCCGAACGGCGTCAACCACGCGATCTTCAAGATTCGCGACAACGGCCGGCTCGACAACACCCAAGAGGTGACGGTGCCGCCGGGCAAACTGTTCGTGCTCGGCGACAACCGGGACAATTCCGCCGATAGCCGCGTGCCGGTGCGCGACGGCGGCGTCGGCCTCTTGCCGATCGACAATCTGATCGGCCGCGCCGACGCCGTGGTCGGCTCCTGGGACCTCGGCATCCGCAGCCAGCCGGTCTGGACCTGGCTCTCAGGCTTCCGCCTCGCGCGCTTCTTCACCTCGGTGCAGTAGACGCGTAGCCCGGATGGAGCGCTGCGCAATCCGGGATCTCCCACTCGGCAAGATGTCCCGGATTTCGCTTCGCTCCATCCGGGCTACATTCCTTGCGGGATGATAGTCGTGACCTTCGACGACATCAGGCACATCGCGCTGGCGTGGCCGGAGGTCGAGGACGGCTCTTCCTACGGCACGCCGGCGCTGAAGGTGCGCAACAAGATGCTGGTGCGGCTCAAGGAGGACGGCGACAGCCTGGTGATGCCGGGCGTCCCGCCGGATGAGCGCGACATGCTGGTCGAGCATCAGCCCAAAGTGTTTTACTTCACCGATCACTACCGCGATTATCCGACCGTGCTGATCCGCCTGTCCAAGGCCAAACGCGCCACCGTCGAGCCGTTGCTGCGCCGGCACTGGCGCGCGCTGGCATCGAAGAAGGCGGTCCGGGACTACGACGCGACCGCCTCGTCGTGACGCAGGACGAATTCCTCGCAGCCACGCTGCGCAATCCGGCCAATCAAGCCATCACCGACGAGTTGTACCGCCTCGGCTTGCCCGATGCGTGGCTGGTCGCCGGCTGCCTGGTGCAGACCGTGTGGAACGTGCTGACCAGCCGGCCGCTCGATCATGGCATCAGCGACCACGACATCTTCTATTTCGATCCCGATACCTCATGGGAGGCCGAGGACGCGGTGATCCGCGAACTCAAGGCACGACTTGGCCATCTCGGTGTCGCGATCGAGGTGCGCAACCAGGCCCGCGTCCATCTCTGGTATCCCGACAAGCACGGCCTGCCCTACCCGGCGCTGTCGCGTTCGACCGACGGCGTCGATCGCTTCCTCACCGAAAACACGCAGATCGGCATCCGCCGCACCACGCGCGGCTATGACGTCTATGCGCCGAACGGTTTCGACGATGTCGCCGGCATGATCGTGCGGCCGAACCGGACCGCGAACTTTTCGCCGGCGAACTATGCGACGAAGGCGGCGCGCTGGAAGGCGCTCTGGCCCGAGATCACGGTGCTGGGGGCGGAGTAGCCCGTCGTCGCGTAGCCCGGATGAAGCGCAGCGAAATCCGGGGCAGGCCCATCCACGGTGAGCGCGGTCCCGGATTACGCTTCGCTCCATCCGGGCTACGGATTCACCGCACCACGCCCGACGTGAACCCCGCCTTGCGGCGCGGCGGCTTGATCTCTTTCTTCAGGAAGCAATGCGCGTCGCGGCCGGCATAGCCGGGCCGGGCGTAAGTCCATGCGCGGCACTTGTTGTCGGCGGTGCAGGCGGCCTGACAGGCCTCGTCGCCGTCGCTGCTCTTCAGTTCGAAATTCTTGTAGTCGCCGCCGAGCCGGTCGATCGAGGTTTCGATGGCGCCGTTGCGCGGTTCGACCACACCCGCGCCGCGCACCCCGGAGACGCAGCAGACGTTCTGCACCCGTGGCGGCACGGTGCTCTTCAGCCAGCACACCGCCCCATTATTGGCGTCGGTCGGATAGTTGAAGCTCCAGGCGCGGCAACGGCGGTCACGCTCGCAGGTCAGCGCGCAATCGGCCGGATCGCCCGTCGTCACCGGCGCGTTGAGATAGTCGCCGCCGGGGCGGTCGAAATTGGTCTGCGCCAATGCCGGGCGCGCGACGACCGCGGCCGCAAGGACCGCAAACATCACCACACACGCCCTAAAGTGGCGGCCTATCCCCATGAGATTGCTTTCAAATTCGCGCAGCCCCGCGCGTTTAGCGGGGCGTCATTTGAACGCCATGAACCTGTACGGCGGATGAACGGCGGGTGCGACACCACCGCCGTTCGCGCGCGCCTCACGCCCGGATCGGATCCAAGCGGGGATTAGAAGGCGTATTCCTGATAGGCCGGTTCCACCGAGCCGTTCCAGGGACCGTTGAACTTCTCCAGCATCTCCTCCGCCGGCGAACGGCCGGCCTCGATGATACGCTCGAGCGGTTCGAGGAAGCGGCTCTCGTCGCGTCCGAGATGATCGATCCGGCCGCGCCGCCGCAATCCGGCATGCGACAGGATCAGGCACTCCTTGGCGATCTCGAACAGATAGCGGTCCTTGATCCGCGACTTGAAGCCGAAACGCGGCACGTCGTCACGCAGGGCCTGCCGCTCCGGCGCGGTCCAGTGGCGGACGATGTCCCAGGCGGCATCGAGGCTGTCATTGTCGTAGAGCAGCCCGACCCAGAACGCCGGCAGCGCCGGCAGCCGGCCCCACGGTACGCCGTCGGCGCCGCGCATTTCGAGGTAACGCTTCAACCGCACCTCGGGGAAGATCGTCGAGAGATGATTGGCCCAGTCCGACAAGGTCGGGCGCTCGCCCGGGAAGGCGGCATTCTTGCCGGCGAAGAAATCCCGGAACGAGGAGCCGGAGACGTCGATATATTCCTCGCCGCGCTTGACGAAATACATCGGAACGTCGAGCGCGTAATCGACATAGCGCTCGAAGCCCATGCCGTCCTCGAACGCGAACGGCACCATGCCGCTGCGCGCATTGTCGGTGTCACGCCAGATCTCGGAACGGAACGACAGGAAGCCGTTGGGCTTGCCTTCGGTGAACGGCGAATTGGCGAACAAGGCGGTCGCGATCGGCTGCAGCGCCAGCGACACCCGCAGCTTCTTCACCATGTCGGCTTCGGAGGAGAAGTCGAGATTGGTCTGTACCGTGCAGGTCCGGAACATCATGTCGAGGCCGTATTTGCCGACCTTCGGCATGTAGTTTCGCATGATCTTGTAACGCCCCTTGGGCATCACGGGGATCTGCGCGCGCGACCAGGACGGCGTCATGCCGAGGCCGAGGAAGCCGATGCCGAGCGGGGTTGCGATCTCCCGCACCTGTGCCAGATGCGCCATCAATTCCGACTGGGTCTGATGCACGGTTTCGACCGGCGCGCCCGACAATTCGAACTGCCCGCCCGGCTCGAGCGAGATCGCGCCGCCGCCGGTGACGTCATAGAGGCCGATGATGTTGCCGCGCTCCATGATCGGCTCCCAGCCGAGCAAGAGCTTCATGCCCTCGAGCAGCGCGCCGATGCCCTTGGCGCCTTCATAGGGCACGGGCTGATGGCCCTCGAGCGTGAACGGAGTCTTCTCGTGCTCGGTGCCGATCCGGAATTCGGACTCAGGCTTCACTCCGGCTTCAAGCCACGCCACGAGTTCGTCGCGCGACTGCAGCGGCGTCATGTCGATCTGGTCACGCGCCATAGATAATCCAACTCAAGGGCGCTTCGATCGAAGGCGCGCGGTGGCAGGGACATCCGCGCGCCACTACGGCTGCGGATGATGGAATCAGCAATATCATCGGGCAGGCACACCGTCTCGCGCGGGCGCAGCCTTGCTATCAGCCTTGGTCTCGTTCTTGACGTCGCCCTTGGCGTCGCCGCAGGCGCAGCCGAGCCGGTCGAGCAGACCGCACAGCCTGGTCGCGTCGGCGTCGGACAATTTGGAGCCGACATGCTTGTCGATCGCGGCGGAATAGGCGTTCCACATCTTCTTCTGCAGCTCGCGTCCAGCGTCGGTGATCTCGACGAACTGGCCGCGCTTGTCGATCTTGCATTCGCGCCGGGCGGCGAGCCCCTCGTCGACCAGCTTGTCGATCAGCCGCGAGGTCGAATATTGCGGGATCAGCATCTGGCGCTCGAGCTCGACCGGGCGCAGCTCGCCCGACGGTGCGCGCGACAGCTCGAGCAAGGCGTCATACCAGGCGAGCGGCGGAAAACCGGCCTTCTTCAAATCCTGCTCGACGCAGTCCAGCACCCGGCTCGGCACCCGCATCAGACGGATCCAGGCGGCCGTCGCCTCGCTCGATAGCTTGCGTTTCATGGTCTAGCTCATAGGGTCCCGGCACCGACTGTACCGCACTGAATGCATCTGCATCAATCTTGACTATTTCATGCAGGCGCATGTAGGCAATCCCTCTCCGGACGCCAAGAACAAGGGAAGGAATACCCCTATGAAGCTTTATTACACCCCCGGTGCCTGCTCCCTCTCCCCCCATATCGCCCTGCTCGAGGCCGGGCTGCCCTACGACCTGGTCAAGGTCGATCTCCGCGCCAAGAAGCTCGAAAACGGCGACGATTTCCTCCAGGTGAACCCCAAGGGCCAGGTGCCGGCGCTGGCGCTGGATACCGGCGAGATGGTCACCGAGGGGCCGATCATCATCCAGATGATCGCCGACAAGGCCGCCGATAAGAAGCTGGCGCCGGCGCGGGACTCCAACGAGCGCTACAAGCTGCTCGAATGGCTGAACTACACCACGACCGAGCTGCACAAGAATCTCGGCCCGATGTTCTCGCCCGTGCTCGCCGACGACGCCAAGGCCTTCTTCAAGGACCGCGCCATGGGCAAGTTCAAATATGTCGAGAGCCAGCTCGCCGGACGCGACTATTTGATGGGCAACCAGTTCACGGTCGCCGACGGCTACCTCTTCACCATGATCATGTGGGCGCAGGATCGGCTCGGCTTCGACTTCTCCGGCCTGCCGAACGTGACCGCCTACAAGGCCCGCGTCGCGGCGCGCCCGAAGGTGCAGGAGGCGCTGAAGAAGGAAGGCCTGCTCAAGGCGGCCTGAGCTCGCTCACAGCGACCGCGATAGAGCCGGGTCGGCCGATCCGGCTCTTTTTTGTTGTGGGTTCGCCGATCCTCTCTCTCGACACCGGAGGCGGAACGTCTCAATTTAACCTGCATTAAAGCGATTAATACTAAGTCGGTGTAGTTCCGGCTGAGGGCGTGGCCGTCCTTGTTCGAGCGATCCAACTGACCGACTATGACCTGCGGCGCGCCCTCCGCTCCAACTGGTCTAAAAATGTGACGATCGCCTTTACCCTTTTATTGACCAGCACCCTGGTTGGGCTGGCAACCAGTTTGTACTTTCGGGTTTGGACATTGATGCTGGAGTCGCCGCTGGTCGCGGTGCTCGCGGCGATCGTGCTCCAATCCGACGGCTTTTCCTTTGCCACCGGCGCGCCGGTCGTCGTCGCCTGTCTTGCCTTCAACCAGTTCGCCTATCTCGCCGGCGCCTGGCTCTCGCCGGAGACTGACGGCTCAATGGCGGAAGAAATTGACGGCCTGCCAGACCGTCGCGGCGAGCACAATATCCGCGGCCAGAACGAGTAGCGCGAGGCCGGCCCATGACGGGCCTTTGCCCCGCAGACGCAGCGGCTTCCACCGCCGCGACGGCGGCAACGAAGGCAACGGATCCTTCGCCACGACCTCCGCGGCATTTTCCCCGAGCGCAGAACTCATCGCACGACACCCTCACGCTGATCGTCGCCCCGGCGATCGACGAGCAAGAGTGATGCCAGCAGCGTGGTGCCAGTGGGGAACGAGCGTGGCGGGACTTTGACGCGCATGACCGTCGCACAACAGGATCAAGTCGGATCGATGACCGGCTTGATCCTGCGCGAGTTCGCTTCAGAAGTTTACGCCGCCTGCTTCTTCGGCGGGAAGCGGCCGTAGAAGGTTTCGCCCTTGGCGGCCATCTCCTCGAGCAGCTTCGGCGGCGTGAAGCGCGAGCCGTACTTCTTCTCGAAGCTGTGGCAGAGTGCGACGAAGTTCCTGGTGCCCATGAAGTCGATGTAGGACAGCGCACCGCCGGTGAAGGGCGCGAAGCCGAAGCCGAGGATCGAGCCGACATCGGCCTCGCGCACGTCGGTGATGACGTGATCCTCGACGGTGCGCGCGGCCTCCACCGCCTGCACCACCAGGAAGCGCTGCTTCAATTCCTCGACGCTGAGCGTGTCGGGATCGAGCTGCTTCGGCTGCAGATTGGCGAGCCCCGGCCACAGGCTCTTCTGGCCCTTGCCCTTCTCGGGATAGTCGTAGAAGCCCTTGCCGTTCTTGCGGCCGAAGCGGCCCTGCTTCTCGACCATCTCGACCATCAGCTTCTTCTGCGCCTGGTCGATCGCGTTGGGGCCGAGATCGGCCTCGGTCGCCTTGGTGATCTTCAGGCCGAGATCGAGCGCGACCTCGTCCTGCAGCGACAGCGGCCCGACCGGCATGCCGGCCATCTTGGCGGTGTTCTCGATCATCGCCGGCGGCACGCCCTCGAGCAGCATCTCGTTGCCCTCGGAGATGTAACGCATCACGCAACGGTTGGCGAAGAAACCCCTCGAGTCGTTCACCACGATGGGCGTCTTGCCGATCGCGCGCACATAGTCGAGTGCGGTCGCCAGCGCGACGTCGCCGGTGTTCTTGCCGAGGATGATCTCGACCAGCATCATCTTCTCGACCGGCGAGAAGAAGTGGATGCCGATGAACTTGCCCTGGTCCTTGAACTCCTCGGCCAGCGAATTGATCGGCAGCGTCGAGGTGTTGGAGGCGAAGATCGCGCCCGGCTTCAACAGCGGCTGGGCCTTGGCATAGGTATCCGCCTTGACCTTGCGATCCTCGAACACCGCCTCGATGACGAGGTCGCAGTCCGAGATCACGTTGTAGTCTGATGTGGCCGAGATCCGCGCCAGGATGGCATCGGCCGCGTCCTGCTTCATCCGTCCCTTGGCGATCAGGCCGTCGACCACGGTCTTGGCGTGGCCCTTGCCCTTGTCGGCGCTTTCCTGGTCGCGATCGACCAGCACGACGTCGATGCCGGCCTGCGCCGAGACATAGCCGACACTGGCGCCCATGAAGCCGGCGCCGATCACGGCGAGCTTCTTGACCTTGGTCGGCGGCACGCCCGCCGGGCGGCGGGCGCCCTTGTTCAGTTCCTGCATCGACAGGAACAGCGACCGGATCATCGCCGCCGCTTCCTTCGAGCGCAGCACCTTGGTGAAGTAGCGCGACTCGACCCGCAGCGCGGCGTCGATCGGAAGCTGCAGGCCCTCATAGACGCAGCTCATGATGGCGCGCGCGGCCGGATAATTGTCGTAGGTCTCGCGGCGATAGATCGCGTTGCCGGCCGGGAACATCTGCATGCCCATCTTGGAGAAGACGGGGCCGCCGGGCAGCTTGAAGCCCTTCTCGTCCCACGGCGCGACCGCCTTGCCGCCGCCCTTGATCCAGTCCTTCGCGGCCTTGATCAGGTCGGCTGCCGGCACCACCGCGTGAATCAGGTTGAGTGCCTTGGCGCGGGTGAGATTGACCGCCTCACCCTTGAGCAGCAATTGCATCGCGTCCGCCGGCTGCACAAGACGCGGCACGCGCTGGGTGCCGCCGGCGCCGGGGAACAGGCCGACCTTGATCTCGGGCAGGCCGAGCCGGGTCTTCGGGTTCTCGGCCGCGACGCGGTAGTGGCAGGCCAGCGTGATCTCGAAGCCGCCGCCGAGCGCAAGGCCGTTGATCGCGGCGACCCACGGCTTGCCCGAGGTCTCGATCGCGCGGAACGACTGCGACATCTGGCGGCTCTGCTCGAACAGCATCTGGTTCGCGGCTTCCTCGCCCTTCTCCTTGAAAAGCTGCGCGTAAGAGTGGTTCATGCCCTCGAGCATCGAGAGGTCGGCGCCGGCGCAGAACGCCTCCTTCGCCGAGGTGATCACGACACCCTTGATCGCAGGATCGCTGGTCGTCTGCTTGATGATCTCGCCGATCTCCTGGGTCGAGATCTCGTCGAACACGTTCATCGAACGATCAGGGATGTCCCAGGTGACGAGCGCAATGCCGTCGGCGTCGACGTCGAACTTGAAATTCTTGTAAGCCATGTTGCTCGCTCCCCTCGCCTCAGACGCGCTCGATAATGGTGGCGGTGCCCATGCCGCCGCCGATGCACAGCGTCACGAGCGCGGTTTCCTTGTTGGTGCGCTCGAGCTCGTCGAGCACGGTGCCGAGGATCATCGCGCCGGTCGCCCCTAACGGATGGCCGAGCGCGATCGCGCCGCCATTGACGTTGATCTTGGCGTTGTCGATGTCGAACGCCTGGATGTAGCGCAGCACCACCGAGGCGAAGGCCTCGTTGAGCTCGAACAGGTCGATGTCCGACTTCTTCATGCCGGAGCGCTCGAACAGCTTTTCGGTGACGTCGACCGGGCCGGTCAGCATCATCGCGGGCTCCGAGCCGATATTGGCGAATGCGCGGATCTTCGCCCGCGGCTTCAACTCGTGCTTGGCGCCCGCCTCCTTGCTGCCGAGCAGCACGGCGCCGGCGCCGTCGACGATGCCGGAGGAATTACCGGCGTGATGCACGTAATTGACCTTCTCGACCTCGGGATGCGACTGGATCGCCACCGCGTCGAAGCCGGCCATCGCCGCCATCGCCGCGAAGGACGGCTGCAGCTGCGCCAGCGACTGCATCGTCGTGGTCGGGCGCATGTGCTCGTCCTTGGCGAGGATGGTCAGGCCGTTGACGTCCTTGACCGGCACCACCGACTTGCCGAAGCGGCCCTCGTCCCAGGCCTTGGCCGCGCGCTGCTGGCTCTGCACCGCGTAAGCGTCGACGTCGTCACGCGAGAAACCGTATTTGGTCGCGATCAGATCGGCCGAGATGCCCTGCGGCATGAAATAGGCCGGCACCGCCATCGAGGGATCCATCGGCCAGGCGCCGCCGGAGGCGCCGATGCCGACGCGGCTCATCGATTCCGCGCCGCCACCGATCACGAGCTCATGCTGGCCGCTCATGATCTGGGCTGCGGCGAAGTTCACGGCATCGAGGCCGGAGGCGCAGAAGCGGCTGATCTGCACGCCCGGCACCTTCTCGCCGAGGCCGGCGTTCAGCGCCGCGAAACGGGCGATGTCCGAGCCGGCCTCGCCGACCGGGTCGACCACGCCGAGCACGACGTCGTCGACGGAATCCTCGGGAAGACTGTTGCGCTCCTTGAGCGACTTCAGCGGCACCGTGGCGAGCGCCAGCGCGGTGACCTCGTGCAGTGCGCCGTCGGCCTTGCCGCGGCCGCGCGGGGTACGAACGTGATCGTAGATGTATGCCTCAGGCATGACGCCTCCTTGATATGAGGATCATAATATATACGGAAGGACACGCCGCCGCAGCAGTGCGGCGGCAATTTTTCAAGGCTTTCTTGTTTGACGCGTTTTCTTCACGCGAACCGGTCTCCACTTCGCTGGAAAACGCTTCAGAACGCTTCCGCGGCCAATTCCATCGTGGTGGCGCTGCCGCTCTGGATCCGGGCCAGATGCACGGCGGTCTCCGGCAGCAACTTCTCCATGAAGAAGCGGCCGGTCACGAGCTTGGTGTTGAGGTACGGCGTGGTGCTGGCGGCGGCCTTGTCCTGCGCCACCTTGGCCATCTTCGCCCACATGTAGCCGAGCGCGACGAGGCCGAACAATTTCATGTAGTCGGTCGCCGCGGCGCCGGCATTGTCGGGCTTGGCCAGCGCGTTCTGCATCAGCCAGCCGGTGGCCTGCTGCAGATGGCCGAGCGCGGTGGAGAGCGGGGTGATGAACGGCTTCATAGCCTCGTCGGCACCATGCTCCTTGGCGAAAGCGCCGACCTCGCCGAAGAACGCCATTGCGGCACGGCCGCCGTCGCGCGGCAGCTTGCGGCCGACCAGGTCGAGCGCCTGGATGCCGTTGGCGCCTTCATAGATCATCGCGATGCGCGCATCGCGCACGAACTGCTCCATGCCGTGCTCGGCGATGTAGCCGTGGCCGCCGAACATCTGCTGCGCCGAGACCGTGTTGGCGAACCCGGTGTCGGTTAGGACGCCCTTCAGCACCGGCGTCATCAGGCCCATGTGATCGTCGGCAGCCTGGCGATCCCCAGCGTCGTTGGAGCGGTGCGCGACGTCGCTCTTCAGCGCGGTCCACACCACCATGGCGCGCGCTGCCTCGTTGAAGGCGCGGATGGTGAGCAGCGTGCGGCGCACGTCGGGATGCACGATGATCGGATCGGCCGGCTTCTCGGGTTCCTTCACGCCGGTCAGCGAGCGGCCCTGCAGGCGCTCGCGGGCATAGGCGACCGCGTTCTGATAGGCGACCTCGGACTGCGCGAGGCCCTGCACGGCGACGCCGAGGCGAGCCTCGTTCATCATCACGAACATGCCCTGCATGCCCTTGTTCTCTTCGCCGATCAGCCAGCCGGTGGCGTTGTCGTAGTTCATCACACAGGTGGAATTGCCGTGGATGCCCATCTTGTGCTCGATCGAACCGCAGCTGACGCCGTTGCGAGCCCCGAGCGAGCCGTCGGCATTGACCAGCACCTTCGGCACCACGAACAGCGAGACGCCCTTGATGCCGGCCGGCGCGCCTTCGATGCGCGCCAGCACCAGATGGATGATGTTCTCAGTGAGGTCGTGCTCGCCGGCGGAGATGAATATCTTGGTGCCCGTGATCTTGAAGCTGCCGTCGGCCTGGCGCACCGCCTTGGTGCGGAGCAGGCCGAGATCGGTGCCGCACTGCGGCTCGGTCAGGTTCATGGTGCCGGTCCACTGGCCGGCGACCATCTTCGGCACATAGGTCTGCTTCTGCTCGGGGGTGCCGTGCACCAGGAGCGCCGCGGTCGCGCCCATGGTCAGCCCGCCATACATCGAGAACGCCATGTTGGCGGAGATCTGGAATTCGTTGACCGCCTGCGAGAGCGTCACCGGCAGGCCCTGGCCGCCGAATTCCGTCGGCGCCGAGAGGCCGAGCCAGCCGCCTTCGGCGACCTGCTTGAAGGCTTCCTTGAAGCCCTTCGGCGTGGCGACGCTGCCGTCGTCATTGCGCTTGCAGCCTTCGAGATCGCCTGTGCGATTGAGCGGCTGCAGCACCTCTTCGCTGAGCTTGGCGGCCTCGCCGAGGATCGCCTCGCGTACATCGGCCGAGGCATCGGTGAAGCCGGGAAGATTGCCGTAGCGGTCGATCTGGAAAACGTCGTTGAGCAGGAAGCTGACGTCTTCGACGGGGGCTTTGTAGGTTGGCATGCTGGTCTCCCGGCTGGCACGTGGCCGCATATGCGACGACGCTGCGCAGCGTGTCCTTGGGTTGTTGGAGCGGACCTTATCCGGTTCCGGAGGTCCGCGGCAGATGCTATCGCGACTGTGATTGCGACGTTGCGCCGCTTTGCTTCATCAACTCCTCGCCCATCATCCGATGCAGCAGGTTGATCGCCTTGAGCGGACGCACCATCACCTTGAAATGCGTGATCCGGCCGTCACCATCGAATGTGATGATGTCGACGCCGTTGAGCTTGATGCCGTCGATCTCGTTCTCGAATTCGAGCACCGCGCCGGCGTCATTGCGCCACTCGCCGAGATACTTGAAGGTCGGGCCGCCGAGCACCTTGGCGGCGCTGGTGAGATATTTGAAGGTGATGTCGCGGCCGCGCTGCGGCGTGTGCACGACCGGGCTTTCGAACACCGCGTCGGGATGCAGCAGGTCCCACAGGGCGGCGGTGTCGTGGGACTTCATGTAGGCGTACCACTTGTCGAGGCCCGGCTTGCTCATTCGGACGTCTCCTGCGGCGGGGTTAAGAAGCCTGGACATCGGCGCACGCGACAGCGGCACGCCGATCACCATATGCATATTGACGCATATGCACACTAACGCATAAAGTCAAGCGAACTTCAGAATGACCTTTTGGGGAACTGAGATGGAGGTGGGCGTTGGCACTCGGTGACGCAATCCTTGCCTGCCTCACGGAACGTCCGATGACGGGCTATGAGCTCGCCAAGACGTTCGATGCGTCGATCGGCTTCTTCTGGAAGGCCGACCATCAGCAGATCTACCGGGAGCTCTCGCGGCTGCGCGACAAGGGGCACGTCCAGGGCCGCGAGGTGGTGCAGTCCGGCAAGCCCAACAAGCTGGTCTATACCCTGACCGCCGAAGGCCGCGCGGCACTGAAGCACTGGGCAGCGCGCCCGAGCGTGCCGCCCTCGATCAAGGACGACCTTCTGGTCCGGCTCTATGCGCTCGACTGCGTCGACATCGAGCCGCTGCGCAACGACCTGATGGCGCGGCTGGAGCATCATCGCGATCGCTATGAGCGCTACGAGCGCCTGCTCAACAAGCGCTTTCCCGACGGCACCGCGCCGCCGGCCGATGTCGGCAAGATGCTCAGCCTGCGCCTCGGCATGCGCCATGAGCGCATGGTGGTGGAATGGTGCGAGGAGGCGCTCGACGCGCTCTCGGCGATGTCCGGCCGCAGCAACGTGCTGCCGCTCGACGACGGCAAGCGCGAAAGCAACGGCTAGAAACAAATCTCCAACCTCCCCTTGAAAAGGGGAGGTCGCTTTGCTCGCAGAGCAAAGCGGGTGGGGATCATCGCTCTCCACACGCAGCAGTGTGTGCGGCAAACCCCCATCCCGACCTTCCCCTTTCAGGGGGAAGGAGAAGAGGAGCAGCACCGCAGGGCATTGTCCTGATCCGGCGCAACAGGTTCCCGGATTCCCTAACTTTAGCGCCCGTCGGCCGCATTCCTTAACCCGTTATTTACCGTGACGGGAAAAAGTCAGCAGCTGAGGCAGACGCCCGGCGCAGAATTCGATTGTCTCTTGACGAGAATGCGCGGGGAGGCTGCGGGCGCAGGGTGTAGCGCCGGAGTCGGGACCGGACGGAATCATGAATTCGCGCGTATCGTGGAGTGTTGACGGCATCGATCCCTCCGTCCGCGACAGGGCCGAGGCGGCTGCGCGCCGCGCCGGGATGTCGCTGAACGACTGGCTCAACTCCACCGTCGGTGAACCGAGCCCGCCGGATTGGCGCATGGAGCAACGGCAGCCGATGCCGAGCCGGGAAAGCCGCGAGGTCGCCGATATCCACCAGCGGCTCGACGCCATCACCCGCCAGATCGAACAGATTGCAAAGCCTCTGACGCGCGCCGAAGCGGTGCGCGCCGAAGTGCCGCGCGGCCAGCCCGCCGTCGCGCGGCAGCTGAACGACGCGATTTCGCGCCTCGATGCCCGGCTGTCGCAAATTTCGCGGCCGCAACCGGCGCGCGAGCCGCAGCCACAGCCGATGCGTGAGTCGCAGATGCAGCGCGAGCCGCAGATGCATGACCGGCAACTGGAGGAGAGGCTGCGCCAGGCGGAGGCGGTCGAGCGCGCCGCAGCCCAGGTCTATCGCCCCTCGCCGCCACTGAGCCCGGCCTCGTTCGATTTCGCGATCGCGGAGATCGCCGCGCGCCAGAACGAGCTCGACGTATCAGCGCAACGCCAGATGCCGCCGCGCGGCGCGCCGCCGATGCCGCAATCGGCGCCGCCGATGGCCGCCTATGCGCCACCGCCGCCTGCCGGGCCCGACTTCTCCTCGCTCGAGCGTCAGCTGCTCAAGATCACGAGCCAGATCGAGGCGCTGCAGCGGCCCGACCATATTGAACAGTCGATCGCGGCCTTCCGCGGCGAGCTTGCGGAAATCCGCCAGGCGATCACCGAGGCGATGCCGCGCCGGGCGATCGAGTCGATCGAGAACGAGATCCGCTCGCTGCATCACCGGATCGACGAGCTCCGCCAGGAGGGCCGCAACGGCCAGGGCCAGGCGATCGCCGGCATCGAACGCGCGCTGTCGGAGATCCGCGAGTCGCTGCGCACGCTCACGCCCGCCGAGCAGCTCACCGGCTACGACGAGGCAATCCGCAATCTCGGCGCCAAGCTCGACATGATCCTGCGCGCCAACGACGATCCGTCGACGGTGCATCAGCTCGAGAGCGCGATCGCCGCGCTGCGCGCCATCGTCTCCAACGTCGCCTCCAACGACGCGCTGCTGCAGCTCTCCGGGGACGTGCATGCGCTGGCCGCGAAGGTCGACCAGCTGTCGCAGATGTCGCGCGCCGAGACCCATGGCGATGCCTTCGCCGGGATCGAGCAGCGCATTGCCGCATTGGCCGCGACGCTGGAGACCCGCGAGCGGCCGGCCGGCTACGACAACACCGATGCCATCGAAGGCGCCCTGCGCTCGCTGTCGGAGCGGATCGACCGTCTGCAGGTCGGCAACGACAGTTCGTCGGCATTCACCCATCTCGAGCAGCGCGTCTCGTATCTGCTCGAGCGCCTGGAGTCCGCCGACCAGCGCTCCGGCAATCTCGGCCGGGTCGAGGAAGCGCTGCATGACATCATGCGGCACCTCGAGGCGCAGCACGCCCACATCGCCTCGCTCGCCGACGCCGCCCGCAACGTCAACACCTCCTCGCCGCAGCCGATGATGGACAGCGGCATCGTCGACATGGTGAAGCGCGAGCTGTCCGACATCCGCTTCAGCCAGTCGGAGACCGACCGCCGCACCCAGGATTCGCTGGAGACCGTTCACAACACGCTCGGCCATGTCGTCGATCGTCTCGCGATGATCGAGAACGATCTGCGTACGGTGCGCACCGCGCCGCCTGCTCCCGCGCCGGCCGAACCGCGGATGGAAGCTCCGCGGATGGAAATGCCGCGCGCGGCGATGTCGCAGCCGGTCGCGCAGCCCAAAGCTGAAGCGTACAAGCCTGAATCGTACAGGCCCGAATTGCCCAATCCTGCGCTGGCGCAGGAGCACTTCATGTCCGCGCCGCGCGAATTCCATGCCGCGCAGCCGGTCGAGAGCGCGCCGCCGCCGCCGCCGCTGCCGCCGCGTGCGATCAGCGAGATCCTCGAGCCGCATGCGGCGTCCGCACGCGCCGCGATCGCGCCGGACCTGCCACCGGATCATCCGCTCGAACCGGGCACACGCCCCTCCGGCCGCGTCGCTTCGCCGTCGGAGCGGATCGCGGATTCCGAGCGCGCGATCTCTGATCTTCCCGCCGGCAAGAAGGAGCCGGTCTCGACATCGAGCTTCATCGCCGCCGCACGCCGCGCCGCGCAGGCCGCTGCCGCGCAACCCGTCAACGAGAAGGCGGCGCGCGCCGCGAGCAAGGCTGCAGCCAAGGCCAAGGAGAAGGCCGACAAGGCCGCGAAGGCGGCTGCCGCCAAGGCCGGCACGGCCGCGGCCGGCGCGACGGCGACTGGCGCGCCGGAGGCGCAGCCTTCGACCATCACCTCCAAGATCCGTTCGCTGCTGGTCGGCGCGAGCGTGGTCGTGATCCTGCTCTCGACCGCCAAGATGGCGATGAACCTGCTCGACACCAGCTCCGCGCCGCAGGTGCCGACGATCGAGCACAGCGAGCCGGCCACGCCGCCCATGCAGCCGCCTGCCGAGAATTCCTTCGCGCCCGCCCCGGCTGCGCCGTCCGGCGGACCCGGACCGTCAGTGCCCGGGCCGTCGATGACCTCGCCGACCCCGCTCGGCCGCCAGTCCAACAATACTCCGGCGCCGAACACGCTCGACAGCGCGCAGGTGACGATCCCACCGGCAATCGCGCCCGCACCCGCCGCCGCGCCTGAGCCGACCGCGGCGCCAACAGCCGCCGCCAACGACGTCACCGGCACGATTCCGACCGCGCCGCCGCTCGGCGGCAAGCTCGCCATGGTCCAGATCCCGGCGGGCGAGAAGCTGCCCGATGCGATCGGTGGTCCGGCGCTGCGCAGCGCCGCGATCAAGGGCGATGCGGCCGCGGCCTATGAAGTCGGCGTCCGCTTTGCCGAGGGCAAGGGCGTGACCACCAATGTCGACGAAGCCGCCAAATGGTATGCCCGCGCAGCGCAGGCCGGCGTGGTGCCCGCGATGTTCCGGCTCGGCACCTTCTACGAGAAGGGCCTCAGCGTGAAGCGCGACTTCGATGTGGCACGACGCTACTACGTGCAGGCCGCCGAGCGCGGCAACGCCAAGGCGATGCACAATCTCGCCGTGCTCGACGCCGATGGCGGCGGCAAGGGCGCCGACTACAAGAGCGCCGCGCAATGGTTCCGCAAGGCGGCCGATCGCGGCGTTGCCGACAGCCAGGTCAATCTCGGCATCCTCTATGCCCGCGGCATCGGTGTCGAACAGAACCTCGCCGAGTCCTTCAAGTGGTTCAGCCTCGCGGCCGCGCAGGGCGACGCCGATGCCGGCCACAAGCGCGACGATATTGCCAAGCGGCTCGACCCGCAGTCGCTGGCCGCAGCGAAGCTGGCGATCCAGACCTTCACCGCCGAGCCGCAGCCGAGCGATGCGGTCAACGTGCCGGCGCCCGCCGGCGGCTGGGACGGCGCGGCCGCGCAGCCCGCCGCGGCGAAGCCGGTCAAGCAGCCCTCGAAGCGGACCGCGGCGCTCGCCGCTCCAGCTCACTAGGTTCGAGACGGCTGCGGCGCCCCGACGGCGCCGCTGTCCTATACCTCCGGCCTTCGGCCGTGTAGACAGGCGCGCAGTTCCGCGCCGTCGGGGCGCGCGTTCCGGAGGGTCAGGCTTGTCTGTCGACGATCGCCAGGATGATGGAACGGGCCACCGTTCGTCGCCGACCGGTCCCCGCGTTGCGCCGCCGCGGCAGGCGCCGTCTCCATTCGCCCCGCGCCCTTCGGCCTCGCCTCCGCCGACGCCGCAAGGGAACGTGGCATCGCCGCCCCGCGCGTTCCGGTTCTCGCTCTGGTCCATCATCATCTTCGTGCTGCTGCTGTCGAGCGTCGCCATCCAGGCTTACCGGGACCTGTCGACGCCGGGCGCCTGGGACTTCTGGCGCGAGACCTACATCGCGGCCAGCATGACGTCCGCGGTGATTCCCGACGTTGACATCGACGGATCAGGCCGCGGCCGGCGGGCCCTTGCGATCAGCGGCAAGATCGGCTCGGCCAGCGCGAGCTGGTTCCGCGACCGGCTCAGCGAGGCGCGTCTCGCACCAGGCGACGTCGTGCTGCTGTCGTCGCCGGGCGGCGCGCTGAACCAGGCCGCCATCATGGGCGAGGTCATCCGCACGCGAGGGCTGGTCACCGCGGTCGCCACCGCCGGCGCCTCGGGCAAGCTCCGCCCCGCGTCCTGCGCCAGCGCTTGCGTCCTGGTCTATGCCGGCGGCCAGACCCGCTATGGCATCGCGGGCTCGCGGCTCGGCGTGCATCGCTTCACGACGAGCACGCCGGTCAGCGATCCCCTCGCCGAGGCACAACGCATCCAGGGCATGGTGCTGGGCTACATGACCAAGATGGGCGTCTCCTCCGCGATCGTCGAGGCGATGTCGCAAACCTCCGATATCCGCTGGCTGAACCCGAAGGAAGCGCTCGCGCTGAACCTGATCACCAAGCCGGTCGATCGGCCGTGAGGCGACACAGGCGTCATTAATCTGAATTATCAACCACGTCCGCAGACGGCGGCCAGGTGCGGCGAAAAATGCCCTCGGGAGCGGATTCTTTAGTCCCTCCCCCCGCCGATTTCAGTTATGCAAGAACGCGGCAATCGACCCGCGTTCGCCTGCGTCTTGCGCGCCGACCGGATTCGTTCAGCCGGAGAATGCCCGACCAGAACGACATCACGCCGTGATGCGGCCTTGTGCCGAGTTCGCGGCGAACCGACAAGAAGCGACGCGCGTGCAGCTCTATCTCCCGATCGCCGACATTCCGGTCAATGTCTTCCTCATCCTGGCGATGGGTGCGGCGGTTGGATTCGTCTCCGGCATGTTCGGCATCGGCGGCGGCTTCCTGATGACGCCGCTGCTGATCTTCGTCGGCATCGCGCCCGCGGTCGCGGTTGCCTCCGTCGCCAGCCATATCGCGGCCTCCTCGTTCTCCGGCGCCATTTCCTATTGGCGCAGACGCGCGATCGATCCGCTGCTGGCGGCGGTGCTGCTGGTCGGAGGCACGCTCGGCACCACGTTCGGGGTGTGGACCTTCACCTTCCTGCGCTCGCTCGGCCAGCTCGACCTGATGATCGCGCTGTCCTACGTCATCCTGCTGACGACGGTCGGTGGGCTGATGTTCTGGGAAGGTTTGCGCGCGATGCTGCGCGTCCGCCGCGGCGGTCCGATCGCGCTGCGCAAGCCCGGCAGCCATGGCTGGATCCACGGCCTGCCCCTGAAGCTGCGCTTCAAGCGCTCCAAGATCTATCTCTCCGTCATCCCGGTGGTCGTGGTCGGACTCGCGATCGGCTTCATCGGCGCCGTGATGGGAATCGGCGGCGGCTTCATCCTGGTGCCGCTGATGATCTATGTGCTGCGGGTGCCGACCTCGACCGTGATCGGCACCTCGATGGTGCTCACCCTCGTCACCATGGTGTTCGCAACCATGCTGCACGCGGTGACCAACCATCTGGTCGACGCCGTGCTGGCGCTGATCCTGATGGTCGGCGGCGTCACCGGCGCGCAGTTCGGCGCCCGCGCCGGGCAGAAGATCCGCGGCGAGCATCTGCGCCTGCTGCTCGGCCTGCTGGTGCTCGCGGTCGGCATCCGCTTTGCGGTGGAGCTGGTGATCCGGCCGCAGGACCTCTACAGCATCCGCGAAACCGGCGGAGCCCCGCCATGAGGCTGCGCGCGGCGCTCGCGATCATCGGTCTCGCCGCCGCCAGCCTGGCGGCCGCGCCCGCTCATGCCGAGCGGCTGATCGTGTCGGTCTCCAACCACCGCGTCACAGTGACGCCGAACTATTCCGGCGGCGAGCTCGTGCTGTTCGGCTCGGTCGAGAAGGACGACAAGACGCCGGCCAATCGCAACAATTACGATCTCGTCGTCACGGTGTCCGGCCCGCGCGCCGACATGGTGACGCGGCGCAAGGAGCGCAAATTCGGCATCTGGATCAACACCGACTCGCGCCAATTCCTGCAGGTGCCGGGCTATCTCGCGCTGTTCTCGAATCGCCCGTTCGACCAGATCGCCTCGCCCGAGGTGCAGCGGCGGCAGCAGCTCGGGCTCAACAACGTGCTGCTGATGCAGCGGGTCGGGCCCGACTATGCCGACGTGGTGCCAAACGACCCGTTCCGCAGCGCCTTCGTGCGGCTGCGCTCCGAGCACGGGCTGTACCGTGAGGCGACCTCGGCGGTGACCTTCCTGACCCCGACCCTGTTCCGCACCGGCATTCCGCTGCCGGCGGAGGTGCCGATCGGCACCTATAATGTCGAGATCAAGCTGTTTTCCGACGGCGCGCTGGTGACCAAGGCCGAGACCGCGTTCGAGATCGTCAAGGTCGGCTTCGAGCAATTCGTCGCCACCACCGCGCGGCATAACGGCCTTGTCTACGGCCTGATCACCGCGTTCATGGCGCTGATGACCGGCTGGATGGCCTCGATCGTGTTCCGCAAGGATTGATCTAGCCAGCCCTGCTTTGCAATGCGCTTTCGAACGCGTCGCTGAGGATCGAGAGGCCAAGATCGATCTCGTCGTCGCTGATCGTCAGCGGCGGTGCAATGCGGAATACGCTGCCGATGCCGGGCAACTGAACGATGTTGGTGCTCAGTCCAAGCTGCATGCAGCGCTGAGAGACACGCGTTCCGAGCGCTTCGTCAGGCTCCTTGCTGTAACGGTCGCGCACGATCTCGATGCCCTGCATCAGCCCCCTGCCGCGCACGTCACCGATGCATTCGAACCGGTTCTGAAGTGCGAGGAGCCCGTCCCTCAGCCGCGCGCCCGCTATCCTGGCGCGCTCGACCAATCTGTCGCGAAGGATGATCTCGATGACCTTCAGCCCGACCGCGGCCGGCATCGGGTCCGACACATGCGTCGTGTAGAACAGGAAACCGCGTTCGTGACACCGCTCTTCGATCTCGGCGGTGGTGATGACCGCAGCCAGAGGCAGCCCGGCACCGAGCGTCTTCGACAAGGTCAGGATATCAGGCACGACGCCGTCGCGCTCGAAAGCGAACATGGCGCCGGTTCTGCCGAGGCCGGTCTGCGCCTCGTCGATGATCAGCAGCATGCCGCGTGCCCGGCACAGCTCCTTCAACTCAGCAAGATAGCCTTCAGGCAGATCGATCAGCCCGCCGGAGCTGAGGATCGGCTCGGCGATCATGCAGGCAAGCGAGCCGGTCGATTGGCGATCGATCAGATCGAAGGCGTAGGCCAGCTCGGCCCGCCAGTCGGCCGCGTTGCCGAAGCGCGGGCGATAGGGGTTCGGCGTCGGGATCGCGAGCGAGCCGACCGGCGCCGGACCATAGCCCTTGCGGCCGGCCGAATAGGTCGTTCCGGCCGCGCCAGACGTCATTCCGTGCCAGGACTGTGCGAACGCGACGGTCTCGAAGCCGCCGGTGGCGAGCTTGGCCATCTTGATCGCAGCTTCATTCGACTCGCCGCCGGTGCTCAGCAGCATGACGCGATCAAGCCCCGGCGGCAGCAGGCCCGCGAGCTGCTCGGCCAGCGCGACGACCGGGCGCGTCAGCATGCCGCTGAAGAGATGGTCGAGCCGTTCGGCATGCTCGCTGATGGTCTGGACGATCTCCGGGTGACCGTGACCGAGCACGGCGCTCATCTGCCCGGACGTGAAATCCAGGATGGCCCGGCCGTCGGCGTCATAGACGAAGGACCCGGAGGCGCGCTCGATGATCAAGGGAGCGAACGTCCCGCCATAGCGAATGAGGTGCCGCCGCGCGCGATCCCAAAAGGATTTGTCGTCATTTCCGGCCATGCCCGCTCCTTGCTGCTCGGTTGCAGCGATCAAAGAACCCTCGCACCACATCTTATGCGCGCGCGAGGGCAATGACATTGCGATTTGAGATGCATTTCAGCCCTTCTTCTGCAAACAATTGCGCAAAAGATGGAGAATGCGAAAGAAATGGGAACCGCGATCGTGATTGACGAGATCGACCGAAAAATCCTCGACGTGCTGCAGGTCGAGGGGCGCATCACGAATCTCGAGCTGGCCGAGCGGATCGGCCTCTCGTCCGCCCCCTGCATGCGACGCGTTCGCACGCTCGAAGAGGCCGGCGTCATCAATTCCTATGTGGCGCTGGTGGACCCGACGCGGGTTGGACTCGGATTCGACGTGATCGTCGAGGTCCGTCTCAAGCAACAGAACAGGGAATCCTTCACGCGCTTCGAGCGGAAGGTAATCGACCTTCCGGAGGTCGTCGAATGTTGCATGATTGCCGGCGATTGGGATTACTCGCTACGGATCGTGTCCTCGGACCTCGCGCGCTATCAATCCTTCATCCTCGACCGCCTTATGCATCCGGATAGCGACGTCGCGAGCTACCGCACGACGATCATCCTGCGAAAGGTCAAATCGACGACCAAGATCGATAGCTCGCTGTTCGGCGAGGGTTGAGGAGTTCGAACAAGCTACAGCAGGAAGCCGATCCCCATCGCGATCACGCTGAGCGCCATCGCGCCGGTCGAGAGCCAGCCGAGCCAGTACAGCCATCCGCGGACCACAAAGCGGTCCATGACGTCCCGGCGGCGGGCCATGAACATCAGCAGCACCATCACGGGCACCGCGAGCACGCCGTTGACGACCGCACTCCAGTACAACGCCGCGATCGGATCGATCGGCGTGAAGTTGAGCGCGATGCCGATGCCGCCCGACAGCGCCAGCACCGAATAGAACGCGATCGCCTCCTTCGGCCTGCGCGTCAGCCCGACCCGCCATCGCCGGCCCTCGCCGACCGCATAAGCCGTCGCACCCGCGAGCACCGGAATCGCCAGAAGGCCGGTGCCGACGATGCCGAGCGCGAAGATCACCTCGGCAAACGGCCCGGCGATCGGGCGCAGCGCCTCGGCGGCCTGCGCCGAGGTCTGGATGTCGGTCTTGCCGGTGGCGTGCAGCGATGCGGCGGCGGTGACGATGATCGACAATGCGATCAGGTTCGAAAACGCCATGCCGGTGATGGTATCGGCGCGGATGCGCGAGAATTCGTGCTGGGCGCCGTAATGCCGTTCGATCAGCGGATGCTTGGTGGCGTCGACCCGCTGCTCCTCCGCCTCCTGCGAGGCCTGCCAGAAGAACAGATAGGGCGAGATCGTGGTGCCGAGGATCGCAACGATGGTCGTGAAATAGTCGGCGCTCCAGCTGATGCGCGGCAGCAGCACGCCGGCCAGGGCCTCCATCCACGACACCTTGGCAAAGGCGAGCGCCGCGACATAGGCGAACAGGCTGAGCGTCAGCCATTTCAGGATCGTGACGTAGCGCCGGTAGTTCATGAAGATCTGCGCGGCCACCGAGGTCACGCCGAACAGCACCACATAGAGAATGGCCGGACCGCCGATCAGAAGCTTTGTGGCATCGGCCATGGCCGAGAGGTCGGCCGCGATGTTGATGGTGTTGGCAATCGACAGCAGCGCCACCACGACGGCGAGCAGCCAGCCCGGATAATGCCGGCATACATTGCCCGCGATGCCATGCCCGGTGACGCGGCCGACCCGCGCCGAGATCTCCTGGATCGCGCTCATCAGCGGAAACGTCAGCAGCATGGTCCAGCCAATGCCGTAGCCGAGTTGCGCGCCGGCCTGGCTGTAGGTGCCGATCCCCGAAGGGTCGTCGTCGGAAGCGCCGGTGATCAGCCCGGGTCCGAGCGTCTTCAGGACACGGCTGAAACCGAATGGCTGGCGCCGAGGCTTCGCCGCCGGCGCATCGTCATGTTTGTCGTGTGGTGGGATCGTCCCTTGCCGCGTCATGTCCGGTTCCAGCCGTCTGACAACGAGCCGGATACCGGCAAGGTTCCTGAGGCGAACCTACGGCTCGATGACCGTGGCGACGCCGGGCTCGAGGATGCGCAGACGGCGGCCGAAGCCGAGCGTATCGAAGCTCGCGCGCAGGTCGTTCGCGCTTTGCCGGAAATGCGCCCAGCCGTCGGTATGAACCGGCACGATCACCGCGTCCGCAAAGGCGTGCGCGGTTTCGATCGCGTCATTGGTGTCCATGGTGAGATGGAAGGGGCCGCGGGTTTGCGCCGCGCCTGCGAACGGCAGCACCACGCCGCAGTCGAAGCGCCGCGCGACCTCGGCGACGCCGTCGAACCAGGTGGTGTCGCCGCTGACATAGACCGGACGGCCGGGCTTCGCCGGCTCGACCACGAAACCGATGACGTCGCCGGACAATGGCTCGATCCCCGCCGGCCCGTGCCGCGCCGGCGTCGCAGTGATGGTGAGCGTCCTACCGCCTTTCGTCAGTGTGGTCCTTGCCCAGGGCGCAAAGCCCTCGGCGTTGCCGCCAAGCCGCCTGGCGCCGGCCTCCGTCGTCAGCACGCGCTTCACGCCTTTAAGGAAATCCCGGCCGGAATGGTCGAGATTATCGGAATGCTGGTCGTGGCTCAGCAGCACCGCATCGATCGCGCCGACATCGCGCGCGCCGAGCGCGGGGCCCGTCAGCTTCTCCAGTTTCACATGCGGCAATTGATACTCGCCGGGCGCATCGAAGGTCGGATCGGTGAGCAGGCGGAACCCGTCGATCTCGATCAGGGCGGTGGGACCTCCGATCAGCGTGATGGTGATGCTCACGTCCTACTCCTGTTGGCCGCCGCTGCCGCCGGGCGGGTCACCAGGTAAATGCCGAGCGCCACCGGAACGATCCCGAGCAGGTCGCGAAATTCGACATGCTCGCCGAGCACGAGATAGGCGAACAGCATGCCGAGCGGCGGCATCAGGAAGTGATAGGCGCTTGCGGCGGTCGCACCACACACTTTCAGGAGATGAAACCAGAGCAGATAGGCAAGGATCGAGCCGCCGAGTACGAGGAAGGCGAAGGCGCCGGCAAGCCGCATGCTGGGCACGATGTCGCTGACGCTGGAGAGCGTGAAGGCAAACGGCATCACCGCAAGGCCGCCGGCGATGTTCTGGATGCCGTTGCCGATCCACAGGCTGCCCTTCGGCGCCAGCAGCTTGAACAGCACGGTGCCGGCGACGATCGAGGCGAGCGAGGCCAGCGTGAACAGGATGCCATGCGGGCTGTCCGATCCGACCGACATGCGATGCCAGACGATGAAGGCGACGCCGACGATGCCGAGCACGAGACCAATCACCTTGCGCAAGGTCATGCTCTCGCCGAGGAACAGCGCCGCCAGCATGGCGGTGAACACCGGATTGGCCGAGACGATCAGCGCGCCAAGCCCGGCCGAGACCGTCTTCAGGCCGGTATAGCCGAGGCCGAGATAGAGCGCGTTGTTGGCGACGCCGAGCACGGCAAATACCGCCGCATCGCGCCAGGTGAGATCCCATTGGTCGCGGCGCAGCCAGGAGATGGCGAGGATCAGAACCCCGGCGAGCGAAAACCGCGCGGCCAGCAGGATCAGCGGCGGGCAATCGGTGACGCCGATCTTGCCGGCGACGAAGGCGTAGCTCCAGAGCAGGCAGAACAGGGCAATCAGCAGCGGCAGGGTGTTGAAGCGGGCGCGGGGGGCGGCCATCGAGGTTGCGGCGGACATGGGCGAATTCTCCTTCGGCCATGATCTAGGCTCGCGCTTTGATATTTGGAAATTAAATGATAGACTGGCATGCAGTTGATTTATAAATGGAGGCTGCGATGCTCGACCTGGAGCTGTTGCGCAGTTTCGTCTCGGTGGTCGATGCCGGCGGCTTCACCCGCGCCGGAGAGCGCGTCCACCGCACGCAGTCGACGGTGAGCCAGCAGATCAAGCGCCTGGAGGAGGATGTCGGCCAGCCGCTGTTGATCCGCAGCGGCAAGGACGTCACCCCGACGGAAGCCGGCGAGCGGCTGTTGACCTATGCGCGGCGGCTATTGTCGCTCGCCGAAGAGGCCCGTGACGTGCTCTCGCGCCCCGGCAGCGAAGGCGCGATCCGGATCGGCATCACCGAGGATTTTGCCGCCTACCGGCTGACAAAGCTGCTCGCCACCTTCGCGCGCAGCCATCCGAATCTGCGGCTCGACGTGCGCTCCGGCCAGAGCCTGTTCCTGTACCGTGATCTCGAACGCGGCGATCTCGATCTCGCGCTGATCAAGCGCGCCGCCAATGAGAAGGGCGGCATCGCGGTGTGGCCGGAACGGGTGCACTGGGTCACCAGCAAGAGCCACCCGCGCGATACGACTGCCGGCTCGGTTCCGCTGATCGGTTTCGCCTCCGGCTGTCTCTACCGCGCCCGCGCCATCCATGCGCTGGAGAGCGCCGGCCGCAACTGGCACATGGCCTACACCTCCTCCAGCCTCGCCGGCATCCAGGCCGCGGTCGCCGCGGGCCTCGGGCTCAGCATTTTGTCGGAAATGTCGATCCAGGCGGAGCATCGCGTGCTGACAGCAAAGGACGGCTTTGCGCCGATCGACCGCACCGAGGTCGCCCTCGTCGCCGCCCCCGAGGCCAGCCCGGCGACATTGCGGCTGGCGGATCGGCTCGCGGAGTATTGCGAGAGCGTGCAGGCGAAGGCGGCTTAGGGCGAGGTCGCGCAACAATCTCTGCTGTCGTCCTGCGAAAGCAGGGACCCATAACCACCGCATGCAGTTGTGATGCCGCGCTGGGGCCACAGCTTTGCGCAATCCCGAACAGTGGTAGTTATGGGTCCCAGGTCGCGCTTCGCTTGCCCGGGACGACACCGAGAATGATGGCAGCTTGGAATAAGCTGGTCGGCGATCCTCAATAACACCGTGACGCGACGAACGCGTGGACGCGGTTGTCGCCGAGCACATGGGCCATGAAGCCGGGCGATCCGAAAATCCGTGTGAACGCGGCGTCGCGGATGCTCAAGCCGCCGGTGTAGGCGCCGAACGCCGGCATCACCGCGCGCTCGCCGTCACAGGCGAAGCAGCGGCGCTCGATCGAGCGGCCGCGGGTCGGCACCCGCGCCTTGGGGTGCAGGTGTCCGGCGATCTCGCCGGCGGCGCCGGTCGGCTCATGGCGGAACACGATCGGACCGATCGCGACTTCGGTCGCGACCACGCCGCCGAGATCGGACGGCAGCGCCGGATCGTGATTGCCCGAGATCCAGATCCAGTTGCGCCGCAGCTGCAACACCGCGAGCGCCTCGCGGTCCGGATTCGACAGGCGTTCATGCGCATCGCGATCGTGAAAGCTGTCGCCGAGCGCGATCACTTGCCGCGGATCGTGCCGCGCGATGACAGCAGCGAGCCGGCTCAGTGTCGCGACCGTGTCGTAGGGCGGCAGCAGCACGCCGCGGCTGGCGAAGCTCGAGCCTTTTTCCAGATGCAGGTCGGAGACCACGAGCAGGCGCTGCGCTTCCCAGAACAGCGCGCCGGAGAAATCCGCCACGAAGCCGACATCCGCCACCGTGACCCTCGAAACGCGCATGTCGTCACCGTCTCGCAAAGCTAGCGCGCTTGCCGTCACGTCCTGTTCCCCAGAGTAGCAGCGTTACGTCGTCGCCTCCCGCACGAGTTCCTCGGCCGCCTCGGCCAGGAGCTCGTCGGATGCTTCGCCATAAACTGACTCGCGGCCGATTTCCAGCAGCGCGGGGACGGCAAGCGGAGAAACGTGGTCGAGGTCCTTGTGGGTGATTCGGCCGTGGATGCGCGAAAGCATGTCGCTGAGACGGCGAAGATCGAGCAATCCCGTGGCGGCATCGCCGCGCGCGGCGCGCAGCAGCACATGGTCGGCCTGGTGCTTGCGCAGCACGTCGTAGATCAGGTCGGTCGAGAACAGCACCTGGCGGCGCGACTTCTCCTCGTCGGTGAAGCGTCGCGCGATCAGGCCGGAGATGATGGCGCAGTTGCGGAAGGTGCGCTTCATCAGCGCCGATTCCGCAAGCCACGCCTCGAGGTCATCGCCGAGCATGTCGGGATCGAACAGCGCGTTGAGATCGAGCTTGCCGTGCCGGATCATGAAGGAGAGATCGCCGACACCCCAGACCGCAAGCGCATACTCGTTGGCGACGAAGCCGAGCGGACGGGCGCGGGCGCGCTCCAGCCGGCGGGTCAGCAGCATGCCGAGCGTCTGATGCGCGAGCCGGCCCTCGAAGGGATAGCAGACCAGATAATGGCTGCCGCCGCGCGGAAAGGTCTCGACCAAGAGCTCGCGCACCGCCGGCACACGCGAGAATTTTCGCTGCAGCGACAGCCAGTCGTGCACCTGATCCGGCAATCCGTTCCAGGCGCGGCTGTTGTCCAGCAGCTTGCGGACGCGTTCGGCAAGATAGGTCGACAGCGGGAACTTGCCGCCCATATAGGACGGCACTTTTGCATCTTTATCATTGGTGCGGGAGACATAGACCTGGTCTTCAACCAAGGCCTCGTAGCGCACCACCTCACCGCCAAAGACAAAAGTGTCGCCGGGCACGAGGCCCTCGATGAAGACCTCCTCGATCTCGCCGAGCATCCGGCCGCCGCGCGCGATCGCGCCGGTCGATCCGCTACCGCCGGCGCGCGAGCGCACCAGCCGCACCTTCAGCATGGTCTCCTCGACAATGGTGCCGACGTTGAGACGATAGCTCTGCCGCACCTTGGGATTGGTGACGCGCCAGCGGCCCTGCTTGTCCTGCTTGATGCGCGCGAAACGCTCATAGGTCTTCAGTGCGTAGCCGCCGGTGGCGACGAAATCGACGACATCGTCGAAATCGGTGCGTGCGAGCGATGCATAGGGCGCTGCGGTCCGGACCTCATCATAGAGTTCATCGGACAGAAACGGCTTGCCGCAGGCGCAGCCGAGCACGTGCTGGGCCAGCACGTCGAGCGCGCCCGAGCGCAGCGGCGGCGTGTCCTGCGCATTCTCGGCGATGGCGTCGATCGCGACACGGCACTCCAGCACCTCGAAGCGGTTGGCGGGCACCAGCACGGCACGCGAGGCCTCGTCGAAGCGATGGTTGGCGCGGCCGATCCGCTGCATCAACCGCGACGAACCTTTCGGCGCGCCGATATTGATCACGAGGTCGACATCGCCCCAATCGACGCCGAGATCGAGCGAGGAGGTGCAGACCACGCCGCGCAGCTTTCCGGCGGCCATCGCGTCCTCGACCTTGCGGCGCTGCGCGACGTCGAGCGAGCCGTGATGC
Source organism: Bradyrhizobium sp. KZN70725 (assembly GCF_055264925.1). Classification (NCBI taxonomy): domain Bacteria; kingdom Pseudomonadati; phylum Pseudomonadota; class Alphaproteobacteria; order Hyphomicrobiales; family Nitrobacteraceae; genus Bradyrhizobium; species Bradyrhizobium sp. KZN70725. The sequence goes on from NZ_JBUYWT010000047.1 coordinate 59,771, forward strand.
AGCGCGATCGCAAGGCCATCGTCATTCATGCGCCAGAGATCCTGGAACAGCATCTCGGCCTGGCTGCGGGTGTTGACGAACACCAGCGTGGTCTTGTTGCGCTTGATCAGCTCGTAGACCTCGGGCAGCGCATGGCGCGCGCTGTGGCCGGACCACGGCAGCCGTTCCCGCGTGTCGAGCATCTCGACCACCGGCGGTGCGGCGCCGCCGGCGGTGACGACGTCGGCGGACGCGTTCTCGCCACCCGGCTGCGGCACCAGGAAGCGCGCGAGCTGCTCCGGCTCGGCGACCGTCGCCGAAAGGCCGATGGCGCGGATCTGCGGCGCGATGGTCCAGAGCCGCGCAAGTCCGAGCGACAGCAGATCGCCGCGCTTGGAGGTGACGAGCGCATGCAGCTCGTCGAGCACGATGCGCTTCAGCGAAGAGAACAGGAACGGCGCGTCGTCGGACGCCAGCAGCAGCGCCAGCTGCTCCGGCGTGGTGAGCAGGATGTCCGGCGGATAGCGCCGCTGCCGCTGCCGCCGCGACACCGGCGTGTCGCCGGTGCGGGTCTCGATCCTGATCGGCAGCCCCATCTCGGCGACCGGCGTCTCCAGATTGCGCGCGATATCGACCGCGAGCGCTTTCAGCGGCGAGATGTAGAGCGTGTGCAGCCCGCCGCTGCGGCGAACGCCGCGACCGGTGGAGATAAGGGCTGGGCGAACCGTCTTCGATTCAATTTCGTCGCTTGCGAGATCGTCGGGCTCCCTCCCCCTGAAAGGCAGGGGTGTCCGGGGAAATTCAGGCATAGTGGAGCTCCATCTGGTCAGGTGAGATGGTTGATTTCCGACTGCTGGGGTTGATGGGCGGAGGTTTGTCGATGGCAGCGAGGGATCGACGCGTGAGCAGGAGCTGGCCGACGAGTTCGGCGAACCTGAGCGGGAGCATTTTGATGCAGTTGGT
>NZ_JBUYWT010000048.1:0-59811 GCF_055264925.1 Bradyrhizobium sp. KZN70725
GGCCGCGTCGCTCAACACCAAACGCTCCATCACACCCAAGGCCGCCTCCCAAAAAGAAGCCTTGAATCTGATTTGCTCTCAAAAGGGAATCCTTAGAGTCCACACCACCTACAGCGCGAAGGATACCGACGGCAATTACCGCCCCGCCCGGGAGCGCGGTGTCCTGTTTGTCGACGGCCGGCTCGACCGCATCCTCGACAACCCCGCCGAGCCCTGCGCCGGCGCGTCCTACGCGGCATTTCCGGAACTGGAAAAGATGCCGCGCTAAGGCATGATCCGGAAAAGTGTGAAGCGGTTTTTCCGAAAGGATCATGCCCGAACAAGAAGCAGGAGCGCGATCTGATCTCGCTTCTGCGCGGCGGCTTGTCGCAAGCCTGATCGAAACGTTAGCGAACTCCGATCACTTTTCGGGGAGCGTTGAACTTCACTTTAGCCGTCTGCGACTTACATCCAGCCGAGATGCGGCTGCTTAACCGGTGAAAAAAATCTTCTGTGCCAGGGAACAAACGGGCGTTGTTGCGACCCTGTCACAGCTCGGAAACATCACGGGTGCGGCATTGCCCCAAAGCAACCTAATTGAGGTCACGTTGTTTGGCTTTACAGCGCAGCGTTAGTAACGGGGATCAGAAATGAAGAAGTTTTTGCTCGGCACAGTCGCGCTGGCCGCCCTTGCGGGCCCTGCGTTTGCGGCTGACATGCCGGCCCGCACCTATACCAAGGCACCGCCGCCCTATACCGCCCCCGCCGTCGTCTACAACTGGACCGGTTTCTATATCGGCGGCCATGTCGGCGGCGCGTTCACCGACGGCAACAACCTGATGGGCAGCGACGCGCGCTTCATGGGTGGCGTGCAGGGCGGCTTCGACTATCAGTTCGCCCCGAACTGGGTGATGGGCGCCGAGGCGCAGTATTCCTGGCTGCCCAGCTCCTCGAACAATGGCGTGCTGCTCCCGGGCGGAACGCTGGTGACCGGCAACACCGACCAGATCGGTTCGGTGACCGGCCGCCTCGGCTACACCTGGGGTCCGGCGCTGCTCTACGCCAAGGGCGGTTATGCCTGGCGCGACAACAACAACATCACCGCGTCGGTCGGCGGCGTGCCGGCGTCCTTCACCACCGATGGCGGCCACAAGGACGGCTACACGGTCGGCGCGGGCCTCGAATACATGTTCGCCCCGAACTGGTCGGCGAAGGCCGAGTACCAGTACTACAATTTCGGCAAGACCAACTTCACCAGCGGCCCGGCCGACCTCGTCGGGACGAGCTTCCGGAACGACGAACATACCGTCAAGCTCGGGGTCAACTACCGCTTCGGCTGGGGTGGCCCGGTCGGCTCCCGCTACTGATCGCGGCTTCATCGCATCAATGAAAGGCCGGCCTTCGGGTCGGCCTTTTTTGTTGGCCAGCCGCTCGCCCCGGAATGACGACGGATGCGGTGAACCCGTAGCCCGGATGGAGCGCAGTGTAATCCGGGGCAGCCGACCCGACGAAGGAAGTCTCGGATTTCGCTCCGCGCCATCCGGGCTACGACCCCACATTCACCTGATGTTCAGGCCTGATCGTGCAATGCAAAAAATAATTCCTGCATTGCACGGAACTTTCATCGTGCTGCGCTATTATGCGATCGCCGGGCTGGTGGACAAACGAACATGCGTAGTTTTGCGTTAGGGCTGATCCTCTCTGCGGTCTCCGTGCCGTGCCTTGCCCAGACTATCCTCAAATCCGAACCCCTGGCGCTCGCGCCCTATGAGGTCGTGTTCGTGCAGGATGCGTCCTGCTCGGCTGGCAAGGTGCTCAAGGTGACCGGCGCGATCCGGGGTCTGCATCGGCGGAAGATTTGCGTTTCGGTCGCCGCCGAACAGGCCTCGCTGGCGACGGCCACGCCGTAGGCGCGGGCGACCGCACCGATTGCATCCTCGGCCCGCCGCTGCGCGCCGGCCAGCCTGCCGTCTGATCAGTTCAACCGCGGCTCCAGGCGTGCTTCGCGATCGGCATCGGCCTTGTTCTTGGCCGGATCCTCGTTCGGCTCGAGCTGACAGGGCCGGATTTCGTAGTCGTTATCCAGCACCGGGCGCGGCGCGGACTCCTCCTCTCCGGAGATGGCATCCACCACCAGGCCGGATTTCCTGGCCAGTGTCCAGACATCCGCCTCGGTCGGGTAGGCCTTGCTCAGCTTGGCGTCCTGATAAAACAGCGCGTACGGCATTCGTCGTTCCCCAAACAACCGACAACGCCAGCCCCCGTTTTGGGTTTCAGGCAATATCGCCGTTCCGGTCACGGAACCGTGAGCGAGCATCCGCGGCAAGCATCTGAAAATATGAGTCATTTCGGTTCTTTCGCGGAAGGGCCTTGAGTCCTTAACGGGTGGTAAACCCCCGAAAAAAGAATCCCCGGGACTCTCCGGGTAGAATCGCCGGATGCTCCGGCCCATGAGAGCAATCCACCAGCCCCCTTACGAACGCGTGCAGCTCGCGCTTGCGGTTGCGCTGCTCGCGGCCTGCGCCGCCAATGTGGCGCTGGTCTGGTCCTGGCTTTAGATATCTTGGCTTTAGATCACCCGGCTCTCGCCAAAATCTGTATGTGGCGGCCACGCGAAAACGCCGGAGCCGCGCGGCGCCGCTGGCGATTGACGGCACCGGCATTCCTCCCATCATTGCCGGCAGAACAAGCGCCCGCCGCGCCCTGCGCGGACGGGCCGCGATCGGGGGGAGCTGATATGATCGACACGCTGAAGGAACGGGTCAACGGCGACGCCGGCCTGGTGCGGCGCGGCCGCTACCTCACCACGACATTCCTGCTCGAGATCGGCGCGGCCGCCTGGCTGATCGCGATCCATGAGGGCCGGATCGTCGCGGTGACGAAGGGCCCGTTCGTGATGCCCTCGTCGTCGTTTGCGCTGCGCACCTCGCAGGCGGAGTGGGACCGGTTCTGCGAAAAGCGGCCGCCGCCGGGCTCGAACGACCTGATGGCGCTGATCAAGCGCCGCGTGCTGAAGGCTGAGGGCGAGCTGCAGATCTTCATGGCGAACCTGCGCTACTTCAAGGAGGCGCTCGGCAAGCTGCGCCGCGAGGGAGTGGCCGCATGAGCGCCAGGTTCGAACCGATCGTCGGCCGTTACATGCATCTGGAGCTGTTCGGCCGGGCCCACCGCGTCTATGTCGAGGAGGCGGGCGAGGGCACGCCGCTGCTCTGCCTGCACACCGCGGGCGCGGACGGGCGGCAATATCGCGGCCTGATGAACGATGCGCGCGTCACGCGCAACCATCGCGTCATCGCCTTCGACATGCCCTGGCACGGCAAGTCGTCGCCGCCGCAGGGCTGGCACGACGAGGAGTACCAGCTCACCTCCGCGCAATATACGACCATGATCCTGGCGGTGATGGACGCGCTCGACCTCGACAGGCCGATCGTGATCGGCTGCTCGATCGGCGGCCGGATCGCGCTGCATCTCGCGCTCGAGCATCCCGAACGTTTCCGCGCCATCATCGGCCTGCAGGCCGGCGCGCATGTCGATCCCTATTACGACCTGAACTTCCTGCACCGGCCGGACGTGCATGGCGGCGAGGTCGCCGCCGCCATCGTCTCGGGCCTCGTCGGCCCCGACGCGCCCGACAAGGAGCGGTGGGAGACGCTGTGGCATTACATGCAGAGCGGGCCCGGCGTGTTCAAGGGCGACCTCTATTTCTACAAGATCGACGGCGACATCCGGGCCCGCGTCGCCGAGATCGACACCAGACGTTGCCCGCTGTTTCTGTTGTCGGGCGAGTACGACTATTCCTGCACGCCGGAAGAGACGCTGGCGGTGGCGAACAGCATTGCGGGAGCTGAGGCCACCATCATGAAGGGCCTCGGCCATTTCCCGATGAGCGAGAATCCGGGCGAGTTTCTCACGCACCTGCTGCCGGTGCTGGAGAAGATCGGCGGCCGCTAGCGCACGCCCAGGGTTGCTTTGGTCCTCGACCTCGGGCGGCGCGGTATGACAGACTGCGCGTCCGCCCGATTGGGCGTGAACCGGTTGCGCAGGAGGTCCCCATGCTTCCGAAGGCTGAAGCGGCCTATTTCGCGATTGCCGACATCTCCGGCTATACCAACTTCCTCGCGGCGGTCGAGCTCGACCATGCGCAGGATATCATCGCCGATTTCATGGATACGGTGGTGAAAGCGCTGCGCCCGCCGTTCCGCCTCGCCAAGTTCGAAGGCGACGCCGCGTTCGTCTACACCACCGCCGAGACGATCGACGGCTCGCTGCTGCAGGACGCGATCGAGGGCGCCTATTTCAAATTCCGCCGGCGCCTGCGCAGCGTGCGCCAGGCCTCGACTTGCGAGTGTCAGGCCTGCGTCGCGATGGGCGATCTCGATTTCAAGTTCGTTATCCATCATGGCGAGATGGTGAAGCAGAAGATGGGCGGCAGGGAGGAGCTCGCCGGGCGCGACGTCATTCTGGTCCACCGGCTGCTCAAGAACACGGTTGCTGAGAAGATCGGCGGGCGCGCCTACGCGCTCTACAGCGACGCGGCCATCCGCGCGATGGGTGTCGATCCGGTCGCGCAGGGTCTCATCGCCCATCGCGAAACCATCGACGTCATCGGCGACGTGACGCTGTGGGCGCGCGATCTGGAAGCGGCGTGGCGGCAGGAAGACGCGCAAACCCGGATGCAGGTGACGCGCGACGATGCCTACGTCATGCTGGAATTCGACATCGCCGCGCCGCGGCAGACGGTTTGGGAGTTTTTCACCGTGCCCGGGCAATGGCAGAAATGGTGGGACGCCGACACCATCGTCGAGGATTCCGGCAAGGGACGACGCGGTCCCGGCACCAGGAACCACTGCATGCACGGCAACCATACCGTCGTTGAGGAGATGCTCGATTGGCGCCCGCCCGATTATTTCACGGTGGGCATCACGCTTCCGATTCCCGGCGCGCCGCGGATCGTAATGACTCGCGCCGTTCTGGACGGTCCAAACGGAATGACGCATCTGGAGCTGCGGGTCGCCAAACCTAAGCCAAAGGATCGAGAGTTCGTCGACGGCGCCGCGGTGAAATACGCCGAACGCATGACCAAGGCGATCGCCGGATTGCGATCCATGCTGGAAGGGGAGCAGCCCGCCCTCGATGCAGTGGAGGAGCCGGCATTGACGCGATCGAGCGGACGCTTCCTGACCGAGCCGGTGAAGTCGGGCGCGCGCGGCTGATGCCCAACGCACAGTCCGGGGTCTAATGGGGCTGCGTTACTTGCCCGAGCGCGGCAGCTCGTCGATCGCAGCGCGGACCTTGGCCATGGTCGTGGTGCAATATTCCTCGCGCTCCTTCAGGAAGCGCTGCTGCTGTGCGCGGAAATTGGCAACCCGCTCCCGCACCTCGGATCCGAAGTCGCCGCTGATGTCGAGCCTGGCAAAGTGCGGCAGCTGCGCCGGTTGAGGCGGGACTTCGACGACCGTCACCGCCAAAGGCGACGGAGCGGGGGGCAGGCCCTCGATCACGGTCGGCGCCGGAAGCGGAGGCGGCACGACCGCAGCCCGCACCTCAGCCTTGACGCTGAGCGTGGCGACCGCCTCGGCCAAGGCCTGTTCAGCGGCGATCGGCAACGCGGCGGCGGGGGCAGGTGTAGCGGCAGGCGGCGTGGCGGCCGGCTGGGCGGCAGGCGCCGCCGCCGTCCGTGGGGCAGGCGCCGGCAGCTCGGCGTCGGGCAGCTTGCCCTTCACCGACTGTACGAAAGCCATTGTCTGCGCGATCAGGAGATCGCGTTCTTTCATCCACTTCATGGCGCACCCTGAGCGCGCGGATTCCAGCAAAGCAACCGCGCGGAATCAAGCGCTCGCCATCATGATGGTTGACGAAGACGCCTGTTTGGTAGGCGCGGTGACATAATTGTGACACGCCGCGCGGGCGTGGACGGTCAGCGTTGACGGGGATTGGTGTTCGGGACGAACGGGGTACCGACGATCCGGACCGGAGGCTGACCGTCCGCCGATGCTTGATTCGCGGCCGGCCGCGGTGCGGGGTTCGCCGGCGCGGGCGCCGGATCGAACAGGGCGACGAGGCCGGCAGCGGCCACGCTGAGCAGCGTGAACGTGCCCAGAAGCAGCAAATTGCGGTCGGATTCGCGGACCCTCATGCGAGGAAAATCGCGTGAAAGGGCATAACGTTCCGAACAAATCCTCAGGGCGTTGTCGAGCGGATTTGGCCTCACCTTGAGGACGAGCATCAGGAGAGGACGAACCGGTAAGCCGTCCGGAACGGGGCGGGGGCCAGCCTAATGGGCCGCTACCGCAGCGGGTACCCGCTCGATGCTGCGGGCCTCGATCAGGTCGGCGTAGCGGCCATATTCCTCGGCCATTTCGAGCAGCTTCTCGCGCACCGCGGCGTCGGTCACCTGCCGGGCCAGCCGTCGCGCCTGATCGGATTGGAAGCGGTAATGTGCTGTGTCGGACATGGTGGCGGCTCCTCACATATCTGTAAGGGCCACCCGGCAAAGGTTCATCAAAGCGTCATTGCAGCGTCGGTGGACGATCCGCCGGGGGAGCCGACGTGACCGGCGCCGTCTTGTCCTCGCGGACCTCGACTTCGAACCAGCCCATCTCCTTCAGCTCGCGAGCCTTCTTCTCGGCCGCGTCTTCGCTGTCGCGCTTCAGCACGATTCGGCTGGTGCCATCTCGGGCAAGGATCAAATAGGTCATTGGCAGAGTCCCACCCCGCATTCTGCATACCCCGTTTGGGGCCGCAAGGACAGAAGCAAGGCGAGGGATGGGTGATCCTACGGGAAGGATCCCACGATTCCTGCCAGGGGAGTGTCGCAGCGGCTTTCCGAACCGGCCCTGCGGCGCAGCGCCGGTTCGGAAAGGGCGAACTGCCTCAGCGCTTCACCACCACGTCGATGTGGCGATTCCTGTCGTCCCACCGGCCGCTCTGCAGGCAGCTCTCGCGGTAGCTGTCGCAGATGGCGAGGTCGCCGCCATGGGTGCGATTCCAGGTCTTGCAGGTCGACGCGATGTAGGTGCAGGTGCATTTGCCCGACGCGCATTGGCGCTCGACAGCGGTTTCGGCGGTGGCCGCCGAAATGGTGGCGGCGAAAGTTGCGAGCAAGATCAGCAATCTCATGGTGATTCCTCAAATGGTGAAGTCTGGTCGGCGATAATTTCAGGCCGATCAGGATTGGCGGTGTGCCTTAGCGTTGGGTGCAGACGAAGCGGGTGCCGATCTTCGTCGTGCCGGTGGCCCGGCTGCCCTTCTTCGCGACAGGATAGTTGTTGCCGTTCGGGAAGCCGGTGAGATGGATGTAGGCGCTATCGCCGCCATCATACGACCCGGAGATCAGACCCGGGGCGGAGCAGGTCCAGCCTGCGGCGCTTGCCGGGATGCAGCCGATGGCAAGGAAGGCAAGGGCGAGTCCGATTTTCATCTCACCCTCGAGCATCATCGATAGCCCGCGCTGAAGTTATGGTCGCGAATGCCGATCGCCTTGGCCTGTGCTGCGGACACCCGATCCCGACACTGGATGTATCTCAGGACCTGCGCGTCGGTGCCTGCGGAGTGCGCGCGCCACATATCGAGATTGAAGCCGTTCTTGGCCATGCAGGCCTGGGAGTGAGGGCTGTCATTGCGCTCCCTGGCGCTCGCCGGAGCGACGGCCAGTGTGGACAAGACAATCGCGGTGCAGAAAACAATCTTCATTTTGAAATTCCCAAAGATGAAAGTGCCGGAACAATAGCCAGCGGGAACAAAATCACAAGTAGTCGTTGCGAGATGACTCAACGTTCTCGCTAGCGCTTCCTGCAAAACATTGCGAAGCGCAGGGTCGTTGCATTGGCTAGCGGTGAGCGCGATCGACGACGTGGCACTCCCGGCGACCGGAATACTACGGCTCGCTCTGTACATTGTGGGCAATCAGGCGATGCGCTTTGATTGAATCGCGACGACGTGTCGAATCGCACCGGGAACGACGCGGCATAGGCCGCGCATATCTGATGGAGGACGCGATGCCCAGGCACTTCAGTTTGAAGGCAGCATCGGCCGCAGGACGGTCGGCGTTCACGGGGTCATCAAGGGATTTGCAGCAGCGGACTGCTTCGGCGTCGGCATCGAAGAAGCATGCTCTGGACAGCGCTGCAGCGTCGAAGCACGCTTCCCCATGCTCGGAACTGCCGTATTCGCCTGCGAGCTGGCGGGGCTGCTGCGGTCGACGGTCGATCTCGGCAGACTGAAGCTGTGTCGCGGCGGCCAGATGGCGGAAATCCAAGCCAATTGGTGCCGGCTGAGGGGATTGAACCCCCGACCTTCAGTTTACAAAACTGCTGCTCTACCGCTGAGCTAAGCCGGCGAATTGGGAATGATTTGCGCGCTCGCATAGCAGACTTGGCGCGCCAGAGCCAGAACCAAGGTTGAACCGAGCAGGCGAGAAGCGATCGCGCCCCCGTATCGGCCCGACAGCAAAAGGCGGCCCGCGGGCCGCCTTTTGCGCCGTCGGCCTAATCAGCTGAGCTACTGGCAGGGATGCTGGCGGCCGTCGCTGCCGCGGAACCAGGTGCCGGGGGTGCAGACAAAGCCGTTCTGCCGCGCATATTCGGCGCCGCCGATCGGGGCGCGGGCATAGTCGGGGCCGCCGAACGGGGCGGTGGCGACCGCAGCCGCCGTGCCGACCGCGCCGCCGACGACGCCACCGGCCACGCGGGCCGCGGCGTCGACAGGCGCGAACGGGCCGGGGTCATAGCGGTTGTAGCTGCCCTGCCAGCCTTGGTCCCGCCGATCGATGCGCTGGTGATAGGCGGTGCGGGTGGTGGCCGGTGCCATAGCCTGGCATCGGGCGTCCGGCCAGGCGTTCGAGCAGCGCGCGGGGGTGCCGATCGTCTGTTGCGCCATCGCCGGGCTCGCCAGCGCCGAGGCGAGCAGGGCTGCTGCGCCGAGGATTTTGAATTGTGTCATGCGAAATCTCCTCTCGTCGTCGAGAGCTAATTTCGCGGTGCCGTGCCTGTTCCAGCGCGGCCTTGCCCTGTGTTTAAAGCAGTGTGAAGTTCTGCAGGTTCGTGCGCATGATGCGTTCCGGAGCATGCTGCCTTTGACGAGAATTGCGTGTACAGCGGTGAACGGACTGATGTCGGTGCCGACGCGGGGGATTGATGTTCGGAATTTTGAGTCTTGGCTTTCTGCTCGGCATGCAGCATGCGCTGGAGCCGGATCATATCGCGGCGGTATCGAGCATCGCGGCCCGCCGCAGCCATGTCGGTGACATCGTCAAGCACGGGCTGACCTGGGGACTTGGCCACACGCTCACTTTGTTCATCTTTGCCGGCGCCGCGATCCTGCTCGGGCGCGCGATCCCGGAAACGGTCGCACAGCCGATCGAGACCGCGGTCGGTATCATGCTGGTCGGCCTCGGCGCGCATGTGTGGTGGCGGCTGTGGCGCGACCGCGTGCACTTCCACACCCATTCGCACGGCGACGGCACCACGCACTTCCACGCCCACAGCCATGCCGGTGAAGCCGCATCCACCGTGGCGCTTGCGTCCACCGTGGCGCGTGCGTCCACCGTGCCGCACGTCCGCGCCGCGCACAGCCATGCGCACGGCTTCCGCTGGCGCACGCTCCTGGTCGGCCTGATGCACGGCATGGCCGGCTCGGCGGCGCTCCTGGTGCTGACGGTGTCGCAGGCCCCAAGTCCGGTGATCGGGCTCGGCTATGTCGCGCTGTTCGGCATCGGCTCCATGATCGGCATGGGCGTGCTGTCCAGCGTGATCGCGGTGCCGCTCGCAGCCTCGGCGCGCTGGCTGACCTGGGCCAATCGCGGCCTGCAAATGGCGGTCGGCGCGGTCACGATCGCGATCGGCGTCCACGCGATCGTCGAGAACGCCTTCACCTGACGGGTCGGCGGCTTCCCGAAGCAAGATGACGTTGCGTCGATTTGAGCGACAGAGTCTGCGTCACCTCGCCCCGCGTGCGGGGAGAGGTCGGAACGCATCGTCAGATGCGTTCCGGGTGAGGGGGACTCTCCGTAAACGTAGCTATCACCGTATCCGCGGAGCCCCTCACCCCAACCCTCTCCCCGTAAGAACGGGGAGAGGCGGCACTTCGGCGCCCGTTAACGATTTCTGATTCCGCACGGCCGCATTGACCGGATGCCGATGCTTACGCGTTAGGCTTACCGGCAGTTTGGCCGGCGTCCTTAACCCTTCCGCCAAGCCGTTGGATTAGGTTGTGGTGGAACAATTCGGGACGCTGGGTGAACATGCGCGCAAGTCTTGCGCTGGCGATATTGGCTGCGATGAGCTCGACGGCGCTGGCCGGCGGCGGCTTCGACATTGTCGTGCCGGTGCGGCCCGGCGTGCCGATCATCATTAACGGCGTCGACGCCTCCTACGCCGTGGTCGAAAGCGCGATGGGGCTCGCTCGCAACGAGTCGATGGTGCCGACCGTCTATGGCGGCCGCCCGATCGATCCCCAGCCAAATGTCGGCCACTATTATCCGAGCCTCGGCCGCATGCCGGGTTACGGCCGCCTCGAGATCGAGCCGCCGGCCAACCGCCGCCTGCCCAAGCCGGCCGAGAGCTACCATCAATCGTGGGGGGCGGAATCGGCTCCGCTGCCGGCACAGTCCAACGTGCCGGTCGATCCGCCGCCGGTGATCTACGCGCCGGAGTTCAACGGGCCGCGGCCGCTGCCGCGCCCATTCCCGCGGCCACCGCGACCCCGAGGATTCTGACATCGACTGCCCGAAATCAAGAGCCCCGCGAAACGGGGGTTCTGAATAGCCATCAAGAGCTACGCGACGAACAGAGAGACCTACAGGAGAGAGTAATGCGTCAAATGATCAAAGGACTGATTGCGGCGGTGGCCGTCATGCTGAGCGCGCCCGCAATGGCGTGCGGTTTCAACCCTTGCGGCTATTCCGCGCCCGTCGTGAATTACGGCTGCGGTGGTTGCGGCGGTGGCTACTATGGCGGCTACGGCTACGGGACCGTCGAACGTCTGCCCGACCCGGATGCCGCTTATCCCAGCGCGGCGCAGCAGTACTATTACGTCAACCAGGGACCGACCTACACCGGTCCGGGCAACTGGGCGCCGCGCCCGTACTACCGCGAAGGTTACGGCCGCCCGTATTACGGCTATCGCCGCTATGGCTACCGTCACTACGGCTACCGCCATCACTACGGCTATCGTTCGCACTACGGCTATCGCTACGGCCGCTACGGCCATCCGGTGCTGCGCCGCTACTACTGATCCGATCGTCAGTTCGAGACATCAGCGCCCGTTCGCGTCACGCGAGCGGGCGTTTGTCGTTCACATCAGCCCGAGCCGGCTGGCGCCGATATAGAGCGCGAGCACACACGCGTTCGAGACGTTGAGGCTCTTGATCTCGCCGGGCATGTCGAGGCGGGCGACGACGCGGCAGGTCTCGCGCGTCAATTGCCGCAAGCCCTTGCCTTCGGCGCCGAGCACCAGCGCGAGCGGCGCTTGCAGCGCGGCCTTGCCGAGATCCTCGGTGCCCTCGCTGTCGAGGCCGACGGTCTGGAAGCCGCGCTCGTTCAACTCGTTCAGCGCGCGCGCCAGGTTCTGCACGGTGACAACAGGCACCAGCTCGAGCGCGCCGGAGGCGGACTTCGCCAGCACGCCGGTCGCCTCCGGGCTGTGACGGGCGGTGGTGACGATCGCCTTCACCGCGAACGCCGCGGCCGAGCGCAGGATGGCGCCGACATTGTGCGGATCGGTGATCTGGTCGAGCACCAGCACGATGCCCTCCAGCGCCAGCGTGTCGATGCCGGGCGAGGGCAGGGGATCGGCCTCCGCCAGGAGGCCCTGATGCACCGCATCGGGGGTGAGGCGCCGGTCGATCTCGCTGGGCCGGACGATCTCGGGGGTGACGCGGGTCGCGATGTCTTCGTCGGCGAGGCGCTTGGCCGCGTTCTCGGTGAGGTAAAGCTTGCGGATATGGCGGTCGGGGTTGGCAAGCGCCGCCGACACGGTGTGCCAGCCGTACAGAATCACCGGCCCGTCGGAACCGGATTCGCGTTCCCGCCGGGCCGGCGGGCGGCCGAATTTCGGCCCTTTTTGGAAGGGTTTACCGCCCTTGCCTCGGAAATTGGGTTTGCGGTCGCGATCGCTCATGTGAGGCTTGTGTCACGGCTCCTGAATATTGGCAATTTTACACAGCGTTTTCGAGCGAAGTGGGGGTCCGGTTCGCGTGAAGAAAGCGCGACAAAACAAGAATCTAGCCGCAAGACTCGCTACTTTGGAACAGAGATCGCCCGAGCCTGCAAAAGTATCCCAATTAGATGGCTGGCTTGGTTGACTTTGGGGACCGCCTTCCCCCATAAACGCGCCCGACCGCGCACCCGCTTCGGGTCGGCCGGTTATCAGCGTCATTTCGATGACCGGTCCGCCGCCACTCGCGCGGCCGGTCTGATGCTGTTGGACGGGGGAGTGTCCCGAGTGGCAAAGGGAGCTGACTGTAAATCAGCCGCCTCATGGCTTCGCAGGTTCGAGTCCTGCCTCCCCCACCAGCCTTCGCTCGCTTCGCGAGCTACGGCTCGGCAGGCCGGGAAAACTCCATCGTAGCGAAGTGAGTGAAGGCTGCCACGCCATAGCCCGAAGGGCGACGGCGGGCTGTATCGGCGAGGCATGAGGCGCTTCGCGACCCACGGCTCGGCAAGCCCGGAAAACTCCATCGTAGCGACGTGAGCGAAGCTAGGCCACAGCCCGCTCATCCATTCGACACCCGCTTCTTCACCCTATCCGCGCAAACAGCTCCAGCCGCCGCCGGCGTTCCGTTGCTCGGCCCGCGAGTGCAATGGTAGATTGCGCCATTTCATGATTGAGCCGTTTCAGAGGATATGAAGAAAATTTTGCACTGGGACGCTTCTGCAGGAGATGACCCGGCGCTGATGGTTGCCTGCGCTGTCTTGCTCGGGGTCTCGATCCTGGTTTCGATACCGGCATTTGTCGGTGGTGGCGGCCAGGCCGGAATCGATTTTTCATGTTTCTGGGGCGCGGGCGCGATGGCGCTCGAAGGCCATGCGGCGGCGGCCTACGATTGGGAGCAGCTGCATCAGCAACTTGTTCTCCGGCTGCAATCCCTCAATCACGCTCCGTATCCTTACGATCAGGTACCGGTTCCGTTCTTTTATCCGCCGGTGTTTTTCCTGGTTGTGGCGCCGCTGGCGCTGCTGCCGTTTCCGATCGCGTTCTGGGTCTGGAGCGCAGCGAAGCTGTCTTGCTGGCTGCTCGTCGTTCATGCCATCCGGCCGCGCTCCGCCGCGCTGCTGCTGGCACTCGCTGCTCCGCCAGTATTCTACGACTTCATTTCCGGCCAAAGCGCACTGCTCGCCGCATCGCTGCTCGGCGGCATCCTGCTGACATTGGACAGGCGTCCGCTTCTCAGTGGAATCCTGATCGCGCTGCTCATCTTCAAACCTCAGTATGGCGTGCTGCTTCCCTTCGTGCTGATCGCCACCGGACGTTGGCGCGTCGTCATCACCGCCGCTCTGGTGATTCCGGTCCTCCTGCTGCTCGCCGGGCTGATCTTCGGTTGGGATACCTTCGATGGATTCCGCGCCGCCGCCACCTTCGCCACGACGCAATTCCACCTCAGTGGCGCGCTGCCATGGTACAAACTGCAGAGTGTGTACGGGCTCTTGAGAGACGCCGGCCTTGGCTACGGTTTGGCGATGGCGGTCCACGTCGCCATCGCATCGGTCGTTGCGATCGGGGTGCTGATCATTTGGCGCAGCCATGTCAGCTTCGCCGTAAAGGCCGCGAGCCTCCTGGCGGCAACGCCGCTGATTTCTCCTTACTTCGCGATCTACGATATGCCGATCCTGGTGGTCGCGTTGCTCTTTCTCATGAACGCCAGCGCGGGCCGCCTCGCGTCGCGTTCGGGTCGAAGCGCCTTCCGGATCGCTGTCAGCGTCGTCTTCGTATTGGGATACGCTTTCCCGTTCGTGCGCACGCCTCTCGGCCCCATGATGTGCGCAACCGTGATCGCGCTGATCTGGACGAGATACCGGCAAGAGGCCGGCGAGACAGCTACAGGCGAGGGATTGCGAAAATCTGCAACCGTTGGAGGCTAGTGTCCTGATCGCGAACAGTCCGCGGCGAAGATCATCACGATCAGCCGTCCTGGTGCGCCGGCGGCGTTGCCGTGCCGGGCACAGCCTCCGCGCCAACCGGGCGCCTGGTGCCCGACGGATCGTCGCGCTTGAGCATCGAGGCCCATGCGAAAAATGGATAGGCCAAAAGCGCCAGGTATCTCGTGGGCATCGGATGATCGACGCCGAATGCCGTCGGCTTCTGCCCTTCCGGAAGATAGAGGCTGCCGAACAGCACATCGTAGAACGAGAACAGCCCGGCGTAGTTCTTGTCCCTGGCTTCCCGCTCGCTGCTGTGGTGCCAGTGATGAAACTCCGGCGATACCAGGACGTGGCGTAGCGGGCCGTAGCCCAGGCGCACGTTGGCGTGCGCGAGCCAGGACTGCCAGTAGTAGATCGCAAGATAGGTCCCGATCGCCTCCGCGGAGAAACCGAGCGCGAACAGCGGAAACAGCGAACCAACCTTCATGAAGGTCACGTCAAGCGGGTGCTGGTGGATCGCGGCGAGCCAGTCCAGCTCTTCGACGGCGTGATGAACGGCATGGATGCGCCACATGGCGGGCACGACATGCAGGATGCGGTGGGTCCAGTAGACGCCGAGATCCCCGATCACGATCGCGATGGGCGCCTGAGCCCAATACGGGAGATCGCTGACCGCCTGCTTGACGGCCGAGGGCAGGATCGATTGATTGACCAGCGTCGCCAGTGCGATGATCGCGGTCACGCCGACGAACACCAGCCAGCCGTTGAGAAACAGGAAGGCCATATCGGTCGAAAGACCACGCCTGAAGATCTTCTGCTGCCTCGCTGCAAAGAGTTGCTCGAACGGCACGAAGATCAAGGGCGCCAGCAAAAGCTGATATTGTTCCAATAACTCGCGCATTCAAATGGCCACATGAAATGGCGACAACCTACCACCCCGGTCCCCGATGCCGTCAATCGGAAACCAAACCCGGGTTGTGGGAGCGTTAATCAGCATCCCGTGCCGCTACGGGGATCACCGGTGTCCGGGAGCCGGGTTCGTCCGCATGCCCCAATCCCACCGCGTCACTCCATCCTTGCGAACATCTCCACCAGCGTCTCGCGCAGCCAGCGTTGCGCGGGGACGGTGTCGTTGCGCTGGTGCCAGAACAGGCTGACGATGCGCGGCGGCGCCGGCAGTGGCACCGGCATGGCGTGCAGATGGGGCGCGTGGCGGGACTGGGCGCTGAGATCGCGCGGCAGCACGGCGATCAGGTCGGACTGGCGCACGATCTCGTAGGCGGCATTGTAGTGGTTGACGGTCGCGACCAGATTGCGCGACAGCCCGCGCGAGGCGAGAAACTGGTCGTAGGTCGGCAGCGTCTTGCCGGCGAGGCTGACATCGACATGCTTGGCGGCAAGGAAGCTCCGCGTGTTGAGCCGCTTCTGCCTGGCCAGCGGATGGTCCCGCCGCATCGTGCAGGCATATTCGACGGTCCACAGCGAGCGTGAGCGGATCACGGCCGGCGGCTGCTGCGCCTCGTTGACATAGACGCTCAGCACGCAATCGACGCGGTTGTCCTCGAGCCGGTCGCCGATCTCCAGGATGGTGTTGGGCACGGTGTGGATGCGCGCGGACGGCGCCACTTCACTGAAGCGGTTGAGCAGCCGCGGCATCACCAGCGAGGCCACGTAGTCGGACATCGACAGGATGAATTCGGCCTGGGTCTGTCGCGGATCGAAGGCGTCCTCATCGAGGGCGTGGCGGACATGTTCAAGGGCATCGCCGATCGGCTGCCACAGCGCCACGGCGCGCTGCGTCGGGCGGATCCCGCTCGAGCTGCGCACGAACAGGGGATCGCCCAGCGCGTCGCGCAGCCGCGCGAGCGCGTTGCTGACCGCGGGCTGCGTCATGGTCAGCGCGCTGGCGGCGCGCGTGACGCTGCCCTCGGTCATCAGCGCCTCGAAGACTTTCAGCAGGTTGAGATCGAGCGTGCGGAAGGACACGAGCAATATTCACAAGGGTGATGTGCCAGATAACGATTATAAATTATTCGGATAATATTGGTTTGTCTATCATTCCCCGGCTGCCCCTGTGGCGCGTGCCGCCGCGGGGCGAGGGGGGACTTTCATGTCGATGATCTCGGCGCGCATCGAGCGCCTGCCGTTCGCGCGGTTCCACGTGCACCTGCTGCTGATGGGCGGCCTCGGCTATCTCTTTGACGCGATGGATGCCGCCGTGCTGGCGTTCATCCTGCCGGTGCTCCGCACCGCCTGGGGACTGACCAATGTGGAGACCGGCGTGCTCGGCAGCAGCACCTTCGTCGGTTATCTGTTCGGCGCGCTGCTCGCGGGGACGCTGGGCGACCTGATCGGCCGCCGCGCGGTGATGATGTCGGCGCTCGCGCTCTACAGCGCGGCCTCGCTGGTCAGCGCGGCGGTGGATAGCTGGCCGGCGTTCTTTGCCGCCCGCGTCGTCGCCGGCATGGGCACCGGCGCGGAGAGCGCGATCATAGCGCCTTACCTCGCCGAGTTCGTGGCGCGGCGTTACCGCGGCGCCTTCACCGGCGCGCTGGCGGGCTTCTTCTCGTTCGGCTTCGTCGCCGCCGCCTTGCTCGGCTATTTCATCGTGCCCGCCTATGAGAACGGCTGGCGCATCGTGCTCGTCATCACGGCTATACCGGTCGTGATGCTGCTGTGGTGGCGGAGATCGCTGCCGGAATCGCCGCGCTGGCTGGAAAGCCGGGGCAGGGCGAAGGAGGCCGAAGCGGTGCTCGACCGGATCGAGGCCGGCTTCGCGCGCGAGGGCCGCGCGCTGCCGCCGGCGGTAGCCGAGCCAGCCGCGCCAGTCGCCTCGTCGGGAACGCTGGTGAGCAATTTTGCCGCGCTGCTCGCCGGCCGGCAGGCGCGCATCACCACCATGACCTGGATCATGTGGCTGTCGATCACCTTCAGCTACTATTCCTTCTTCGTCTGGATTCCCGGCCTGCTGGTGCAGAACGGCATGAGCATCACCAAGAGTTTTGGCTATTCGCTCGCGATGTATTGCGCGCAGGTGCCGGGCTATTTCACCGCCGCTTTTTTCAATGAGCGGATCGGACGGCAGGCGACGATTGCGACCTATATGCTGCTCGGCGGCGCCAGCGCGCTCGGGCTCGCCTTTGCCAAGAGCGATGCGGAGATCATGGCGGCCGGCCTGCTGCTGTCGTTCTTCATGAACGGCACCTATGCCGGCGTCTATGCCTACACGGCCGAAGTGTTTCCGACATCGATCCGGACCACGGGGGCGGGGCTCGCATCCGCGATCGGCCGGATCGGCGCGATCGCAGCGCCGATCCTGGTCGGCTACCTCTATCCGAATTTCGGCTTTGCCGGTGTGTTCGGCGTCACCACGTCCGTTCTCCTGATTGGCGCGCTGACCGTCGTGCTGATGGGCGTGCCGACGCGCGGCCGGTCGCTGGAAGACATCGCAAGCGAAGCCGCGTGATCATACGAGCTACGCGCTGACAGGAGACCTTTCATGTCCACCATCCTCTTCAAGAATGCCGCGCTGCTCGATCCCCTGCGCTCCGATCTGCTCGAAGGACACCACGTGCTGGTCGAGGACCGCTTGATCAAGGAAGTGTCCGATCGGCCGATCGAGGCTTCCGCCGATCGGGTCATCGACCTCAAGGGCAAGACGCTGATGCCCGGCCTGATCGACCTGCATGTGCATGCGGTCGCGGTCGAGCTCGATTTGTCGCAGCAGGCGCGGATGGCCAACGTGCTGGTGACGCTGCGCTCGACCATGCTGTTGCGCGGCATGCTGAAGCGCGGCTTCACCACCGTGCGCGATGCCGGCGGCGCCGGCTATGCGCTGAAGCAGGCGATCGACACCGGTCTCACTGATGGCCCGCGGCTGTTCGTCTCCGGCCGCGCGCTCAGCCAGACCGGCGGCCACGGCGACGGGCGCGCCCGCTCGGACTATCTGGCCGACCCGACCTGCTCCTGCTGCGTGCGGGTCGGCGCCATCGCGCGCGTCGTCGACGGCGTCGATGCGGTGCGCAAGGCGGTGCGCGAGGAGCTGCAGATGGGCGCCGACCAGATCAAGATCATGGCGTCCGGCGGCGTTGCGTCGCCGACCGATCCGATCGGCGCCTACGGCTATTCCGAGGACGAGATCCGCGCCATCGTCGCGGAGGCGAGAGCGCGGCACACCTATGTGCTGGCGCATGCCTACACGGCGGAGGCGATCGAGCGGGCAATACGCTGCGGCGTGCGCACCATCGAGCACGGCAATCTCATCGACCTTCCGACCGCGCGGTTGATGGCCGAGCAGGGCGCCTATGTGGTGCCGACCCTGGTCACCTACGAGGCGCTGGCCAATGAGGGCGCGAAGTACGGCCTGCCTGCGGCGAGCGTCGCCAAGATCGCCGACGTTCGCGACGCTGGGCTACGCTCGCTTGCGATCTATCGCGAGGCCGGGGTCAAGATGGGATTTGGCACCGATCTGCTCGGACCGTCGCAGCGGCTGCAGAGCGACGAGTTCCGGATCCGCGCCGAGCTGATCGGCCCGCAGGCAGTGATCGCCAGCGCGACCATCATCGGCGCCGAGGTGCTCGGCATGGAAGGCAAGCTCGGCCGCATCGCGCCGGAGGCGTTCGCCGACCTGCTGGTAGTCGAGGGCAACCCGCTGCGCGACGTGGGTTGCCTGCTCGGCCAAGGCGAGCACATCCCGCTGGTGATGAAGGCCGGCAAGGCCGAGGTCGACCGGCTGGACGGCTAGGGCGGGAAGGGGGGTAGGCTGAATCGATACGATTTCTGAATAATGGAATCGTACCGCTGATTTGCCCGACGAGTCAAGTTGCGGTGTCGCCGGACAGTTGCCGTGTCCGCCGGCACCTTTGCATGGGGTTGTTTTCGATATTTTGGCAGTGCGGCGTCCGTCCTCACCACACCACGCGCAGTGCAGGACAGGGCGGGCATTCAGAGCCCTGACCACCGGTACGCCCGATCACGTTACCGCTGGTGGCGTTGACGTTGCCGGGCAGAAGCACGACATATCGCGTGCCGATCCCACCTGCCGCTCCGGAGCAAGCCATGAACGCCCCCAACATCGAGTCCGTCACGCCGCAGTCTGGCGGCGACGTGGTGGCCTGGCTGACCAACGAGACCCGCGACGAGCGCTTCATCGACAATATCTTCGCCGAGCTTTGCATCCGGTTGCAGGGCAGGGGCATCCCGCTCAAGCGGGCGACGATGAATCTGCTGATCCAGCATCCGCAATGGCTCGGCGCCCGGATCATCTGGGGCGACGGCAAGCGCGAGGCCGAGATCACGCGGGTCGACTACGAGGTCAGGGAGCGCTCGGAATATATCGGCAGCCCGGTCTACGAAATCCACCAGGGCGCTGGCGAAGTGCGCGAGCGGCTCGAACGGGCGCCTGGCCGCACGCATGCGCTCTTTGACGAGATGCGCGCGCAAGGCCTGACCGACTATGTGGCGTGGCCGCTGCTGCATACGCTCGGCAAGCGGCATGTCGTGACCTTCGCGACCGACCGGTCCGGCGGTTTCGATGACGCTGACATCGCCGAGCTGCGCAAGGTGCTGCCGGTGCTGGCGCTGGTCAGCGAAATCCGGATGAAGAACCGCCTGGCGCGGACGCTGCTCGAGACCTATGTCGGCACCCATGCTGGCGAGATGATCCTGGCGGGTGCGACGCGGCGGGGCAGCGGCACCACGGTCCGCGCCGCGATCATGATCTGCGACCTCAGGGACTTCACCCGGATCTCGGACTCCTGGCCGCGCGACGATGTCATCGATCTCCTCAACGACTATTTCGACGCGATGTCGGAGCCGATTGCGCGGCACGGCGGGGAAATCCTGAAATTCATCGGCGACGGTCTGCTTGCGATTTTCCCGCTCAGCGATCCCGGGGCCTGCGCCAAACTGCTGCACGCGGTGTCCGAGGCGCGGCAGGCGATGGCGGCGCTGAGCGAAAAGAACAGCATGATGGGCCGGGCGCCGATGAATTACGGCATCGGCGTCCATGTCGGCGACGTCATGTACGGCAATATCGGATCGCGCAGTCGGCTCGACTTCACGGTGATCGGCCCCGCGGTGAACATGGCCTCGCGGCTCGAGGCTCTGACCAAGCAGTTGGGACGAAACGTGCTGCTGTCGCGCGCCTTCGCCGATCTGGTCTCGCACGATTTCGCGCTCGAGCATGTCGGCGAGCATTTGGTGCGCGGTTTCAGCGAGCCGATCGAGCTGTTTGCCTATCGGGGCTGAGGCTCGATTGGCCAGCGTGACGTGCGGCGCACGCACCGGCTAAGACGGCCCAATGTCCAAAGGCTCCTGCCGTTAAGGAGATCGGCCGGACAGGTTTACTCTCGGTGCGCGCAGTAATTGCTGCTCGGCATAGTTGGCCAGACGATCGTACTCTTCGGCGATCTTCAGAAGATTCGCACGTGAGTTTTGGTATCTGAACAACTCCGCCTTGGCACGTGTCTTGGCGGCTCGATCCCGCCAATAGCCGGCGTTGGTCATGACGTTCTCGACCATGGTGCTTCCCCCTTTCTCAGGGATTGCCCATAGACCAACGTCGCCGCGACAAGTCCGCTCCCCGAGGAACCCCGGAACTCCGTTCACGCATGAAGAGTCACTGAAACATTCCGTTTGTCCCAGACGAAATTTATTCAAGCTGGATTCACACCCGTTATTTTCCGAAACGCCGGATCGCGCGAATTCGGATGCTGGGCAGGCTTTTTCATTAAGGAAATTTTTCAAGGCCCAGAGGGTCCGCCCTGATTATCGACACCGGCGGTTCGCCGTGAGCATGGGAATAGGACGGCCCCGGCAACGCGAGATGCCGGGGCCGTTTTCCCTTGGTGCCGGGAATTCAGATCGAGGTGATCTTCTGCGCCGGCGCAGCGCGCTCGACGAAGCCCTTGGCGAGGGCGTGATAGACGCCTTCCTTGCAGATCAGGCGCGAACTCGCGTGCGCAATCAGGGCCGCGGTCATCAAGGGCACGACCATCGCGTGATTGTCGGTCATCTCGGTGACGATCACGAAGGCGGTGATCGGTGCCTGAACCACGCCGGCGAAATAGGAGACCATGCCGAGCAGCATGATGGCCGACAGCGGCGCGCCGTGAAACAGCGGCGCGATGTTGGAGCCGAGCCCGGCACCGACCGCGAGCGAGGGCGCGAAGATGCCGCCCGGCATGCCGCTGATCGAGGCGAACGTGGTCGCCAGGAATTTCCAGACGCTGAAGCTCGCCGGCAATTGTGTTCCGGCTTCGAGCGCGGATTTGACCTGCTGATATCCCGTGCCATAGATCGCGCCGTCGGACGCAATCCCGCAAATCGCAGCCGCTAATCCGCAGATTGCGGCAAAACCGACTGGATAACGCTTGATCGCGCTTCCGACCGGATTGGCAAACCCGCGTGCCATTGTGATCAGGATGCGACTGAACAGGCCGCCCGCAAGACCTCCGGCAACGCCGCAGAGCGGGACCGCGAGCCAGTCGGTGCCGTTGCGCAGCGCCGTCGCGCTGGTGCCGAAATACGTATAGTTGCCCATCAGCGCGAGCGAGGTCAGGCCGGCGGCGATCACCGCGCCGATGATCAGGCTGCTGGTTCTCGTCTCGAAGGCACGGCTCATTTCCTCGATGCCGAACACGATCCCGGCCAGCGGGGTGTTGAAAGCGGCCGCGACACCAGCGGCCGCGCCGGCAAGGATCAGGCCGGGCTGGCGCCGCGGCGAGAAGCGGCCGAGCGCGAACATGATCGAGGCGCCGATCTGCACCGTCGGTCCCTCGCGCCCGACCGACGCGCCACACAACAGGCCAAACAGCGTCAGCAGGATCTTGCCGGCGGCAACGCGCAGCGAAACCAGGCTTTCGCGCGCGGTCTGGTCGGTCAGATGGCGTGCGGCGATCGCCTGCGGGATTCCGCTGCCTTGCGCGTTCTGAAAGAAGCGGTTGGTCAGAAACACCGACAGCGCGAACCCGGCCGGCGTCAGCACCAGCGAGGCATAATGGAAACGGGATACCACCGCGCCGAACGCGATCTGTGCCAGATCGGCGAGCTGTGCCAGCGCGACGGCCGCCGCGCCGACCGCAATGCCGCCCAGCAAGAACAGGGCGCGGCGCTGCCAACGCGCGGAGACCAGTCTGAACAGCCGCCTCTGGCGGTTGGAGGGGAAGGTCATTCTGACGAGTTCTGGCTCATGTCGTGGTCCGATACGCAGCGGATCACGTCATTCCTAGCACGCGTCGGCGGTATGCGAAGCTGAAGAAATCAGCACGGTGTGCCGGCGCAGCCGCCAAACTCCACGGCCGAAATCCGCGATACCGCCTGAGGCCTCAATCTTCGGCGATCTCCGGGAGGCTCGCGCGTGAGTTTTGGTGTCTGAACGACTCCGCCTTGGCGCGTACTTTCCCGCCGTGACGCATGGTTGAGGGACGCGGAAAATCGGGCACAAACTGCACTTTGCGCTGCTTCCGCTGCGGCGTATTTTGATCGCCCCATTGAAGGGCGCATGTCATGTCCGAAGTGATTGTTCGAGCGGGCATCGTCGTATTGGGACTTTGCCCAATCGCAATGGTTGCCGTTGCTCTGTTCATTTGATGGAAGCTCACCTGGCCCGACCGCGCCAACCGGGCCGGTAGACGGCCCCAGCGCCTGCCCTCCCAGGCCCCCATAGGTTGCTGGGGCCACTCAACAAGGAGGCCGCCGGTTGGCGGCCTCGTTCTTTGCCTGGTACCGATTTGGGTGCGTCACCGGGATCGTTTGCCGCGCGAAGACATGGGGCACTGAATCGAAAAGGGCCGTCGCATCGGCGGCCCTTTTCTGCCGGTCATAATAGGTCTGTAAAAACTCAGTCGTGAAAAAAATGCTCTGCAAAGAACGGTAACGCCGGCAGGGTTGGTATTACGACCGTCCTATCTGTCCAGAAATCCGGATCAGTACGGTGTTCCTGCGGTGGAACTCTTGGTCTGCGGATGCGTATCCGACGATCATGATGGGGCACCAGAAAGGGTGCCGCACCCATCAGGACATTCGCCTTGGGGAATCAGGACATCCCATGTCGCCGCGCTTCGCCAAGCATCATGTTGAGCATCGAGATGTGCTCGGCCGTGAGCTGCCGCTGCATGAGGCTCACGGCCCATCCTTCCGGGATCGCGTCCAGGCGCGCCGTCGAGGAACGGACGCGGCGGAGCATGATTGTCACAGGTTCGGTGCTGTCCCTGCCGGCAGCGCCTGGACGATCAAGGTAAACTCGCGGCCCCAGCTTGTACCCCCTCGCTGGGGCCGTTTCTTTGGGGTGGAAGCGCGGCGCTTTCAAGCAGCGATGATCCCGCCGCTATCTCCGGCGGCGCTGCTTTCTCGGAAACAGCCGGTCGCGGATGTAGCGCGAGGTCGGTGTCAGGCGAAGGCCCCGCGGCTTCTGCCAGGCGGCGCGGTCGATCTCCTTCTTGTCGCCGATCGCCAGTCGGCCCTTGGCGTTCTTGGCGATGAAGATCGCGTCGCTCATCCTGCGGCCGGAACGCTTGTTCCTGGCCGTCACTTCCTTCCACAGGCTCAGCCTGCCGAGCTTGAGCTTCGGCAGCTCCTCCTTGATCTCGCGCTTGAGGCAATCCTTCCCGGTTTCTCGCGCGCGCCTGCGCCCGCCGGGAAACATCCACAGCCCGTCAGATCGGCGTCTAACCAGAAGAACCTTGCCGCGCTTCGCGGCTACCAGCTTGGAGGACTTGGGCATTAGAGTACTTGGGCATTTGCTGCGCAATGATCGAAATAGAATCGACCTATTTTAACTTGTCTATTTGTGTAGACAAGTTCGATGCCGCATTGTTCCACAGTCGTATGTCGGCCGTTTGTCTTTGACGGCTGCGATCCTCGCCGCGCGCGGTCGGCCGCGGCTTCTTGATCTCGCTTGATGTCCGGTACCTCACGTTGAATTCATGAAAGCTGTTACGGCCGGTGACTGCAACTCACCCGGTTGCGTCGTGATAACGATACCCATGACGGACGGCTTTCGCTGCTTGACTCAATGTTCTTGTTTTGTTCTAATTGCCCTCCACCGGGAATTGGAGGACGCCATGGACAACCGCATCAGCGAAATTCGCAGGCAGATCAGGGCGCTGCGCGTCAGCATGCTCGAGGCCGAAGCCATCATGCGCCAGCAGATCAACCGCGATGAGGACTGCGCCTTCGTCGCCGGGGATCTCCTGAAGATGCGGCTGGTCATGAGCCGCCTGGTCGAGGAGCGGGAGGTCCTGGGCGACCGCGATCCGATCATCGTGCATGCGAGCGTTGCACCGCGCCGTCGCGCCGCGACGCCGGCCTTCATTCGCCCGGCGAAGCGAGAGCTGGCCGCCGGCGAAGCGCGTGCATGACGGCGCGCCCGGGATGCGGCGGCTGTGCGCCGAACTGCAAGACGTGATGTGCCGGAGGAAAAGATGAGAGAGCCGCTTCGGTATTTCCACGACAGCGATGATCACGCGCCCTGGATCAAGGCGCTGGCCGAGGTCCGGCACATGGCGACGCGGGAAGGCTGGTGCTTTCACCACGTGCAGGCGATCATCGTGGCGATCGACCAGTATGCCGAGGCCGCGCTCGGCAACCGCGAGTTCTTCCTCAACCGGCCGCAGACCGTCGGTCCAGTGAGAAGAGGCGACGTGCCCTAACACGCGGACCGGCAGGCATACGCATTCGACGTCGCGGTAGCTCGACGTGCTGTCCGCGGCGGTGAAAAGCCTCGCTCGGGAAGTGCCGACTATTTCGTGTAGCCTTGACTGCTGCAGTACCACCAGGATTCGGCGGGCGATGCGCCATGCTCGATCACGTATTTCCGGCAGGCTTCGTAGCTGACCGCATACCGCTTCCCGCACGGTACTGCAGAGATGCCGAAATTGCTGGTCGAGCATGTGGATGCGGCGTGGCCCGTCGACATCGACAGGACGCCCGATAAAGGGCAGGACCGCTAGAAGTGACAGGGTCTTCATCATAGCCATCGCCTCCCAAGTTGGAGGATAGCGGGGCCGCCGTCCCCGCGGAGAACCTACTACATCGCACGCCGTTCACCACCGGATTTCGCGGGTCTCATGCGCGATCCGCATCGTCACGCACGCCGTGTTCGTCGTCTTGCCGGGCGCGTGACGCCTTCCGGGCGTAGGGGCCAAATGTCCCGGCCTGCCTGAGGCGGGCGGGATGGCCAATCCGCTGCCAGCGACATATCGTGACGGTCCGAGGCCGAATCTGAGGCGGGCCGTTCATCGCCGGGTCATGTCCATCCGGCCATCGTCAGCGCCGCGCCCGCGAGGGCGGCATATTTGCGGAGGAGGTTTCGGATGATCAGGGGCTGGCAGGTTGCGACGTCGGCGCTCGCCATCGTCGTGATGGTTGCAACGCTGGGGGCTGAGGCGAACGCGGCGCAGTGCGGCAACGGGCCCGGCGGGTTCGAAGCCTGGAAGCAGCAGTTCTCGGGCGAGGCGAGCGCCAAGGGCATCGGCGCCACCGCGATCGCCGCGCTGATGCAGACCCATTACGCCAGCGCGACGATTGCCGCGGATCGCGGCCAGCGCAGCTTCGGCCTGTCGCTCGAGCAGTTCATGGCCAAGCGGGGATCTGCGACCATCGTGGCGCGCGGCCGATCGCTGAAGCAGTCGCAAGCCGCGCTGTTCGCCTCGATCCAGCAGCGCTATGGCGTGCCGCCGGGACCGTTGATCGCGATCTGGGGCATGGAGAGCGGCTTTGGCAGCCAGCGCGGCAACCAGAACATGCTGTCCTCGATCGCAACGCTTGCCTATGACTGCCGCCGTCCGGAGTTCTTCACCGACCAGCTCTATGCGGCGCTGAAGCTCGTCGACCGCGGCACGTTGTCTGGAAGCACGCGCGGCTCGATGCATGGCGAGATCGGCCAGACCCAGTTCATGCCGAAGAACGTCCTCGCCTACGGCACCGGCAATCTCGACGTCGCGGCCAACGCGCTGAGCTCGACGGCGAACTTCCTGCGCGCCCATGGCTGGCGCGCCGGCGCCGGCTATCAGCCCGGGGAACCCAACTTCGCCGCGATCGAGGCGTGGAACGCGGCAGGCGTTTACCAGAAGGCGATCGCCATCATGGGGCGGCAGATCGACGGCCAATGAGCGTAGGCGCGAGTTCCTTCATCGCCTGTTAACGCAACGGTGCCCAGATCGTGCGCTGTGAAACGGAGCAGATGGAGACCGGCTCCATGCTCAAGAACGGCACCTACGCGGCGTGGTTTCGAACGTCGCTTGCGGACGGCACCGGCATCGTGCACGTCGCCGATGGCAGGCTGTGGGGCAGCGACGCGGTCATGCTCTACAGCGGCACCTATGAGGTCGACGGCGAGTGCTTCTCCGCCGTGCTCACCACGCAGCGGCACTCGAGAGACGGCACGACCGTGTTCGGCACCGACGACCTCGTGGTGCGGCTCGAGGGCACCTGCACCGGCGCGATCGCGACCTGCACGGGCAGGGTGGATGCCGTGCCCGATCTCGCCTTCGAGGTGACGCTGATTCCGAGCCAGGAGGTGGCACCCGAGCCGCCGCCGGATCTGCCGCTGCCGAAGTTCGACCCGAGCAAACTCCCGAAGCTGCCGAAGCGCTCCAGCCGCTAAGGCATGATCCGGAAACGTGCGAAGCGGTTTCCCTCGCGACAAGCGCCAAAGCCGTTTGCGCGGGGACACGCGCTACGCGTCTCGCGGGCCCGCGGTCTCCGGAAATGGCGCGCCGGGGATGTAGAGCTTCAGCGCGCGGATCTCGTAGACCGCCGACGGGTTGACGCTGCGCAGGTCGCGCGCCGCGGCGATCGCCTCCGCCTCATCGGTGCAATCGATCACGTAGAAGCCGAGCAATTGCTCCTTGGTTTCGGAGAACGGCCCGTCGATCACCATGCCGTGGCCGGGCCCACGCAGCGTGCTGGCATTGCGGGTATCGCCGAGCCGCGCAGCCGGACCGAGCTTGCCCTTCAGCCGTTGATGGACCTCGCGCAGACCCGTCATCACGGCAGCGTCCTCCTCGGCGTTCCACGATTTGACCTCGGCTTCGACGTGATAGGCCAGGATGGCATAAAGCATCTGATGTGCTCCTTATTTCTGATGCGACTGGCCCAAGGACGTCTCGCGGCGATCCGAGCCGACATTTCATCTGTAGCGGATCGGACGGTCTCTGTGTTGCGACAAGGTATCCCGCCGTCCGGCATGGCGGCGGCGAATCGCACAGGCCAAGACAGCAAAAAGGCGCGGCGGATGAGCTTCCGCCGCGCCCCCGATTTTGATGTCTCGCTGGTCCAGGGCTGAGAGCGCCCCGATGCCAGGCTGATTGCTCAGGGCCTAGCGGGCGATCCCAGCGAGGTGACAGCGCTTGAGACAAGACACTAGATCACCTCCTTTCTTTGTTGATGGGACTTCGAATATAGGTGCCGAATCCGCCGCTGTTAAGGCCGCCTCCGGCCCCAGCCGCGCCAGGAAACCGGCCGGATTGCGGCGAAATGGTTTCGTTTGCCGGAGAACACAACGCACGCCGGGGCAGTTGAGGCCGCCGCCCGGCCGTGTTAGGTGAACCCGAGATGCGGGTGTAGCTCAATGGTAGAGCAGCAGCCTTCCAAGCTGAATACGAGGGTTCGATTCCCTTCACCCGCTCCAATAATTTCAGGTACTTATCGGAATATTTGATTTCCGTTCCGACAACAGCGCCGAATCCATTCCGATAACCGTTCACTTTCTGGCCGCCTGCTTGCGCCGCTTGATCTGTGCGTGCTTGGCCTCGTCGTCATGATGAAGGTCGTGCTCCATCGCTTTGGTCGATGACCATTGGCCGTTCTTCATCAGTCGCGTTCTTGTGGGGCCGGACGTGCTCGCCTCGGTGGTCCCGCCATGCCGGCCAAACGACGTGAAGGTCAGCTCAGGGCGCAAGCCCGCAGCCGGAAAGATATTCTTCGAAATGCGCTCCACTTGAGTCGGCATTCGCCCTTGCTGCTCAACGACACCAAGCGAAATCAACTGCCTCGCAAGGCCAATTTCCGCTATCTTGCGCGCTCAACCGGACGCGATCCCGGATGGATATGCTCGGCGCGATGGACCGGGCGAGATCCCGTCCGTGGATTAGGAGGGGTGGGGGAAGCCATGCCGAGCTTCGTTCAGTTCCTGCAGAATTCGGGTGTGTACGCTACGCAAAATTTCATGATCGTTCCTCGGGGAGGCTTCAACCTGGTCTGCCTCCGCGACAGCAAGGACGTTGGCCTGTCGTATGATCGCAATCGACTCCTGGTCGAGGATGTGCGGCTCGATGACGTCGAACGTGTCGCTCAGGAATACATCAAGACCCGCTTCAGGGAGCAAAAAGGCCAGGAGCGCGACGACCAGTTGCTGCGTCTGCGTACAGCGCTGTATGCCACTGCACGGCCGGACGGCCCTGCGCGCGGCCTCAAGGTCTCGCCCAAGGATAAAGGCATTCCCGAGCTTAAAGCCGTACGCGGCAGCACAAGCATCAAGTTGGATGTCGCCATTCTGCCGCGCAAGGATTTCACGATCGCGTTCAAATTCCTCAAGTACCTCGATCAATCCGGCAATCTGATCAACGCCACGAAATGGACGCCGGACGACGTGCCCTGGTTCCTCACCAAGCTGAACTGGACGTTCGGGGCTCAGGCAAATATCTTCTTCACCCCGGCAGAGGCGACTTGGATGACGGTCCGGAAAGCCCTGGGGCCAAAAATCTCGCGGGATGTTTTCCGCAAGGAGATCGTCCCGTTCAAGGTGCGCGGCGCCGATCTCACGTGTTTTCTCGTCGGCGACTATGACGCAATGGATAACGAGGCGGCTGGAGAGTATCTGCCCGACGAGCAGGCCTTCGTGGTTGTCGATCAGGGCAATCCACCCGTGTTCGACTATGGCGAGGCGTTCATTGGCGTCATGGCGCACGAGGTCGGTCACTTCCTGCACCACAAGCGGAACATTCCCGGGAGTGGGCACCATAATCGAAGCGGCATTTTGCTTTCCAGCGGCATGGAAAGCTTGTCCCTGGACAAGCAACTCGTCACCGACCTCAACGCGTGGTGAGAGCGCTTGTTCTCCACTCACGCTTTGGCAGCAATGTACCCGTAATAATTCATAAGGAAGTCCCCAATCGAGAGAGGCTTCTGAGCGCCACCCTTGCCCGGATGCGGGATCGCGTAATCTCCTTTGCCCCATGTGAAGATCGTTGTCGTCACGTTTCCGTTCGACACTTGTATCCTGTCACGCAAGACGACCCAGTGCCGCGTCAACACCGAGCCTTCATCCGACTGGTCGTCATATTCGATCATGTTGGCGCTTATGAACAGGCATACGCGGTATCCACTGGCGAGCAGGGCGTTGGCTTCGTTGACGCTGTCGATGCCTTTGCTGAATTTCAGATTGGTCTCCTCGCGTACGTCCTGGTATCCGGCCTTGCGGAACCATTGCTCCATTTCGCTCGGCAAGGTGATCCCCGCGACATCGCTTATTCTGCCGGTGTCGTCAAAATCGAGGAACCAATTTTCCGAGTCGCGAATGGAGGCGCAAGTCAGCCAATCGACGTGGTCCAGCGAGTAGGGCGGCGTGTAGTTTTTCACGTCCTTTCCCGGCTTGATCAGCAGGCGGCCGAGGTTCGCCTGCCCCTTCTGATACAGATCGATGGCGAACCGCGCATATTGCCCCGGCTTGTCGGATGCGTAGCTGAACATCAGCGCGGAGGGGCCGCACATGCTCGCTTGATCCTGATCTATGAGGCTCGGCTTCGCAATTCGCCTGAGAATGCCGATCCCGACGCGGTGCGGGTCGAGCTTCGGAAAGAATGTGGTCCTCGTGTTCTTGAGGAAATCGCAGACCATCTCCGCGGCGAGCTTCTTTTGATCCGAGTTGAGGTCGTACGGTCCAACCCCGAGCCACTTCTTCTTTTCGTCGCCGACGAAGAGCGTGATGAGCTTCTTCGAAGTCGGAGAAAGCGTTCTGGAGGTGTTTGCAATGGTGGTCAGGTCGTCCAGCTCGAATGCGGTGACCATGCCATCCGTGACGGTCGCCCTGATAATGTCGACGACTTCCCCATAGTCCAGCTTGGAATCGTCGAGCAGACCCTTGCGAAGTGCGGCATCGACGGATGGCGTCGCGATCCCGTCCCATTGACCCTTGGGAGGAGGAGGCTTGGCGGCTGCCTTGGTCGCGAGATCAACGAGCCGAGTGAATGTTGGCCCACCAGGCCGGATATAGCCGTCCGGCGTGCCCGGGAAGTTCTTCTGCTGGAAATACAGGATCGAGTTGTAGAGGCTGTCGCTGGCGTGACCCGTCACGACCATTTGCGGTTTGAGCGTGGTCTCGGCTCCTCCGTCGGAAATGGCGATCTTGTTGAGCAGCGAGATGACCAGTTCCTGGTCCTGCTTCCAGTTTTGGCAGCTGCGACCCGTGGCGGCAAACCGTCCTACTTTGTCTTTCAATTGCGGCATGAGCAATCACCAGCAATATGATCGTTTTCAGTGGCGGATTGTGGGCTCAACTATCGCATTGGTGGTCGGCTGAAGCGTCCACGCTAGCTTGTCGATGAACTCGTACTCAAATAGCGCCTGCGGATCGGTTCCGAAATAATATCCATACTGATGCAGAATCTTGGAGCCCTTGGCGACCATCTCGCGCTTCCATTTCAGGTCCTTGGCAGAGCTGAACTGAAATCCAATCACCACCGCATAGTTTTCGTACGCTTCGGCCACTTGCAGAATGGTCGCGCGCGTCAGGATGCCAGCAGGGTCTTCCAGACCTTGAACTCTGAACGCGGTGATGCGGTTCATCAGATTTGATGCAACTTCCTCCTCGGACCAACCCATGACGCCCGCTGCAACGCCCTTTGCAAACCCCTCCTTGATGAACTTGACTTGAATGTTCTTGAGTGCCTCTCGGGCCGCGACCTTGTCAGCCACCATAAGGACCAGATCGGGGATCATCGCAGCGATGTTCTCGGCCTTGAAAGCCTCCTTTAAACCCGCCTTGAAGCCGGCCTTGGCCGCGCTCCAAAATCCTTCGCCAGCGACGGAGCCTGCCGGCGGCGGCGGGACCTCTGGCGGGGTCGGTGTGTTCCGCGGGACCTTCAGTCTCACCTCCGGTGCCCGGAAGTCGAGCGCTTGAACGCCTCTCCTGCGCATCGCAATGAGCGTTCCTCCGCTGTCCCTGGTCAGCAACACCGGATTCTTGATGCCGCGAGCCACTCCGCCTGCCCTGACCTGGGCGACAACATCGGAATCGAACGCGGAAAGCCCGTGATTCAAACCCTCATTGCCCCACTTCCAAACTTGCGCGCGGGGCACCTGGGTCATCATTTTGTCTTCGACGATCCGCAAGTCAGTGAGCAATTTTTCGCCGGACTGAGCACGCGCTCCCTTTAGAAATTCAAACTTGACCCGCGGTGAGATCAGAACCTCGTGACCGTCCTTGGCCAGATTGAGAATTTCATTCTCGAAGCGTCGGCTGAGCGCTTTCTCGGCGGTGCTCGCCGCAGCTCTTTGCCCGTTCTGTATGTCTATAAGAATATTGGTATCGAGCCAGACGGGGGGCTTTAAGGGCGCCATTGCAACAACACCATTGGCATAAACTGTAGGACGCATTTTGCGTCGGCGAGCCTATCCCTCAGTCGCGTCTGCTGAAGCGCCGGTTCAAGCGGCTCTGCCGCACCCTCGATCGCAGACATGCGATCGTCAGCGCGCGCCTTTCGGCTTGGAGCCAAGCAGATCATGCGTTCCACTGACGCTTAACGTTCCCGAGCACTCGAATCCTCCGAAAATGCCGCAGGAGCCGGTGACGGTGACGCGCAAGTCCTTGCGTTGATACAGGTCGACCGAAACGCCAAATCGCGAAAAATCGTTGGCGCTGTTCGGCAGGATCAGGTCGATGTGATCGATCGCCCAGCGCGGCAGGTGAGGATTGCTCTTCCAGAACAGTTCATTGACGGCGTGGTGGCCGAAATTCGGTCCGACCGTGAGGGCGCCGTCTGCGCCCTCAAACACGAAGCCGGTCTCGTCGATGTGAACATTGACCCGGTCCGGCGCTACCGCGAAATGCAGCGACGTGATGTCCTGCGGCTGCGGGTCCTTGCCGAACTGCGCGCTATAGTCGTCGCTCCATTGCCCTCGGCCGCGCCCGAGCCCGAAGCCGTGCCGGCCCGGAAGGTCTCGCGTCGAGAGCGGCCGGTCGGATAGTTTTGGGCGCCAGATCTCCCGGAATCCCTTGCCGATTGTGGCTGCCATCGACAGATCGAGGGCCCAATGCGACGGCTTCTCCGGGCTTTTGCCTTCGGCGAAGGCGTCGAATCCGTCCGACGTCTTGGCAATGCGCAGCGTCTTGATCAGGTCTTCCCAGTCCTTGGGCAGGAACGTGACGCCGTCGAGCGTGCTCGTCGCGGCCGCGACGCCATACTTCTCCAATTGGCGTCGGATATAGGCCTTCTCGTCATAGAGGCGGACATTGGGATTCGGCCCCGCGAAATATTTCGACAGATCGATCTGCGGCCGGAGCATGGTCAGCCGCGCCGCGATCTTGCGGTAAGTGTCGGTCGTGGTCGGGTCGGTGGTCGTCACGGGGCTGCCCTCCGAGTGAAAGCCAGTCCCCGATTTGTCTGATCCGGCCGGGGCCGGGTTCAACTGAACCTCCTAACCGGAAACGCCGACCACCATTCGTGGAGCAGTGTCAACAGCAAGGACGATCCGATGTCACTTCGGAGCAGGGTGCTAGACGTACTCAATGGCCCGGCGGTCGCACGCATTCGCTTCCGGTTTCCGATCCGTGGCAGCCACGTGACGATTGCACCGCAAACGTTCCATCACGTCGCTCGCGCGATCCGGTTGGGACAGGTCAGCGTCAGAGTTCCGACGGACCTCGCGGCAAATGTTGCGGCACAATATAACGACGTCGCGCGGACCCGGGCGGACGGTACGGTCGTCGCGGCGAATACGCTGGAGGTCGTGTCGGCGACGGGGCGAATGGACGAAGCCTATATCGTCCACGAGGCCTTGCATGCGGCTTACGATCTGCTGCGTACCGGCCTTGACGGCAATGCGGAGGAGGCGTCCGCCTATGTCTGTACCGCGCTCTACTGCCGCATGACGGGCCTGCCGCGACCCCGCTGGGCGAACGGCACGATCTACGCCAATGCCGCGGAAGTCGCCCGAACGTTGCTGTCGCAATACCAGAAGGGTGATCCCGGCATTCCCTGGGTCGGCGAGCATGAATGGCAGATGCTGCGCGCCGGTGTCGGCCTTAGCGCGGTCTATGCCAGCGGACCCGGCGGCATTCTCACCGGGTGGCTGCTCGGCCAACAATACACCCACGACGGCTGATGGGACGTGGGGCGTCCGCTCCACAAAATGACGGGCCGGCTCCTTGCCGCCCGTCCTCAGGCCACCAGCAAACCCAGTTTGCCGACCGTCGCCAGCGAACGGTCAACGCTTTGTCGGGTTGACAGCAGCAACGGCTCGGCGGGCTGCCCGGCATCATCCAATTGCTTGACCTGGATGGTCGGTCCGAAGATTTCAGTCATTTCGGCTGTGATTTGCTCGATCGTCCGGGAGCCGTCGAGCAGTTGCAGAAAGTGGCGCGTCCTGTCGTCCTCCAACTGCACGGTTTGGTGAAGCAGATTGGTGACCAGCGGGCCGCTCTGCGCCTGTCTGCGGGCGAGCAGACTCGCCTGCGGACAATCCGTGACTTCCTTCACGAGAAACGGCCGTGATTTCAGAAAGGAGACCTCGCCGCTGCAGGCCAGGATATAGAGCGCTTCCGTCAATATCCGTTGGTCATCGGCTGTTTGCCGGCCGTCCAGCAGCGTCCGGGCGCCATCGAGCAGTTCAGTGAACGAGAGTGCGCGCGGCCAGGCCCGGCCGAGACAAAGATGTGCGGCCTTCAGGAGCGGATTGGTCACGGTGATTCGGCTGCCGTCCTGATTTTCAAATTCCATCTCGGAATCGTCGGTCAGGCAGGCGTCGGGGCGACGTGGGCTGGTGGTGCTCAGCAGATAGAAGGCGGTGATGAAGTCGAGATCGACCTTGCGGTCAAGGGAGATGCCTTCGTGGCAGAGCAACGTACGCCGAAACCCGTTGCCGTCGATGAAGTCCTGATACTGATCGCGCGCCATGAACTCGCTTTCGGGAAAGCGCTGCAGCGTGGCGCGGACCTCTTCGGTGTAACCGGCAAGATAGCGTCGTGAGAAATCGGCGTCGCTCAGATATTGCAGCCCATGTCGGCCGGCGTCTTCGACGACTTCGTGCAGCAGGAACGCCGTCGCGCCAGAATCGAGATCGTCGTGAAAAAGCAACTCGTCCGGAGCCTTGAGCACGCGGTTGCACTGGTCACGCATGACTGTACCGTGCACCGAGCTGGACTTCGATCCTTCGCTGAGAAATTTCACGATCGCGCGAGCTTG
Organism: Bradyrhizobium sp. KZN70725; assembly: GCF_055264925.1. NCBI lineage: Bacteria > Pseudomonadati > Pseudomonadota > Alphaproteobacteria > Hyphomicrobiales > Nitrobacteraceae > Bradyrhizobium > Bradyrhizobium sp. KZN70725. The sequence goes on from NZ_JBUYWT010000048.1 coordinate 34,463, forward strand.
TCCGACTTTCTCCTTCATCCCGGTGATGCGCCGGGTGTGGTAGCGCATCATGTCGCGGACCATGTCGCGAAGATGCGAGAACGGGTGCGCGTTGTAACTGACATAGCAGAGCCCCCGTGGCGCCAAATTCCGTTTGAAGATGGACATCATCTTCTCGCGCACGACCGGTGGCACCCATGAATACACGCCATGGGCGATGATGTAGTCGAACTGTCCGAAGGCAGCGTCGACATCCATGATGTCGCAATGCAGAAGCCTGATGTTGCCCAAGCCCAACGCGGCGATGTTCCGCTGTCCGCGTTCGATCGTAACGCCGCTCAGGTCGATACCGATGAACTCGCTGTCCGGATATTGAAAAGCCATCGGCAACAGATTGCCGCCAACGCCGCAGCCGAGCTCCAGGACCCTGCAGCGCTCGACCGGAGCCGGCTGCATGCCGTAGACCGTAGCGATCGTTGCCAGATGGTTCGGGTGAGTGAGCCCGTAGACATGCCCGGGATAATACACCTCATCGTATGCTGTGGTGCCGGTGGTCGGCTGGCGGTGCTCGGTCTGGATGTTCATCGCAGTCAGTTCCACGAATATGCAAACTTGTCGTTCACGATCGAGACGCGCGTCTGCTTGACCTCCTCCTTGGCGAGAGACTTGCTGAGGAATTCACGCGACAGTTCGGGCAGCAGCGTGTTGGTGATGATGTTGTCGATCATCCGCCCGCCGGAGTCCGGATCGTTGCAGCGGGATACGATGTGCTCGACGACTGCATCGTCGTAGCCGAAGGCAGCCTTGTGATTATCGCGGAGGCGCTGTCCGATCCGGTCGAGCTGCAATCTGACGATGCCGGCAAGCATCTCGTCCGAAAGCGGAAAGTAGGGGATCGAGACGATGCGCCCAAGCAAGGCGGCAGGGAACACCTTCAGCAATTCCGGCCGCAGCAGCCTGGCGAGTTCTTCCGGCTCGTTGCGATACTTCGGATCGCGCGCCAGGCTCATGATGAGATCGGTGCCGACGTTCGTGGTCAGAATGATCAATGTGTTCTTGAAATCGATTCGCCGACCGTTGCCGTCCTCCATGACTCCCTTGTCGAACACCTGGAAGAAGATCTCATGGACGTCGGGATGGGCCTTCTCCACCTCGTCGAGCAGGATAACGCTGTAGGGCTTGCGCCGGACCGCTTCGGTGAGCCGGCCGCCTTCACCATAGCCGACGTAACCCGGAGGTGCGCCCTTCAAGGTCGAGACCGTATGGGCCTCCTGGAACTCCGACATGTTGATCGTGATCATGTTCTGCTCGCCGCCATAAAGGGTTTCGGCAAGCGCGAGGGCGGTTTCTGTCTTGCCCACGCCGGACGGTCCGGCCAGCATGAAAACGCCAATCGGCTTGGACGGGTTGTCCAACTTGGCGCGGCTGGTCTCGATTCGTTTCGCAATCATCGTCAGCCCGTGGGACTGGCCGACCACGCGGCGATTGAGAATTTCGGGTAGCTTCAGGACGGTTTCGATCTCGTCGCGCATCATTCTGCCGGTCGGGATACCGGTCCAGTCGGACACGACAGAGGCCACCGACTGCTGGTCGACATGGGCGTAGATCATCCGCTTTTCCGGATTGATGCCTTCCAGTGTCTCGAACTTGCCGCGCAACTCGACGCGCTTCGTCGCTCGATCTTCGTCGCCGTTCTCGGAGAGGATTTCGCGAATGCTGCGGATGTCCTTGACGAGCTCCTGTTCCTTGGCCCAGTCGGCCTCCAGGCCGGACAGCTTGGCCTTCAGCGTCGCGATGTCGCCGTCGATTGTGGTGATGCGCTCGCTGTTCTCGTCCCCGAGATCGCCGTCGCTGACCAGCGCTGATCGTTCGGCCTCGCGGGCCGCGATCGCGACGCGAGCGTCCTCGATCAGGGCCGGCGTCGCGCTTTGACTGATGGCTACCCGTGCTGAAGCTGTGTCCAGCAGGCTGACCGCCTTGTCCGGCAGCTGTCGGGACGGAATGTAGCGATGCGACAGGTTGACCGCGGTCACGATCGCGGCGTCCGAAATGCGAACGCCGTGGTGCTTCTCCATCGGGCCCAGGAGACCGCGCAGCATGATGCAACAGGTCTCTACATCCGGCTCATCGACCTGGATCGGCTGAAAGCGCCGTGTGAGTGCGGGGTCCTTTTCGATGTACTGGCGATACTCTGCCCAGGTGGTGGCGGCGATGGTCCGCAGCGTGCCGCGGGCGAGGGGAGGCTTGAGGAGATTGGCCGCGTCGCCGGTGCCGGCGGCGCCACCGGCCCCGATCAGCGTGTGCGCTTCGTCGATGAACAGGATAATCGGGGTAGGCGAGTTCTGTACCTCGTCGATCACCGAGCGCAGGCGCTGCTCGAACTCGCCCTTCATCGAGGCACCGGCCTGCATCAGGCCGATATCCAGCGCGCAGAGCCTGACGTTGCGCAGCGGCGGCGGCACCTCGCCGGCGGCAATGCGCTGGGCAAATCCCTCGACCACGGCAGTCTTGCCGACGCCGGCCTCGCCGGTGAGGATCGGATTGTTTTGCCTCCGGCGCATCAGCACGTCGATCAATTGGCGGATTTCGTCGTCTCGACCGAGGATCGGGTCCATCTGGCCCGATCTGGCCTTGGCGGTCAGATCCTGGGAGAACCGGTCGAGCGGCGTCGTCCCCTTGGGATTCGCCCGGTCCGTACCGTCAGTACCGGCACCGGCCAATCCGGAGCCGTCCATCGGACGCATGGTCTCCTCCTCGGAGCCTGCCCAGATGGCGCGGTGCTCCGCAGCCAATGCGTCGACATTTATCTTGGCGAATTCCTGCGAGATGTTGTTGAGCGCACGACGGATCTCGTTCGATTTCAATCCGGCGACCAGGAGATGTCCGGTGCGGATCTGGGTCTCGCCGAAGAACAGCGTGGCGTAGTGCCAGCCACGGTCGAGAATATCGATGACCGAATTGGCGACGCCCGGCATGTCGGTTTCGTTCTTGCGGAAACCGTTGATGACGCCTGCGAGGTCCGACAGCAGCCGCGCGCGGTCGAGCTTGTAGTGATCCACCGACAGGCTGAGGTCGGTCCGCTCCTGTTGCAGGATGTGAAACAGCCAGTGCGCAAGCTCCACGTTACGGTTGCTGACGCTCTTGGCGTGGCGCAGGGCCTGTATGAAGGCATCGTAGCCGGCCCGGTTCAGTTTGCCAGTCACGGCCTCAAGGCTGATATCGGTCACGATGGCGCCTCCTGCTCAATCCCCGGGCGATGCCGGGTCGTCGCGGAAATCGGCTCGAATTCCCATGATGTTAGGACAATCGGAGCGATGCTTAGGTTCAAATCGGCTGCTGATCAGTCGCAGCGTTGCGCCGGGCTCTGAGACGCTCGGCAAGGTGAAAGCGTGCATCGCGCCGATACTCCTCGGTCGAGGCCCAGTTCGGCGAAACCCAGCTGGTCCATCCAAGGCGTCCGCTCTGCCCGAGCTTCATCGGGACAACCGCTCCCGCCGGAATGGCAAGTTCCACCTCCCACTCGAGTTCGTCGCCGATGTAGAAGTAGACGGCGTCAGCCAGGGGCTCGGACAGGTTCGGCGCTTCGGTGGGCAGGAACTGCTCGTATTGAGCAAAATCCTTCACGAACACGCGAACCCTGATCTTGTCTTCGACGCTGAACACACGCGAGCCCAGGAGCGCGTCGTGACCAAGCTTGGCGTGCGTCCCGCCGAGCCGGCTGCAATGGCTTGGGTCGAATGGGAGCCACGTGCCGACGAACTCGTCGATCTCGACCCTGACATCGAACAGCCCTTGCAGCAGCCGCGCCAGTCGTGATGCGGATTTCGCTCTCGGTGAAACCAGCCCGGCGAAGCTCAGCTTCGCCATGTCAGGCACGGTATCCCGATTGGCAAAAATATCGGAGCCGAGGCCGGCGAAGGAGCCGACATAAGCGATGAAGCGGTCGTCGGATGGCCGATCATGCTGGGCGATCGGCCGTGCGTCTGCCCAGGCTCGAAAGAACAACTGCAGAAAGCGTCCGTTCAGCAGGTCGAGAAAACGGGGGAAAGCGTCGTCCCGCATCAACTGCCAGCCGACGCTCTCATCGGTGGTAGCCAGCGGCAGCGCGCCCTGCGGTCCGAGCAGGCCGAGGAATTTGACCAGAATTTTGAGCCTGCCATCACGATCGTCGACCGAGCTCAGATTGGAGGCGGGAAATTCCAGATAGGGGGTTTGACCGAGGTCGACAAACTCCTCGCGACGCGCTGCATTGTCGCCGATCCGCGGTCGATCCGGATTGCATCGCTCGAGCTGGCGGAGCGTCTGAAAGAAATCGAACCGCCAGGGCTCGGCCTTCATCTGGTCGATCAGCGTCACAGCGGCCTCCGGGTGCCCATGCGGGCCGGCCAACGCATGATCTCGCCGCGCTCCGGGGTCGAGATGACGGTCTGGGTGAAGGTGTTGAAGCCTGAATAGTCGGCGAAGAAGCGTTCCAGCACAGCTCCGAGCAGGAACACGCCGCTGCCCTCGAATGCCTTCTCGTCAAGCGTGACCGTGATCTCCAGGCCGCGCGCCGCGCCGCTGCCGGTACGCTCACGCACCCGCCGCACCACGGGCCTGCTCTCGACGCTGCGCACGCCACGAATCTTTCGCTCCGTCGCGTCGTCGAACTGGTCGGCGAACAATGACAGCATCTCCCGCAGTGCTCCGGCGTTCTTGCCGCCGCTGCGTTCCACGAGGCCGAGATAGTTCAAACTCAGCATGTTGATCAGGCGCCAGCTGACGACGCCGCTATTGGCGATTTCGCTGCGGCTGCGCAACTGCGCCACCACCGGCTCGCGTGGTCGGGTGGGGCCGGCGATGCACATCAGCTCGAGCGAGGTGTCGTCCAGCAGGCGAAAGTCGGCTCCGCCCTGGCCGACCGGCAGATGTTCCGTGAGATGCCGGTTGGAGCACAGCGCGCGGACGCTCAGCTCGGCGGCGGATCCGTCGCCGCTCGGGTCGCCGGGCTCGAGCAGCGAGAGGAACATGTCGGTTCCGGTATAGTCCGAGGCCGCGCCATAGGTCTTCTCTTCGACGGTGCGCCGCCGCGGCAGCCGACGAACCGTGTAATAAAGTCCCTCGACCGATCCGGCCGTCCTGTCGACGGCGGCGGAGTACAGCGGACGCACGCGCCGCTTGTCCTTTTCCGCCGGAAAGTGCGCGTAAACCTCCAGCACCTGGTGCGGCTCGTATTCGAGGTAGCGGCTTCGGTCGGGCACCACGTGGTATTCGTAGGTATTCGACTTGATCGGGATGCGATCGCTGGTCTTCTCGAACAGGTTGATCGCCGGGGCGGTGTAGAGACTGAACGTATCCGCCCGGACCGAGGCGGCGAGACGCGAGTTGTGTTCATCGAACGCGAAGACGATATCGATGGATTTGCTGCGTAACCGCGGCATCACAGCGCGAAGCTGCGTCAGATTGACGCCAAGGAACTTGCGCGGAAACACGAAATATTCCCGCAACAACTCCGACCCGCGAAAGACCCGGTTGTCGTTCGGAAACAGGGATTCGTTCTCGCTGAAGCCGACTTGCTGCACACAGTCGTTCGGAGCCCGGATGACGACCGGATCGCCGAAATCGTCGAGATAGCGAAAATAGAGCCCGACGCAGTTCGAGGTCAGTTGTTCGTAAAGTGCGATGGCGTCCGACTCGGCGCCGGTCAGATAGATGGGCAGTTCGCTGGTGCGGCAACCAGCGAACCAGGTCTCCGGTTTGTTGCGAGTCTCCGCGTCCGCCGGCTCCTCGTCGAGCCGCGCGGCGGTACGGTGTGTCAAGGAGACCCTGAGCCCGGCGATGACCTCTCCGCCGACTGGAATCCCGAGGGCCTGCAACGCGCCCGCGGTCGCAAAATATTCGGCGCCGGTGACGTCAAAAGGCCAAAGCACGATATCGCGGCAAAGCCGGAACCGGCAGGCGAGGCTCCGTTCCCTTTCGCGATAGCTCGCGTCGAAATAGGCGCCTCGCGCGATCTTCTTGCCGTCGCGCAACGCCGGATCGGCGTAGGTCGGCTGAATCTTGACCAGCATGGCGGACGGAGTCGGCGCGAGATAATTCGGAACCAACTGCTCAAGCAGGTTCGCGGTGAATTCCGGAAACTCGTGCTTGAGCTTGAGCTGGACACGCGCGGCGAGAAATGCAGCGCCCTCTAGCAGGCCTGAGATCATCGGATCCGAGCGGTCGCGGACCAGACCGCCGAGGCGCTCGGCGATACCAGGATATTCCTCGGCAAAACCTTCCGCGTGCTCGTACAGCAGCGACAGTTCACGATTGTAGAAGTCGAGGAATTCGCGGTTCATGCTATAATCGGTTGATCTGTATATCGCCGCTGTCGAGGTCGACGTCTGCGACGAATTCCACGGGCACGTTGAGCGGTTCGCATTTCAGGTCGGAATGCACGACAAAGCGCAGTTTGAGCTGCTCGGCGCCCACGGAGGTGTCGCGCCGCACCCGGATGGACTTGCGATCGAGTCTCGGCTCGTAGGTCGTGAGCGACATGCGCAGGGCATCGCTAAGCTCCTCGTCGGTGACTTCGTCGATCGAACGGTTTGCGATATCGGGGAAACCATAGTTCAGGATCGAGGTGCGGACGCAGCCGCGACCGGTCAGGTCAAGCGTCGATTCGAGGGCAATGGTATTGAGGAGTGTTTCGACGTCCTGCGAAACCTCGCGCCTTAGCAGCGTCTCCGAGATCGGGAAACGACCAGCGCTGCGCCGTCCCGCTATCACTCGCTCGCCGAACTGATCGCGCAGTTCGAGTGCCTTGCGCGCATCGCGAGCATCATGAGCCGCACGAAAGGCCAGCATCAATGGCGGAGAGAGCCGGTCCTTCCTTGGCGTAACGGTCATTGACGGTCCCCGTACAGCCGGCGCCGATTGCCGCTATTGGCAACCGGCGCCGGGCAGGAAGCCTGCGATCAGGCCCATTCCTTGTTGGCCGCAACGTCCCATCCGAACACCGGAGACGCGCCGGCGCCGCCTTTTTCGGTCTGGGTCTTGTAGGTCATTTTGACCTTCTGGAAGTTCAGGCTGACGTTTTCGGTGAGGCGATCCTCGCCGTGCGATCCGCCCGTCGAGACGCTGGAAACCAGAACGTGCTTCATCTCGATCTTGAGATATTCGAGCGGGTGTTCACCGGCCTTGCGTACCGTGAGGATGGCGCTGTCGATGTGCTTTCCATTGGCGCAGACCTTGAAAAGCTCGGGTGTCGCCTTGTCCACGAAGTGCGTGAAGTGGAGGTCTTGAACCGCGACCTTGCCGGCGCCGCCGCCCGACCCGCTGTGGAACGTGCCGCTTTGGCTCTCGCCGAACGACCAGCTCAAAATGTCGATTTCGTCCTTGTGTTTGTCGTCGAGCGACTCGCCCTTGATCGGATCGAGTTTCAAAAAGATGTCGACAGCCATAGCATAGCCCTTTCAAAATTCTCTGATGAGTGACGGTTGCAATAGCGCGGCGTCAGGAGCTCGGGCCTGGCAGGCGCGAAACGAGACTGAGACCGACGTCCATCGCTTCCAGTTGAAAGTGTGGACGGAGAAAGAAGCGCGCGTTGTAATATCCCGGGTTCTCCTCGTTTGCTATGACCTCAACCTTCGCAGCGGCCAGCGGCTTGCGCGCTTTCTGAGCTTCTGACGACAAGGCCGGATTGGCATCAACGTATTCGTTGATCCAGGTCTGCAGCCAGACCGTCAGCTCATCCTTTTCCTTCATGGATCCGATCTTGTCGCGAACCATGCACTTCAGATAATGCGCAAAGCGGGATACTGCGAACATGTAGGGCAGGCGTGACGACAGGTTGTCGGACGCGGTTGCATCCACGCCCTTGTCGCCGAAATACTTCTTCGGCTTATAGAGCGACTGGGCGCCGATGAAGGCGGCCTTGTCGGTGTTCTTGCGATGGATCAGCGGGATCAGTCCCGCCTTTGCAAGCTCGTGCTCGCGACGATCGCTGATGGCGATCTCGGTCGGGCATTTCAGGTCGACGCCACCGTCGTCGGTCGGGAACGTATGCGTCGGCAGGTTGATGACCTCGCCGCCGGACTGGACGCCGCGGATGCGCGTGCACCAGCCGAACTCCTTGAAGGCGCGGTTGATGTTGACCGCCATCGCATAGGCGGCGTTGATCCAGCCGTATTTGTCACCGGTGTGCCCGTCCGTCTCCTCTTCGAAGGCGAACTCTTCCACCGGCTCCGATTTGGCGCCGTAGGGGAGGCGGCCCAGTGCGCGCGGCATGCACAGACCGAGATAGCGCGAGTCGTCCTGATCGCGCAGTCCCTTCCATGCGGCGTATTCCGGCGTGTCGAACACCTTGCCGATGTCGCGAGGGTTGGACAGTTCGGTCCACGAGTCCATTCCCATCAGCGTAGGCTCGGCGCCGCTGAAGAAGGGGGCGTGCGCGGCGCCGGCGATCTTGCTGAGATCGCGGAGCAACTGCACGTCGGTGGGGAGGTGGCTGAAATAGTAGTCGCCGATCAGGCAGCCAAACGGCTCGCCGCCCAACTGGCCAAATTCGTACTCGTAGATCTGCTTGAACAGCGGGCTCTGGTCCCAGCGCGCATCGGGATAGAGCCGCAGGTTCCGATACAGCTCGTTCTTGGAGACGTTCATCACCCGGATCTTGAGGTTGGCGTCGGTCTCGGAGTTGAAGACGAGGTAGTGGAGGCCGCGCCAGGCACTTTCGATCGCCTGGAATTCGGGCGCGTGCAGGATCTCGTTCATCTGCGCGGTCAGCTTCTGATCGATCCGCGCGATCATCTCCTCGATGGTGTCGAGCACGTCCGACTTGATGACGCTCGTATCCTTAAGCGCTTCCTGAACGAGCGTGGACACCGCGTTCTCGACTTCGGTCGCCGCACGTTCGGTGCGCGGCTTGAAGCTTTGCTTCAGCAGGGCGGCGAACTCGTCAGCCTCGACGGTCCCGACCTTGGCGGTGGTCTCTTTGTGGATTGCTTCTTTTGCCATGGTCCCCATTCCTTCCCTTAGCTGTTGCTGTCGGATTCGGTGGACTGGCTGGTCGCGCGCTCGCGCAGTGCGGCCATCAGTTGAGGATCGGCGAGGAGCCTCTTCAGCTGGTCCTCGGCACCCACCTTGCCATCCATGTAGCGCAGCAGGTTGGCGAGCTGTTCACGCGCTTCGAGCAGCTTGGCCGTCGCCGGCACCTGGCGGGCGACCGCCACCGGCGTGAAGTCGGATATCTTGTTGAAGCGCAGGTTGACGGAGATCTTTTCGTCGGACCCGTCGCTGAGACGGTTGGCGACGCGCGCCGTCACGCCGGGCTGGATCGCCGCCATGCGGTTGTCGAAATTGTCCATGTCGAACTCGAGGAACTTGCGCTCCTCGACCTTCGTCTTCTCGATGCCGGGGTTGTTGCCGGAAAGATCGGACAGGACGCCCATGACGAACGGCAGTTCGATCAGCCGCTCGGCGTCGTAGGGATCTTCGTAAGTGATGTGCACGCGCGGTGCGCGGTTTCGGCGAATGAATTTTTGACCGCTGTCGGTTGCCATTGGGTTGCCCTCTTCACAAAAAAATCTCTGCGGAAGCCGACTTGCGCGACGCAGGCAGGGAAGTGCCTCGGTGTTTCGTCGGCGGAGCTTCCTTCCGTTCAGTTAGTCCCGTCGAACGGAAGGCGGGTTCAATTCGATTTATCGATCGCCTTCAGAGCGCCCTCCGGCAGCACTTCGTTCAGCAGGCTGAGGAAGTCTCGCTGTGCGAGTTCACGTGCGCGATCGACCAGGAACGGGATCGGGCTGGACGGCTCCGCGGCCCGGAAGAACGACGCGACTTTGCTCAGCAAGTCCAACGCCTGGGCTCTGTTTTCGGCTGCAAAAACAGTACCTTGAGCCTCATTTTCGGCCGCGGATGGGAGCGAGGTGGCGAATTCCGCCATGCGCTCGATCGGCAGGTCGAAGACTTTGTCGCGACCGATATTGATGGCGGCGGTTTCCACGTGGGCCGGCATCAGCATCCGCATCACTTCGATAAACGATTTGCCAACCATGTCCTGCGCCTGCCGCACCAGCAACAGCGCCGGGCTCGACGGTTCCTTCCGAGCGAAGTAGTCGGCAGCCGCCGCCAGCGCCGCGGATGCCTGTCCGGGTGACGTGACTGCGCCGGCGATTTCGATCGGAGGCTGTGGGCCGTCTTGGGCGGTCTCCTCCGGGGATGAGGCAGCTGCGGCCGGATCGCGTGCGGTCACCAGAGCTGCGAGCCAGCTGGACAAGCCGTTCGCGACGCCCGCCAGCCTGTCGAGACTGATGGGTTGCCCCGAGTTCAACTTTTCGTGCCAAACCGATTTGATGCCGGCAATCTCGGCAGCGACCGCCGAACAGCGGGCGCTCACCGCCTTGAGGGTGTCGAGATCGGTCTCGGCGACGATGCGCTCGATGGTTCCGAGATCTGGCATGTCGACATCGGCATCGCCGGCGGGAATTTCGCCCTTGGCAATCTGATAGGCTCGGTAGTTGAGGCTGCCGTGCCGTCGATTTTCGATCAGGGGAAGGAATTGGAGCGGGTTGATCACCGTCGGAAACACGTCGATCGCCTCGATGGTGACCGCACGAAAGGCATAGTCCCCGTCCTCGCCCCTCGGGTGAACCGCTTCCCATTGTTCGCGGAGCAGCAGGCTGGTTGCCCGCAGGCAGCTGAGGAAGCCGTCGAGATCGCGGTTCAGGATGGAAAATTTGGCGAGCAGCATGGTCAGGCGCAGATCGCGGGTGCGAGCCAACAGGGGCTGCGCAGCGGCGAACTGGCCGGCAATATCGATGGCCTTCGGGTCGAAGCGTCCGCGCTCTCCATTCGCGTTGACGACCTCGAAATACGACATCGGCAGCAGCGATTCCGCAGCTGCGAAGAAGTTCAGGTACTGGACGTCGCCGGCCGCATCGAGGTCGGGCCCGCAGGGATCGTCGGGGCCGATGGGCTGGGTCAGGGATGCGACGTCGAGCATGCAAAGAGGATCCGTCTGCGAGGCCCTGGCCCCTCGACCAGGTCCATGACATCTGGCGGATCACGCGGGGGATCATGATCCGATTGACTGGTAGGTCAGATCAACGCCGGCCTCGGTTCATTCCCGCGATGGTGGCGGTTTCCCGTGAACCAGCAAGCGCTTGGAACCGACTACATGAGTGCCGCAGTGGCTTCCCCGGGCGGGTGCGTTGCCGCGTCAGGAGAGTGACACCGAGCGGACTTGCCGGCCATCCCACCGATGGACGGCTCGGATTTCGGTCGTTCGTGCTTGACCGCCTGATGCGCCGATTGCGCAGCTCGTGCGGTCAACGAGGGAGTTTAACGCCCACATGGGCCAGCTTACCCAGGATACCCGCCTCTGCGAGCTCAAGACCCCCCTTGGCAAGGACGTTCTGGTTTTTGCCCGGTTCGAGGCCGCCGAAGGTCTGAGTGAACTGTTCGAATACCGCATTGAATGTCTCAGCGAGGAAGCCGATCTCGACTTCGATCGGGCCATCGGCAAGCAGTGCACCCTCACCATCAAATTGCACGAGAAGGAACGCGAGTTCAGCGGCATTCTCACGGAAGCCCAATGGCTGGGGGTGAAGAACGACTATTTCAGTTACCGGATCGTGCTGAGGCCCTGGTTGTGGCTGCTGTCGCGGACCACCGATTGCCGGATCTTTCAGGACAAGAAGGCGCCCGACATCATCAAGGAGGTCTTCAACGAGCGCGGCTTCACGGATTATGAGTCCAAGCTTACCGAAGAGGGCTCATGTCCAAAGCTCGAATACTGCGTTCAATATCGCGAGACCGATCTGGATTTCGTGTGCCGGTTGATGGAGCAGCACGGGATCTACTACTTCTTCAAGCATGAAGGCGGCAAGCACACGCTGGTGCTGGCCGATTCCAAGTCCTCGCACAGTCCAATCAACGGTCTCGCGAAGATCCCCTACATCCCGCTTACCGGCTCCGATCGTCGCGGCGAGCAGCATATTTATGAATGGGCGTCCGAGCGCCGGTTCCGCACCGGGAAGATCGAGCTCAACGATTACAACTACCAGAAGCCCAACGCACAGATGATCAGCGACGCCAAGGGCTCCGAGCACTACACACGATCCGAGATGGAGTTCTACGACTATCCCGGCAAGTTCAAGGAAAAATCCGACGGCGAGCGATACGCGAAGATCCAGCTCCAGGCCGAGCAGGCGATGGATCGGCGCCGCCGGGGCAACGGCGACGCCGTCAATCTGTTTCCGGGCGGACTAACCAAGCTCGAGAAGCACTCGAAAGACTCGCAGAACGTCGAATATCTCGTGGTACGGGCAGCTCACTCGTTTTCCATCGAATCCTATCGCACTGGCGGCCACGGCGACGCCGGGCAGCACGTCTACTTCGGCAGCTACGAATTTCTGCCGAGCGATCGGCCGTTTCGATCTCCCATGACGACGCCGAAGCCGAGGATCAACGGCATTCAGACAGCCAAGGTGGTGACCAAGGACGACAATTCGAGCGAGGAAATCGACGTCGAGTCGCTGGGCGAAATCTATGTTCGCTTTTTCTGGGATCGAAAGAAGAAGCGGTCGTGCCGGTTGCGCGTGGCGCAAGTCTGGTCCGGCAAGCGCTGGGGCGGTCAGATCATCCCGCGCGTCGGGCAGGAGGTGGTGGTGGAATTCCTGGAGGGGGATCCCGACCGGCCCTTGGTGATAGGGACCGTATATAACGATGAGTACAAGCTGCCTTACGACCTGCCGTCCAAGAAGACGATTGCGGGTCTGAAGTCCGATTCGACCAAGGGGGGAGGCGGCTACAACGAATGGAACTTCGAGGACAAGAAGGGGTCCGAGAAGATCACCCTGCACGCCGAGAAGGACTACGACGTCACGGTCCGCGACACCGAGACCAGGACCATCGGTGAGGCGGCGTTCGGCGGCGATACCCGTAAGACCACGCTCAAGAACGGCAACGACAAGCTTGATATCGAATTGGGCGGTCAGCACGTCAAGCTGGCGATGGATCAGTCCGTCGATGCGGGCCTGAGCATCACCCTTTCGGCCAACGTCAATATCACCCTGCAGGTTGGTCCAAGCCAGATCATCCTGTCTCCAGCCGGCATCGTCATCAACGCGCCAACCATCACCATGACCGCGCAGGCCGCCATGGCGCTCGCCGCCGGCGGACCATTGGTTGCCCACGGCACGCCAACCATTGTCGGCTGACAGCCATGAATCAGGTTCGGTTCAGCACAGTCCGCGATCTCTTCGAAGCCTATCCGCTGGCGCGCTACGACGTCGGCAAAGCCGCTCCGGACAAACTCTCGTTGGATTTCCTGCAGGAGGCGGCCGATGCGGGCAACTGGCACCAGGCTGTATCCTTCTGCGCGTATCTGCTCCCCAGGCGTGTGGCCGTCGCCTGGGGCTGTCGCTCGTTGCGGCAGATGTTCGATCATTTCGACGGCAATGAAGGCAGGTCGCTCAATTTTGCCGAAACCTGGGTCCGGCAACCGGACGAGCAATCGCGTAACAAGGCTTTGGCGGTCGGCAATGCCAACGATCCCGAGCAGCCGGCGACCTGGCTGGCGCTGGCGGCGGGTTGGTCCGGCGGAAGCGTGGTTCCGGCGGAATTTGCGCCGGTCGAAGCCAAGCCGGATCAGACGGCGCGTGCGGTTCGCGCAGCCCTTTTGATCGGCCTCTGCCGGCTTACCCGTGAGTCCAGGGACCGGATAATGACGGCCTGCCTGGAGGATGGTATTCAATTGGCACGCGGCGAACCGCGCCCTCCACGCTGACGAGACGATGTGATGGTGCTTCGCTTTAACATCGAGAACGAGCCGAACCTTCCAGACGGCGGCCCTGTGTCATTTACCGTCACCGGAAGGCGTTCGGTCGACATTGGCCGGGACCGCCATCTCGATTGGACATTGCCCGACCCGGCACGGATGATTTCGGGGAAGCATTGCGAGGTCCATTATCGCGACGGCGGCTACTGGCTGCACGACGTCTCGACCAACGGCACCTTTCTCAATGGTGCCGACCAGCGTATGCGGGGAGCGCATCGGCTGCGCAACGGCGATCGGCTCGTCATCGGCCACTATGTCATTGGCGTTTCGCTGGACCTGGATGAGCCTGCCGAGGACACTCCGAGCCATGGTGCGCAGCAGCAAGCTCCGCTCGCTCAGCAGCACGCGGATTACCACGAACTGTGGGCTCCCGGTCGCGACGTGCCGCCGCCAATCGACCCGCAGCAGTTGCGAAAACCGCGCGAGGCCGCGCGGCCCGTCAATCCAGAATTCCTGGACTGGGCAGCGAGCGTTCCCGCGGCGGGTGTGGATCCTGTCCGGTATTCGCCGCAGATGCCTCAACGCGAGCCGCCGCTGCACGACGACATGAGCTGGGCAGCCGGTCCGGTCGCCACGCCAAAACCGCCGGTCGACGTGCTGCACGCGATGCCGACGCCGCGCCGACCGTCGGTATGGGCCGACGACGAAGCGGCTGCCCCGCCGCCGCCGCCTTCACCGACAGGGCATGTGGAAGCGCCGCGGCCGCAACTGGCCGAGCCGGCACCGGCCACGGCCGCGTCGATCGGCAATCCCGAGTTTGCGCGCCTGATCGCACGTGCTGCCGGGCTACCGGACGGTTTCTTTGCCGACAAGACCGAAGCTGAACTTGCGGAACAGCTCGGCGTCATCCTGCGCATGACGGTGGAAAACTTGATGGCCCTGCTGCAGGCGCGCACCCAGGCCAAGCAGCTGACGCGCAGCACCAGCCAAACCACCATCCAGGCCATCGAGAACAATCCGCTGAAATTCTCGCCGACCGCGGAAGACGCGATGCGTATCCTATTCGGGCCGCCGACCCGCAGTTACCTCGATGCGCCGCATGCCTTCGCCCAGGGCTTCAAGGACCTCAAATCCCATCAATTGAAGACCTATGCGGCAATGCAGCATGCCGTCCGGGGACTGATCGCCAGTATCGATCCGACGCTGATGGCGCGCGAGCTCGAGCTTCAGCGCGGCGCAAGATCCTTGTTTGGCTCGAACAAGAGCAAGCTCTGGGATGAATTTTTGACGCGCTGGAACGCGCATCTCGGTCGCGACGAGAGCGCGCCGATCGATACCTTCATGCTGCATTTCTCCGAATATTACGACCGCGCAGACAAGTCGGGGTCAAAGTGAACTGTCGGTGACGATGCAGTCGCCGATCATTGCCAAGTGGATGTAGGAATGTCTTGGTACAGCAAAGTTTTCTGGTCGGAGGGTCTGTTCCTGCGGCCGCATCATCTGCAGCAGAACGATCGCTATCTCGAGCATCTGCTGGAAAAGCGCGTTCGTTACACGACACCGTACCCCTGGGGCTTTGCCCAGCTCGAGATCGATAACGATCTTACCCAGCAGAGCAAATTCGCCGTGCGCAGTGCGACCGGCGTCATGCCGGATGGAACGCCGTTCGATATTCCTGCCGACAGTCCGATCCCGGAAGCCATCGAAGTGCCGGATTCGGCCGCAGGCCAGATCGTCTGGCTGATGATGCCGGTCGCGGCTCCCAATACGCGGGAGGTGGATGAGGATCGCACCGACAGCGCAAGTCGCTACGTTCGGACTGCCGAAACGTTTATCGATTCAACCTCGGCGCTGCGCATCGAAGAAGAAATTGACGTTGTCTATCCACGCCTGTCGTTCGAGCTGCGCAAGACGAGCAAGCCGGGATACATGGGTCTCGGCATCGCTCGCATCCTCGAAGTGCGCGACAAGAACATCCTGTTCGACGACAAGTTTGTGCCGCCGATGCTGGTCTGCGCCGCGCATCCGGTTGTCGATGGCTGGCTCAATCGAATCATCGGCTGGGTCGAGACCAAGCTCGACGAGCTTGCGCGCTACGCAGTCGATCCGTCGTCCGGCGGCGGTTTGCAGAGCGTCGACTATCTGGTGCTGCAGGTACTGAACCGGGCCATTCCGGTGCTGACTCATTTCAAACGATCCGGCAGTGTACATCCGGAACGGCTCTACGAGGAATTGCTGAGGTTTGCCGGTGAGCTTGCGACCTTCGCGACCACCGAACGACGCGCACGGGACTACCCGACATACGATCACGACAACCTCGAATACGTCTTCACGCCCCTGGTCCGCGACATCCAGGATTTCCTGAGCGCGCGGCTGGGCAGGCGGGCGATTCGTCTGGAGATCATCGAACGCGCCCAGAACGCATTTGTATCGCCGATCCGCGATCGCGCGTTGTTCCGAAATGCGACCTTGGTGCTGGAGGTCGCCGCGCGGCGGCCTCTCGTGGAGATTCAGAATGAATTCCCGCACCTGTTCAAGGTCGGGCCCAACACAAAAATGACCGAGATCGTGCACGCAAACCTGCCGGGTTTGACCCTGGTGCATCTGCCGACGCCGCCACCGCACATCCGAGCCATCACAGACCACGTCTATTTCTATCTCGATCGCAAGTCGCCGCTGTGGCCCGAGTTCAGCACCGCGGCCTCGATCGGGATGCATTTTTCCGGCGACTGGCCGGAGCTTGAGTTGTACCTTTGGGCCATCCTGGAAGAGCGGCCATGACCGACAGGGACAAGCCGGTTAATCCTTTCGGTCGGGGTGAGCGGACCATCATCCGTCCGAACCCTGGCGGGAAGATGCCGCCGGCTCCGGCCCCTCAACCTCCAGCAGGCGAGGGACCTGCCAGCCGTCCGGCGTACTCGCCATCGCCCATGGCTTCGCCGGGTGGCCCTTCGCCACCGCCCTCGTTTTCTCCCACACCGCAGGGCGCAAGCTACGCCGCCCCGCCGACCAGCCAGCCCTCGGAGGAATGGATTTCGACACCGGCGCAGGCTCAGGCGCCGCAACCGATGCTGCCGCCCGGACCGCCGTTGCGTGTCGACGATCTGGTTGCGCCAAACGCCAATCCGGTAATGCGCGCCGGCGGCCCTTTGCTGCAGTTGCTCGGCCGGCTGCGCGTCGCGCTGATGCGGGCGTCATTCGCGAGCCTGATGGAGCAGGTCGCCGACGCCATCAAGTTCTTCGAGAAGGATATCCGCTCGGCGGGCATTTCCGAGCACCAGGCCAATACGGCGAAGTATATCTTGTGCGCGACCGCCGACGATATTGTGCAGCACATTCCGACCGACGACCGGCACGTCTGGGCCCAATACTCGATGCTCAGCCGGTTCTTCGGCGAGCGCGTGGGCGGCGTACGCTTCTTCGAGATTCTCGACCATTTGAAGACTGATCCGCTCGTCAACTATCCGGTGCTCGAGCTTCAGCACGCCTGCCTTGCGCTCGGATTCCAGGGAATCCACCGGACGTCGCCGGGCGGACTTGCGAACCTCCAGGTGATCCAGCGCAACCTCTATGAAACGCTGCGCCGGGTTCGGCCCAAGCCGACCAACGATCTGTCGCCGCACTGGCGCGGACAGGCCTTGGCCGGTCGGCGGAAGCACTTGCGCATTCCGGTTTGGCTGGTGGCGGCGGTGGTCGCTGCGCTGTTAACCGGATCCTATTTCGTTCTGCGAACGTTGCTGGCTGGCCGTGCGGAGAATGCTGCGCAAGTCGCGCTGGCACTGCATCCCGGCGATCCGATCGAGCTCAAGCGCCGCGTCGTTGCGCCGCCGCCACCACCGCCTCCGCCGCCACCGCCGGACCGCATCACCCAGCTGCAGCGCATTCGCAACGCGCTTGCACAGGAGAAGACGGCGTGCGCCATGACCGCGGATCAGACGGCGAGCTTCATCGTGATCAGGGTGTGCGATCTCGCACTGTTTGCCTCGGGCCAGGCAACCATCCTGGATGGTTTCAAGCCGATCGCGGCCCGCGTCGCGGCGACGCTCGACAAGGAGCCGGGGCGAATCCGGGTGGTTGGCCATACCGACAGCTCGCCGATCCGCACCGTGCGTTTCCCCTCGAATTTCGAATTGTCGGTCGAGCGCGCCAAGGCGGTTGCCGCCGCGCTGAAGCCCGGCTTGGCCGATGGTTCGCGCGTCGATGTCGACGGCAAGGGGTCGGATTCACCAATTGCCAGCAATTCGACACCCGAGGGGCGTGCCAAAAACCGTCGGGTCGAAATCTTCATCGAACGTAGCGAATAGGCGGACGCCAGAAGCTCACGCGATAAGCGACAGGTACCGGTCAATATGCTCGCCAAGGACATTCTACGCATCGTTCTCTATGGAGTCGGGCTCAGCTCGCTTGGAGCAGTGATCTACCTTGCCGGTCCCTTCGTTGCTTTCGGCGACTGGCATCCGTTGGAAAATCACATCGTTCGCCAGATCGCGATCCTGCTGCTCGGCGCGGCGGCGGCAGGCATCACCGGCCTTCATTTCTTCAAGCGACGCAAGAATGCCAAAGAGATCGCCGACGGCGTCAGCGCTGCGGACCAGGCTGTCAGCGACGAGCCGGTGCTCAAGGAGCGCATGAAGGATGCGCTCGCAACGCTCAAGACCGCGAGCGGCAACAAGTCCGGATATCTCTACGATCTACCCTGGTACGTCATTATCGGCCCGCCCGGTGCGGGAAAGACCACCGCGCTGGTCAATTCGGGACTCAAGTTTCCGCTCGCGCGCGGGGCGACGCCGGCGGCGATCGCCGGCGTCGGCGGGACTCGCTACTGCGATTGGTGGTTTACCGAGGAAGCGGTGCTGATCGATACCGCCGGTCGCTACACGACCCAGGATTCGAACAGCAAAGCCGACAAGGAAAGCTGGCTGTCCTTCCTGGACATCCTGAAAAAAAATCGGTCGCGCCAGCCGATCAACGGCGTTCTCGTCGCGATCAGTCTGGAGGACGTGCTGACGCTGCCGAAGCAGGAACTCGCGCTTCATGCCGATGCCATCAGAATGCGGCTCCTCGAACTGCATCAAAGGCTGAAAGTGAGCTTCCCGGTCTACGCGCTGTTCACCAAGGCCGATCTCGTTGCCGGTTTCACCGAATATTTCGCCTATCTCGGCGAGGCCGGCCGGCGCCAGGTCTGGGGGGCCACGTTCCAGACCGCCGACAAGACCCAGAATCTGGTGGGGCAGGTCCCGGTCGAGTTCGATCGCCTGCTGGAGCGTCTGAGCGAGGAAACGCTCGATCGTCTGCAGGACGAGCCGACGCCGCAGCACCGGGTGCAGTTGTTCGGCTTCCCGGCGCAGATGGCGCGGCTCAAGCCGCAAATCCACGATTTCCTCAACCAGATTTTTGAGCCGACACGGTATCACGTGAATGCCAATCTGCGTGGGTTCTATTTCACGTCGGGCACCCAGCAGGGTACGCCGATCGATCAATTGATCGGATCGTTGGCGCGTACGTTCGGCGCGGAGGAAGTCGGTGCCGGATCGTACTCCGGAACCGGCAAGAGCTTTTTCCTTGCCGATTTGATTTCGAAGGTCATCATCGGCGAGGCCGACTGGGTCTCGACTGACCGCGCTGCGGTGCGTCGCGCCTTGATCCTCAAGACCGCGGCGCTGTCGCTGATAGGTTTGGTGGCGATCGGACTGGTCGGTGCGTGGCTGACCAGCTACAAGCGCAACTCCGACCTGATCGAGCAGAGCTTGCAGGCGGACAACGAGTATGCGGCCGCCGGGGCGCCGCTCATCAAGCAAACGCTGATCGCCGATCACGATCTCGACAAGGTGCTGCCGCTGCTCTATCGGCTGCGGAACGCCCCGGCCGGCTATGCCTCACGGAATGAGCCGGTAGCACTGTCGGCGCGCTACGGGCTCAGTCAGCACGCGCGCCTGTTGTCGCCCGCGAAGGCGGCCTATCACACCGCGCTTGAGCGCATGTTCCGGCCTCGCTTGCTGTACCGGTTGGAGGAGCAGCTCAATGCGCGCATCAACGAGCCTGCCTTCGTCTATGAGGCGCTGAAGGTCTACCTGATGCTCGGCGGCCTGCAATCCCCGGACCGCGAGCTCATCCGTTCCTGGATGCAGCGCGACTGGGCGGACAACCTCTATCCCGGCGCGACCAACGCGGAGGGACGGCGTCTGCTCGATGAAAATCTCGTCGCCATGTTCGACCTCGAAACCGAGCAGCCGCCGCTGGTCGAGCTTGACGGACGCCTGATCAAGCAGGCCCAGAATTCATTGGCGCGCCTCAGCGTGTCGCAACGCGCCTACGAGTTCCTGAAGTCGGAGGCTCGTGGATCGACCGCCGGCGACTGGATCGCCAGCCGCCGAGGTGGTCCGGACGTGGCAGTTGTCTTCGAAACCACGACTGGGCAGCCCCTGGACAATGTGCGGGTGCCCGAGTTCTTCACCTACAACGGCTTCAATCAGAAGTTCATCGCTCGACTGCCCGGATTGTCAGAGCGCATGAAGCGGGAGCGCTGGGTCTTGGGTGACGCCGGCCAGCAGTCGGCAATCGACCAGCAGTATGACAATCTGGCTGGCGATCTGCTCAGCATCTACTCCAATGAGTTCGTGACGACGTGGCGGACCGCGCTCGGCAGTCTGCGTCTGAAGAAATTGCTCGCGGACAAGCCGAAATACGAGGTGCTGAGGGCGCTTTCGGCGCCGACTTCGCCGATGCGGCAAATCCTGGAGTCGGTGCGCGATGAGACGATGCTGACCAAGGAACGCCCGAAGCCGGCGAGCGGCAGCACGCCGGCCGCGCCGCCCGCGGTGACCGCGCCGGCGCTGTTCAACAACGCCCAGGATGGTACGCCCGGTGCGGCGATCGAGTCGCAGTTCAAACCCTACCATGCAGTGCTTGAAGGGGAGAGCACCCGCCGGCCGATCGACTCGACGATCGCAAACCTGAACGACATCGCGCAGAATCTGACGCTGATGGTCGAGAATCCGCAGCTGACGGCGCAAGCAACGGCGGGGCTTCAGACCCAGGTTGCGG
Source organism: Bradyrhizobium sp. KZN70725 (assembly GCF_055264925.1). Taxonomy (NCBI): domain Bacteria; kingdom Pseudomonadati; phylum Pseudomonadota; class Alphaproteobacteria; order Hyphomicrobiales; family Nitrobacteraceae; genus Bradyrhizobium; species Bradyrhizobium sp. KZN70725. The sequence goes on from NZ_JBUYWT010000048.1 coordinate 55,230, forward strand.
CGCTGCGCAACAATGCCTCGCGTATGCCGCCACCATTTTCCGATATGCTGCGGGCGGCGGCTGGGGAGTTCGAAGGCAGCATCGCCGCCTCCACGGCCGGTCAGATCCTGCAGTCGTTGCGCGATCAGGTCACGCCGGTCTGTCAGCAGACGGTGACCAACCGCTACCCGTTCGTACGGAGCAGCGGTCAGGAAGTCCCGCTCGCGGACTTTGCCAAACTGTTCAGCCCGAACGGTGTCATGGACAAGTTCTTTACTCAGTTCCTGGCGCCTTATGCGGATACGTCGCGATCCGAATGGGTCTGGCGGAAGGAGAGCCCCGTCGGCCGATCGTTCTCGCCTGATACGCTAAAGCAGTTCCAGAACGCCGCCTATATCCGCGATGCCTTTTTCCAGACCGGCGGCGGTGTGCCGGCGGTGTCCTTTGCGATCCGGCCGCCGGCTGCGGCGGGACCGGGCATTACAGTCAAGACCGAGATCGGCGGTACGACGATCACGAGCCCAACCACACCAGGACCAGCCACAACCCCCTCCATGTTTGGCGCGCCGCAACCCGCTCCTCCGCCGCCGCCACCGCAGAGCAATTCACCGACGACGGTGCTCTGGCCCGGCCCATCGCCGCGGACGGCAATTTCGGTCAGCAACGAGACCGGCTCGCCATCCGTACTCGAGCGCATCGGTCCCTGGTCATTGTTCCGAATGCTGGAGGCTGGTTCGCTGGTCGCCAAGGCGGAATCCGCCAGCGCAACGTTCATTGTTGCCGGACGCGAGCTCAACTATCAGATTTCGACCGGATCGCTGCGCAATCCGTTAAACCTGTCAGTGCTCCGCGAGTTTCGTTGCCCGACCGGAATATGACCATGCGATGCGGCTTATTCGGCAAGATCGGCGCGAAGCGTGATTTCATCGCGATCGCGACGCCGCGCAGCTTCCTGGAAGTCTGGGAGCCGTGGGTGCAGGCAGCCATCTCCGCGAGCCGCCATCAACTCGGCGCCGGCTGGCAGGAAGCATTCCTGACCGCGCCGATTTGGCGATTCTGGCTTGGCGCCGCGATCTGCGGCACCACCGTCGCAGGAGCGATCATGCCCTCGCTTGACGGTGTGGGGCGATACTATCCGTTGACGCTGCATGCGGTGCCGGATGGTGACGCCGCGCTGTCGCCGCCGCACATCGATCCGCAGGACGAGTGGTATGGGCAAGTGGAGACGTTCCTGCTCTCGACCCTGGACCGGGCTGCGACGTTCGAGCAGATCTCCGATGCACTGGATCGTCTCGCGCTTCCGCGTCTGCGGACGCCGGGGACTGATGGACCGCCGGTCGTGTCGCTGAGCGACGCGACGCTGGGAATGGTTTCGACGGTCGACGGGTTTGCCGGGTCGTTCGGCAGGCTCTGCGGCGCCAACCCTCAAGTCTATGCCGCGGCTAGCTTCTGGTGGACCGCCGGGGGCGAAGGGTTTTCGCCGGTCGCACTCTGTTGCCGCGGATTGCCGGATCCGTTTCGCTATTCCACGCTGCTGACCGGCGACGTTGGCCGCGAAGTGGCCGGGACGGGATGACACGCGATGGTACACGTCCCCTCCTTGTTCGATGTCGGTAGCGTCACTCACGCCGGACGGGTGCGGGCGCGGAACGAGGATGCGTGCCTGGTAAGGACCGACGTCGGCCTGTGGGCCGTCGCTGACGGCATGGGCGGTCACGAGGCGGGCGATCTTGCCAGCCGCATCGTGGTGGAGGCGCTTGATTCCATCGGCGCGCCGGACTCCGCGGCGGACCTGTTGGCGCAATGCGAGGCGCGTCTGTTCAGCGCCAACCAGCAGATCCTGGCACTCAGCCATGAAAGGCAGGGTGCCATTGTAGGGACCACAACGGCAGTCCTGCTCGTACGCGACGGCCATTATGCCTGCATCTGGGCGGGTGACAGCCGGGTGTACCTGATCAACCGCCACGGCATCACACAGGTGTCGCACGATCACAGCGAGTTGGAGGAGCTGATCGCCGATGGCGCGCTGTCGCGCGAAGAGGTCCAGAACTGGCCGAGCAATGCCATCACCCGTGCTGTCGGTGTCGTCGCCGACCCCGAGCTCGAGGTGGTGACCGGTCCGGCCGAACCGGAAGATATCTTCGTGATTTGCAGTGACGGCTTGACCCGGCACGTGCGGGACGACGAGATCGAGCAGCACGCGGCCACCCGCCTTGCCCAGGCCGCCTGCGACGACATGCTCGCGCTCGCACTTGATCGCGGCGGACTCGACAACGTCACGATCGTGATCGTGCGATTGCTCGCGCCACGATCCTCAGAGCCGACGAGGACGCCGCTTGATCAGGAGCCGCGACCATGACCGCGAACGATCCGTTTCGGTCATCCTACCGCGGTGTGCCGGCCGGCACCCGGCTCAACGGCATTTACGAGATCGAGGCGATGATCGGGGCAGGCGGCATGGGGGAGGTCTACCGATGCCGCGAGATCCAGACCGGATCGCCCGTCGCGGTCAAGATGCTGCTCCCCGACATGGTCGACAACGAGGCGGCGCTTGCGCTGTTCCGCCGGGAGGCGGCTGCGCTTCACAATCTTCCGCACGAAGCAATCGTTCGCTACTTCCTGTTCACGGTCGAGCCCGCACTGCAGCGCCCGTATCTGGCGATGGAGTTTGTGAACGGACGCTCGCTGTCGAACATGCTCGACGATGGGCCGCTGACCTTCGAAGCGCTGATCAAATTGATGCGGCGGGTCGCATCGGGCCTTCAGGCCGCTCACGAGCACGGCATTATCCATCGCGATGTCTCCCCCGACAACATCATCGTGCCGCTCGATTATGTAAGGCGGGCCAAGATCATCGACTTCGGGATCGCCCGGTCGACGCAGATGGGTGACAAAACCATCATCGGCTCCGGCTTCGCCGGCAAGGACAATTACGCGTCGCCGGAACAGGTCGGCTTGTACGGCAATGATGTCACCGCGAAATCCGACGTCTACAGCTTTGGTCTCGTGCTGTTCCATGCCCTGACCGGACAGAAGCTCGATATGGGCGGGAGCCAGTTTCAACTGGTCGAGAAGCGTCGGCGCGTGCCCGATCTCGGCGCGGTGGATATGCGCATCAGGCCGCTTCTCGAGAGGATGCTGCAGCCGGACCCGGCGTTGCGCCCAACCATGGCGGAAGTCGCCAACTGGACGCCGGCGGGTTCGGCGCAGCCGTCCGCCGCGCCGCTCTACGGCTTCGATCCATTGGGGAAGCCGGAAGCCGGGACGTCTGCGCAGCAGGAGCGGGTGCCATCAACCACGCGGAACTCCCGCCGCATCTGGCTCAGCGCTTGCGTCGCGGGGTTGCTGCTTCTGCTGGGGGGCGGCGGGTACACCTTCTATAAATTCGTCTGGAGGACATCGGGCTTGGCGGCTTTGCCGCCGCCTCCGAAACTCGCCGGGACATCCGCGCCGCCGAGCGAGCCTGCTCCGCCACCGCCGGCGCGTCAGGAGCCGGTGAAGTTGCCGTCTCAGCCGACGGTGACGCCGTCTCCGTCCCCCGACGGGCCGGGTCGAGCCGAGCGCATCCGCAAATATGTTGCCCAATATGCGGGCGGCGACTGCTTCTTCATCCTGCCTGTTGCCGTGAGCTCAAGCGCAGCCGTCATTGAAGGCTTCGGCGCCTCGACCGCCCCGTTCGATACCTTCGACAAGGCGTTTCGAAAGGAGCAGGGATTTGAGGCGTCGGTCGGCGTCAGGCAGGTGAATCAGGCACAATGTCCGGCCGTCAAATTCCTCAGTCAGGTCGGAAGCGATCAAGCGCGTGCGCCCCGCATCAACCTGTCGGCGACGGAGCTGAAGGCCGGCGAGACCCTTAATGGGACCGTCGAGAATTTTGCCAACCGGGTGGTTGAACTGCTCATGGTCTCGGATCGCGGCGAGGTGCGGAGCCTGTCCTACCTCCTGAAGCCGGGCGTCGACTCGCTTTCCTTTGCCCTGCCGATGGAGCGTACGACCGGTCCGCAACTCCTGTTGGCCGTCGCAGCCCCGCGGGTTCTGGATTCATTGCGCCAGCCGCGACCGATGGCTGCCGACACATTCTTCCTGCAGGCAACCAGCGAAGCTCAACGCGGCAACGTGACCATCACCGCGGCTGGACGCTATGTGATGCTCACCAATTGAGCTGCCGTTCAGAACTTGCCGATCATCAAGATCTTCAGGTCGGCATCCGGCTTGAAGTCGCTCGCCGTGAACTGCCGCGAATTGTCGGCAGATGCCGGCTTGAGTCGCCCTGGACAAAAACTGACCAGGCGATCGTCGCCGCCCGGATCGATCGTCAACGTGAAGGACCGGATTGGACCCGCCCAGTTCGCACCCGTCTTGAGCACGTAGGAAATGCGCCGCTCCTGCAGTTTTGCGGTATTGGCCTGGCTGTCGCCTGTGCGCTTGTCCAATTCGGCAAGGAACGCATCCGTAATGCAATAGTCTCTCCGGTATCGCTCGACCTCCGGGCCTAAAGCGGGATGGGGTTAGGTTGAATCGATTTAGGATTCCCAAATCAGGTTGTTTCTGATTCATCATGCTGGCTGGACGGAGGCCAGCATGGATGGGCAAGCCGTATTCT